>JARLIP010000055.1 GCA_031291685.1 Caulobacteraceae bacterium | reverse complement strand
CGCGACGCCTCGGAACCCGGCGCCCGCGAGCGGGTGGACCTGCGATCGGTGCTGCAATGCGTGGTGGACGACGCGGCCCTGATGGGCGGCGACGCCGAGCTGGAGGATGGAGAGGACGAGGCCCTGGTGGAGGTCGACGCCCTGGCCCTGCAACGGGCCCTGACCAACCTGCTGGACAACGCCCTGAAATACGGGCGCAGCGCCCGGGTGCGGCTGCGGCTGGAGCCAGGGGAAGCGGTGATGGAGATCGCCGATTCCGGGCCCGGCCTGCCAGAGGCGGAGTTGGAGCGGGTGTTCACGCCCTTCTATCGCAGCCCCTCGGCCCGGAGCTCTGACCGCAGCGGCATGGGCCTGGGCCTGTCGGTGACCCGCTCGGTCCTGCGGGCTCACGGGGGCGATGTGCGCCTGCGCTCCGCCGGCCAGGGCCTGATCGCCGAGGTCCGCCTGCCCCTGGCGCCGGACAGCGCCGCCGCCTCCACCGTGCGGCCCAGGATGGCTGAAGAGCCCGACGAGCCGCCGATCCGGGCGCTGGCGTCGTAAGGACGCTTGTCCTCCCATGCATCGCACGGCGATGCGGGGGAGGTGTCGCGGGGCGAAGCCCCGTGACGGAGGGGGCGACCAGACCGTCCGAACGCCCCCTCAGACGGGGCTTCACCCCGCCAGCTCCCCCGTTCTGCGAACAGGGGAGCAGAGGATTTAAAGCCCGCCGACCACCTCGGCCGCTTCCGGCTTCAGGGTTTCGCGCAGTTGGCGTTTGATGAACTTGCCATTGGCGTTGCGCGGCAGGGAGTCGGGCAGGAACCAGACCAGGCGGGGGATCTTGTGCTTGGACAGGTGGGCGCCGACGTGCTTGCCCAACTCCGTGGCGGTGAGATGCTGGTCGGGACGCAGCACCACGGCGGCGGCGACCTCCTCGCCCAGCCGCGTGTCAGGCACCCCGAACACGCAGCACTCGGCCACCGCGGGATGGTGATGGATGCAGGCCTCGACCTCGGCGCAATAGACGTTCTCGCCGCCCCGCAGGACCATGTCCTTCTTGCGGTCGACGATGAAGACGAACCCGTCCTCGTCGATCCGCGCCACGTCGCCGGTATGCAGCCAGCCATCGGTAATGGCTTCGGCCGTGGCGTCGGGCCGGTTGATATAGCCCTTGATCACCGGGGCGCCGCGCACCCAAAGCTCGCCCACCTGGCCCTGGGGCACGGGACGGCCGAAATCATCGAAGCACTGGGCCTCGAAGGTGGGCATGGCCGGGCCGGCGCTGGCCGGCTTATCGACGAAGAAGTCGCCGGCGACCGAGGTGATGATCCCGCAGGTCTCGGTCATGCCATAGCCGGTGTTGGGCCGGGCGGTGGCCACCTCGGAATCGATCTTGGCCACCAGGTCGGGCTGCAGCTGGGCGCCGCCGCCGCCAAGGGTCTGGAGGCTGGAGGTGTCGTACTTGCGGAAGTCCGGATGGGTGATCAGCTCCCGGGACATGATCGGCACCCCGCTCATGGCGGTGACCTTCTCGCGCTGGATCAGCTTGAGCGCCTCGCCGGCGTCCCAGCGATACATCAGCACCAGCTTGCCCCCGGCCGCGGTCACCAGATAGGCGGCGCAGTTGTTGGCGGTCACATGGAACAGGGGGGTGGTGATCAGGGCGGTGGGGATCACGGCCGCGAGGGCGGGATCCGGCTCAACCCCGGTGGCCCTCTGGGTGGCCAGGGTCTGGACCTGGCCGGAGAAGACCATATTGAACAGGTTGGAGACGCAGCCCCGGTGGGTCAGCTGCGCGCCCTTGGGATTGCCGGTGGTGCCCGAGGTGTAGAAGATGCAGGCGTCGTCGTCGGGATCGATGCTGACCTGGGGCAGTTCGCCCCCGTCCTTGAGCACGTCCGACCAGGGAACCACCCCGGCGGGGGGCTCGGCCCGGACCAGCACCAGGGTCATGCCGGCGGCCATGGCCGGACGCTCCAGGATGCGGTCCAGCTGCTCGCGGTCGCAGAACACCACCTTGGGCGCGGAATCCTTGAGCGCGTATTCCATCTCGTCGGCGACCCACCAGGCGTTCATGCCCACGGCGGCCACGCCGACGGACACGCAAGCCCAGTAGATCAGCATCCATTCGGGATAGTTGCGCATGGCGATGGCCACGCGGTCCCCGGGCTTGACCCCCTGCTTGAACAGCCAGGCGCCGATGGCGGCGACCTGCTGGTGGGCCTGGGCGTAGGTCAGCCGTTCGTCCTGGTAAACCAGATAGTCCCGGTCCCCAAAGGCGGCGGTCGACAGCCAGAAATCTCGAATGGTGCGAGGCGCGTTCTTGAAGGCGCGCAAGCGCACCCCGCGAACCTCGATTTCCTCCACCTCGAACGGAGCGCCGGGTGCGATAAGCTCGGCCCAGGCCTGTTTTAATTGTGTGTAATGCATTGTTGGGGCCATCAAGCCGACCACTGACGCGCCTGTCAAGTTCGATCGGAAGTTCCCGCGCAGGACGTGAGCATTCCCGCACATGGGACATCGCGCCTCATGCGGCGCCCGCACTTGCCGCAGTGACTTTTCTACGCCGCTGGGCGATATCCCGATCGCACGCTGCACTGAGGCGGCAGATGGATCAGGCGCCCGCCTATAGAGCCCGATCGCGCTGCGTGCGATGAACCACAAATCAAATTACCATTGTTATTTCAAATTGTTACCGCGCTTCGTGATTCGCGGCTTCCCGGCCCCTTGGCCAGGCGCTCCACCAGAAAATCAGCCAGGACGCTCACCCTCGCCGGCCTCGGACCGGCGGAGGGCGAAACCAGGTGCAGGGAGGCGTCCCGCATCGCCCAGTCGGTCAAAACCGCCTCCAGGGCCCCGCTGGCCAGGGCCTCCTCGACGATGAAATCCGGCTGCAGAGCCAGGCCCAGGCCCGCGATCAGGGCCGGGGTCAGGGCGTCGGCGTTGTTGGCCCGCATCGGCCCGGCCGGACGCACCCAGGACTCCTCCCCCGCCGCGTTGGTGAAGCGCCAGACGTCGGCGGTGGCCAGGTAGGCGTAGCCCAGGCAGTCGTGCTCGGCGAGATGGGCGGGATGGGTCGGGCGCCCCCGCCGGGCGAAATAGGCCGGAGCGCCGACCACCAGCCGCCGCACGGGACACAGCCGCCGGGCCACCATTGACGAATCCGGCAGGGCGCCGATCCGCAGGGCCAGATCGATCCCCTCGCCGATCAGGTCCACGGTCTCGTCGCTGAGGTGCAGGTCGATGGAGACCTGTGGATAGGTCCCCAGGAAATCCGGCAGGATCGGCGCCACGCAGCGCAGGCCAAAGGACATGGGCGCCGCCAGCCGCACGAGGCCACGAGGGGTCTTGGACTGCTCCAGGGCCGCGTCCTCCGCCGCCTCCCCCTGGGCCAGGATCGCGCTGGCCGGCTCCAGCAGGCGCTGGCCCGCGTCAGTCAGGGCCAGGCGGCGGGAGGTGCGGTTGAACAGCCGCGCCCCCAGGCGCAGCTCCAGCCGGGTGACGGCCTTGGAGACCGTGGCCTTGGACAGGGCCAACTCCTGCGCCGCCCCGGCGAAGGAGCGCATCTCCGCCACCTTGGCGAAGATCGCCAGGCCCTCGAAATCCGGAAGCTTCGACATGGCAAGAACCGAAACAATGAGTTTCCAAGGTTTCTATTTCTGATTTTCAGGCCTGTCGATAGGTTCGCCTCAACCTCAAGGCCGCCCAGCAAACCCGATCGCGGGACCTGGGCGGCGCAACGGATCAGGAGCGCTGAACATGATCGATCGCAGACCCTTCGCTTCCCTCGGCGGCGGCGACCACGGCTGGCTGAAGGCCAAGCATCACTTTTCCTTCGCCGAATACTACGACCCCAAGCGGGTGAGCCACGGCGCCCTGCGGGTGTGGAACGACGACGAGATCGCCCCCAATTCGGGCTTTCCGCCCCATCCCCACGCTGACATGGAGATCATCACCTATGTCCGCGAGGGGGCCATCACCCACCAGGACAGCCTGGGCAATAAGGGCCGCACCGAGGCCGGGGACGTCCAGGTGATGAGCGCCGGCAGCGGCATCCGCCACTCGGAATATAACCTCGAGCCGGGGACCACCCGGATCTTCCAGATCTGGATCCATCCGGACCGCCCCGGCGGCCAACCCACCTGGGGCGCCAAGCCCTTCCCCAAGACCGACCGATCCGGGCGCTTCGTGACCCTGGCCAGCGGTTTCGCCGAGGACGCCGACGCCCTGCCGATCCGCACCCAGGCCCGGGTGCTGGGCGCCACGGTGAAGGCCGGTGAGACCATCGAATATCCGGTGGGCGAGGGCCGCCACCTCTATCTGGTGCCCGCCACCGGCTCGGTGGAGGTCAATGGGGTGACCCTGGACGCCCGCGACGGCGCGGCGATCAGCGACGAGACCAAGCTGACCATCACGGCCTCGGTCGACTCCGAACTGGTGCTGGTCGACGCCGCCTAATACCAAGGGCGCTGACCTGACGATCACCGCCCCCACCGTCGCACGGCGGGGGCGGATTTCGTCTTGACCCTGGAGCCGGCGCCCCGCACTCGAAAAGCATGAGCCCAGGGGCCGTGACATCCGCCAGCGCGATGCGCCGATCGATCCTCGGCATCGCCCTGCCCTCCATGCTGACCAATGTGGCCACGGCCCTGTTCGGCCTGGCCGACATGTGGGTGATCGGCCGCCAGGGCGAGGCCGCCTCCCAGGGCGCGGTGGAGGTCGGCGCCAAGCTCTTGATGACCCTGCTGATCGTCTTCAACTTCCTGCGCTCGGGCACGGTAGCCCTCACCGCCCAGGCGGCGGGACGGGAGGACGAGCCAGCCCAGGCCGCCACCCTGACCCGGGGCCTGGCCGTGGCGCTGGGGATCGGCGCCCTGCTGCTGCTGGCCCAGCCCCTGATCGTTCCCCTGGGCCTGAAGATGCTGGGCGCGTCAGGGCCGATGGCGGCCCTGGCCAAGCGCTATGTGGACATCCGCTATTGGGGCGCCGTGGCCTGGCTGCTCAATTCGGTGTTGGTGGGCTGGCTGATCGGCCGGCGGCGGGTGCGCGCGGTGCTGGCGGTGGAGGTGGGCTCCAACCTGATCCACATCGCCCTGGACACCAGCCTGGTCCTGGGCCTGCACCTGGGGGTCGCCGGGGTGGCCGCCGCCACGGACTCGTCCGAGACGGTCAAGCTCCTGGCCCTGGCCCTGATGGTCGCCCGGGAGGCGCCCGCCCGCCGCTCCCTGGCCATGGCGCGGGAGCGGGCCACCTGGCGCGCGGCGGATCTGGGCGCCCTGTTCAGCCTAAACCGCGACCTGTTCGGCCGCACGATCCTGTTGATGAGCGCCACCGTGCTCCTGACCCGCGCCGGGGCCCAGCAAGGGGCGACGGTGCTGGCGGCCAACGCCATCCTGTTTCAGATGTTCATGCTCGCCGCCCTGCTCCTGGACGGCTTTGAAAGCGCGGCCCAGGTCCTGTGCGGCGAGGCCCTGGGGGCGCGCAACCGGGCGCGTTTCGACCGTTTGGTCCGCGTGATCCTGGTCTGGGCGGGCGGGGCGGCGGCGCTGATCGCCATCGCCTACGCCCTGGCCGGCGCCAGGCTGGCCGCCAGCTTCAGCACCGCGCCGCCGGTGATCGCCGCCACCGGCGCCTATGTGGGCTGGGCCATCGCCCTGCCCCTGACCGGTGTGGCGTCCTTCGTGTTCGACGGGGTGTTCATCGGCTCCAGCTGGACCCGGGCCATGCTGATCGGCATGGCCGGCGCCCTGGCCGTGTTCGTGGCCGCGCTCGCGGCGACGCGGGGGCTCGGAAACAATGGCCTGTGGCTGGCCTTCAACCTGTTCTTCGTCGCGCGGACGGCGGGACAGGCCCTGATGCTGCCAGGGCTTACCCAGAAAGCCTTCAGGGCGTTGATCCGCAGGGTCGCGACAACATCGCGTCCTTCGAGACGGCCGCTGCGCGGCCTCCTCCGGATGACCAAGATTATTGAAATTCCACAACAATAGTCATGGTGAGGAGCGGGGGCGAAGCGCCGCGTCTCGAACCACGCAACCCTTATGCCGCAGCCATGCTCAGCCCCATAAGTCATTGCCTGAAATTCGGTCAAGCGCCCCTGCGACACCGGTCGCAGCCGGGCGTTAAGCTTCAGTCAGAGCACCCGGGGCTAGCCTCTGAGTCGTCGAGACCGTTCCGTATCCGGACGCTTGCGATGTCACGGACGGGGAACGGCCAACAGAGAGGCTATTCAACGATCGAGGCGTGACATGGTGAGCCAGGACTTCCTGCTTCAGCTCAAGGGCTACGGCCTGACGACGGCGCAGATCCACTATCGACTGCCGGACTATCCGGCGATCCTGCAACTGTTCGTCTGGCAGGACTACGATGTGGCCCCGGACTTTCCGGTGCTGAAGGGCTTCCTGGACCATTGGCGACGAGAGATCGAAGGTCCCCTGCACTCGGTCAGGGTGGCGCACCAGGGCCTGATCAAACCCTCCGAATGGCGGGCCGTGGACGGCGAATTCAGCATCCACTGACGGACGATCGCCCCCTCCTCACAAAGCGTGATCGGCGCGGGGGGAGGCCGGGTCGGTCGCCGCGCGATTGACGCGGCCGCCGCCCGGCCCTACTGCGGCCTTTGCGACAGGTTCCCCGCAAGGGGTGAAAAGGGAACTCGGGTGGAAAACCCGGGCTGCCCCCGCAACTGTATGTGGCGAGCGCGCGCATCCTTTGGCCACTGGGCCGGCCCCGAAAGGGACCGATCTGGGAAGGCGATGCGCGAGCCGTGACCCACGAGCCAGGAGACCTGCCTGCCGCAGTCGTCCTTCGTCCGGCCGGGGTGCGCCGAGCGAGCGGGTTCTCCCGAGCGGCGACCACTGAACCGCCCGCGCGTCATGCGCGGACGGGCCTTGGATCGTGGCTTGAGGGGAAGATTTTCCGTGACCAAATTCGCATTCGCCGCCGCCCTGGCCTGCGCCGCCCCCGGCCTGGCCTGGGCCGCCGATTCCGCGCCGGACGACATCGTGGTGGTGGCCAACCGCGCGCCCCAGCCCCTCTACAAGGTCGGCAATTCGGTGACCCTGATCGACCAGGGCGCCATCCAGTCCAGCCAGGCGGTTCCCTTGGCCGAGCTTCTGGTCCAGACCCCGGGGGTGGCCCTGGTGCGCAATGGCGGTGAGGGCCAGCCGACCTCGATCTTCATCCGGGGGGCGGATTCGGATCAGACCCTGGTGCTGGTGGACGGGGTGCAGTTGAACGATCCGTCCCAGCCCAGCGGCGGCTTCGACTTCGCCAACCTGCTGGCCGGGGACGTGAGCCGGGTGGAGGTGCTGCGCGGCGCCCACTCGACCCTGTGGGGCAGCCAGGCCATCGGCGGGGTGGTGGACGTGGTCACCGCCGAGCCGCCCAAGGGCCTGGAGGCGGACGGCGCCGCCGAGGCCGGCTCGCGGGACACCCAATATTATCGCCTGGGGATGGGCGGAACCCTGGACCGACTGAGCTTTCGTCTGGCCGGGGGCTACTACGCCACCGCGGGGATCTCGGCCTTCGACCGGGCCTTTGGCGGGCGGGAGACCGATGGCTATACGGACACCGCCTTCAGCGGGCGTCTGCGCTACGATCTGACGCCGGATGTGCAGATCGACCTGCGCGGCTACTATACCCGCTCACGGGTGGCCTATGACGGCTACGACACGCCCAACTACGCCTTTGGCGACGACGGCGAGTACAGCAAGACCACCCAGTACATCCTCTATGGCGGGGTCAATTTCGGCCTGTTCGGCGGGCGGTTGAAGAACCGGCTGGCCCTGCAATATTCCGACACCGACCGAGCCCTCTATGACCCGAACTATGCGCCGGTGACCCAGACCTTCTATGGCTATGGCAAGACCACCCGGGTGGAATACCAGGGGACCTGGGCCATCAGCGAGCGCTATCAGGCCGTGTTCGGCGCCCAGCACGAACGCTCGACCCTGACCACGGACACCCCGGCCTATGATGTCGTCCCCTCGCCCCAGGGCTACCGCGCCACCCTGGACAGCGGCTATGTCCAGGTCCAGGGCGAGGTGCTACGCGGCTTGACCCTCACCGCCGGCGCCCGCCACGACCAGCACGACACCTTCGGCGGCCACGATATCTTCCAGGCCGCCGCCGCCTGGACGCTGAACGACGGGAACACGATCCTGCGGGTCAGCTTCGGCCAGGGCTTCAAGGCGCCGGCCCTCTATCAGCTGTTCAGCGCCTATGGAAACCGCGCCCTGCGGCCCGAGACCGCCGACAGCTGGGACGCCGGTATCGAGCAGCGCCTCTGGTCCGGTCGCGCGAAAATCTCGGCCACCTATTTCGGCCGCGCCAGCCGAGACCTGATCGGCTTCTTCGACTGCACGACCCCGGCCCCGCTCTGCGCCACCGAACCCTATGGCTATTACGCCAATATCGCCCGGGCCACGGCGCAGGGGGTCGAGCTGGAGGCGTCCGTGCGACCGCTGGCCAGGCTGAGCCTGACCGCCAACTACACCTATACCGACTCCGAGGACGCCCGGACCCACAAGGCCCTGGCCCGCCGTCCCCAGGACGCGGCCAACCTGTCGGTCAGCTATGACTGGCCCTTGCGTCTGAACACCACCCTGGCTCTGCGCTATGCTGGGCGCAGCTTCGACGACGCGGCCAACCTCATCCCCCTGAAGGCCTACGCCCTGACGGACCTGCGGGCGTCCTATCCCCTGACCGCGCGGCTGGAGCTCTACGGCCGGATCGAGAACCTGTTCGACCAGCACTATGAGACCGCCTACCAGTACGGCTCCGTCGGCCGGGGAGTGTTCGCGGGAATCAGGGCGAGGTTTTAGGCCCCGACCTGATCCACCGCCCCAACCTGATCGACTTCATTGGCCGAGCCCAGCACCACGGGAACCCGCTGGTGCAGCTTGGTGGGTTGCAGATCCAGGATCGGGGCGACGCCATCGGTGGTGGACTTACCCCCGGCGCGCTCGACGATCAGGGACATGGGATTGGCCTCGTACATCAGGCGCAGCTTGCCGGCCCGGTCGGGCTCCCGGGCGTCCCAGGGATAGAGGAAGATCCCGCCCCGCATCAGGATGCGGTGCACATCGGCCACCATGGCGGCGACCCAACGCATGTTGAAGTCCTTGCCCCGGGGGCCGGTCTTGCCCTGAAGGCAGCCATCGATATAGCGGCGCACGGGCTCGGCCCAATGGCGCTGGTTCGACATGTTGATGGCGAATTCCTTGGTGTCCGCCGGAATGCTCAGGGCCTCATGGGTCAACAGCCACTCGCCGCCCGCATCCAGGGTGAAGGCGGCGACGCCCTCGGTCAGGGTCAGGACCAGCATGGTCTGGGGGCCATAGAGCGCATAGCCGGCGGCGGCCTGCCGGCGGCCGGGCTGCAGGAAATCGGCCTCGTCCGGAACCTTGCCCGCCGGGGCCGGCAGGATCGAGAAGATCGTGCCCACCGAGACGTTCACATCGATATTGCTGGAGCCGTCCAGGGGATCGAAGGTGACCAGGAAACCGCCCTCGCGGCCGGTGGTCTCGATGGTGTCCAGCTCCTCCGAGGCCAGGCCCGCCACCGGCGCGCATCCGTCCAGGGCGGCGCGCAGCATGTCGTTGGTGATGACGTCGAGCTTCTTCTGCTCCTCGTCCTGGACATTGGTGTGGCCCGCCGCCCCCAGGCTGCCGGTGAGGGCGCCGCCCGCGACCACCCGGCTGATCTCGGCGCAGGTCTGGGCGACGTTGGCCACCACGGCCCTGAGCGCCGCGTCGGCGGCGGATTGCGAGGCCAGATAGGTGGCGAGCGTGATGGGCTTGGTCATTCAGCGCCTTCGATAGCGGCCAAGGGGAGTCGGCCGCATCCTAAAGGGTGGCGCCCGAAAATGTGAGCGGTTTCGGCGGCCGCGCCTATCCGAACAGGGCCTCGACGTCGGCCTCGGTCAGGGCGCCCATGCCCGCCCCCTCCTCGCTCCACAGCGCCTCGGCGAGGTCGCGCTTGCGTGACTGAAGCGCCAGCATCTTCTCCTCGATGGTGCCCACCGCGATCAGGCGATGGACGAACACCGGGCGCGTCTGGCCGATGCGGTGGGCGCGGTCGATGGCCTGGGCCTCCACAGCCGGGTTCCACCAGGGATCATAGAGGATCACCGTGTCGGCGGCGGTCAGGTTGAGCCCGACGCCGCCGGCCTTGAGACTGATCAGGAACAGCGAGACCTCGCCCGATTGGAAGCGCCGCACCGGCTCGGCCCGATCTGCGGTGTCGCCGGTCAGCCAGGCGTGGTCTCGGCCGTCCGCCTCCAGTCGCTCGCGGATCAGGGCGAGCATGGAGGTGAACTGGGAGAAGATCAGCACCCGCCGCCCCTCCTCCAACAGTTGATCCACCAGTTCGAACAGCCGGGCCAGCTTGGCCGAACTGGCTGGCTTGCCCTTGGCTGAAGCGGTCTTGACCAGGCGAGGATCGCAACAGACCTGGCGCAGCTTCAGCAGGGCGTCGAGCACCACCACCGAGCTTCGCGCCAAGCCATTCTTGGCCAGGGCCTCGCGCACCCGTTCATGCATGATCGCCCGGGTCGCTTCGTAGAGATCGGCCTGGTCCGGGGCGAATTCGACGGTCTCGGCGATTTCCGTCTTGGCCGGCAGGTCCCCCGCCACCTGATCCTTGGTCCGGCGCAGCAGGAACGGGCGAAGGCGGGCCGCGAGATGGGCGGCGGCGGCGGCATCACCGTGCTTCTCGATCGGCGCGCGCACCTCCCGATTGAAGGCCTTCAGATTTCCAAGCAGGCCTGGATTGAGGAAGTGCATCAGGGACCAGACATCCCCCAGATGGTTTTCCACCGGCGTGCCGGACAGGGCGATGCGCTGGCCAGCCTTCAGGCCATGAGCCGCCTGGGCGACCGCGGTGACGGGATTACGGATGGTCTGGGCCTCGTCCAGCACCACCACCGCATAGTCCTGCGCCAGAAGCGTCTCGCGGTCCCGGGCGAGCAGCGGGTAGGAGGTGATGACGAGATCGCTCTGCGCGATCTTCGGAAAATCGGCGGCGCGCTCCGGACCGCGAAGCGTCAGGATCTTGAGAGCCGGGGTGAAGCGGGCCGCCTCTGCCGCCCAGTTGGGCATGACGCTGGTGGGCGCCACCACCAGAACCGGCCCATCCAGTCGCCCGGCGGATTTTTCCACCGCAAGATGGGCAAGGGTCTGGACGGTCTTGCCCAACCCCATGTCATCGGCCAGGATTCCGCCGAAGCCGGTCCTGGCCAGCATCTGCAGCCAATCGAGCCCTTCCTGCTGGTAGGGACGCAGGCTGGCGTGAAAATCCGGCGGGGTGACGGTGGGCGCGCGGTTGGCCCACCCCTTCAGGGCCTCACCAAGGGCCAGCAGCCGATCCCCAGGCGTCCAGGTGACGCCTTCTCCCAGGCGCTCGCGCAGTTCGGCCAGTTCCGTGGCCTGAAACCGGGACACCCGAGGGGCGCCCAGGGTCAACTGTTCGACGCCCCACACCGAAATCAGCCCCTCCAGGATCGGCGCCGCCCGGGCGATGGGGATCTGGGCCACCCTGCCGTCCCCCAGCACCGCCACCAGATCGCCGGCGCCGTCCCCTTTCGTGGCAAGATCCCGCAGGGTCTCGACCTCCCCGCCTTCGGGCAGGGCGTGCATGAGCTGGGCCAGGATCGGCAGGATATCCACCCTCTGGCCATCGATCCGCACACCCAGGGTCAGGTCGAACCAGTCCAGGCCCGAACCGTCGGCGTCCGCCGCCTCCAGATCGAAGGTCCAATCCTCCGGCTCGATCCGCGCGACGGCGAGGGGGAAGTCTGGATCGACCTCGACGGTCCAGCCTTCGCGTTCCAGCTGGGTCTTGGCGGACAGGATGAAAGGGGCGAAGTCCACAGCCTCGCTATCAGCGCCCAGGCCGTAGAGACCCCTTTGCTCCTGCGTCGGATAGGCGTCGCCCCATAGCTCGATGCGGACCAGGCCAAGGCGCTCCAATCGATCCGCCGCCCGCGCCTCCAATGACAGATCCCGCGCGATGCGCACCGCGTGGCCGCCCACCGCGCCCCGCACGACGCGGGTCTTGTCGCGCCCGTCAATGCTCAGGCCGGCATAGTCAAAGCTCAATCGGGCCACAGGCAGGCGAAGGGTCCTCAACGCGGAGGCAGTTCGGCGGCCAGCGGTCACCTCGACGCGGCAGTCAACGGACTCCATACCCACCCGCACGATCGGAACAGGTGTGGGGGTCAAGGTCTCCAGCGCTTCGGTCACCCTTGGCGTCGGCAGTTTCAGCTTCAGGCGACCCAGAACCTCGGTCATGCGTTCGGCGGCGTCCTGGGCCGCCCCGGCGGGTATGGCCGGGGCGCTCATCAAGGCTCCGATCAGGGCCATGGACAGGCCCGTCTCCAGCGGCCCCAGGGTCAGGGACTTCGGGTCGAAATAGCAGGGCGGAACTGTTCCCAGGACCTGCACGCCCGGCAGGCCTTCGACGGTGAAACCGAAGTGCTGGTGTCCCGTCGCGCTGACGCGCCATTCGCCCTTGGCGGGATGGCTCGGCCCCAGGCGCACCACCTGACCCTCCAGGCTTCGCCAAAGACAACGGCCCGTCGCCACCATGGCGCAGGCGGTCTGCCCACCGGCCCGGTCGGCCAGTTGATAGTCGTCCTTGTCCCCGCCGCCCCCGTTATAGCGCCGGGCGAGACCCGCCAGGATGTGAAGGTCGCTGCCTCGCAGATATTTGGGCGGCGTCGAGGACTGGGCGCTGAAGGAATCGACCATCTTGACCGGCCCCGTGGGACGGTCCGCCTTATCCAGGCGCACCGAAAGCGGGCGCACCACAGCCAAGCCGTCCGCCCCGATATCCAGGACATAAAACAGGCGCTGGCGCACGGACGGCGGATAATCTTCGCTGCTGCGCTCGACGATCTTGGCGACGCGGCCCAGCCAAGGCTCGAAATCCGCCGGGATCCGGTCTGGATCCGAATTCTTCTCGCGCCAGGCCAATATGGCGGCGACCACATGCTTGCAGTTGCGGCCGACCGGACAGGAGCAATTTCCCTGGATCGTGCTCCAGGTCGGATATTCATCGTCCCGCAGACGGATGGCCTGACGATAGGGTTGGCGCTGCGTGCCCTGGACCTCAGCTTCGAGGATCCACAGACCACCGGCTTTCCGGTCGCCGAGAAGACGAACCCGGCCCTCCTCAAAATAGTCCCGGCCGGCGTTGAGCGGCCGATCGCCCAGAAGTAGGGCCAGCTTGCTGTCGGTCAGGGCGTCTGAAAGCATGGAATTGATCCGCGAATGGATGAGTCGCTGGGCCTGAACCGTTAAACCAAGCCATCCGCCGCAATCCAAGGGCTCGCGCGAGCATTTCCGCACCGTGTCCCCCGCACCCTATCTGCCGGCCTTCGAGGTCGTTATGGTGGTCGTAAAATATAGGGGGCGAGACCTGTTGAACCTGATTGAGAGTCAGGCGTCGCCGGAGCCGGCGCAGCCCGGCGCGCGACGCACCAAGAAGTTCCATGCGCGGCGCCAGGCGATCCTGGCCTCCGCCACCGAAGCGATGAACCGCAAGGGCGTACGCGGCATGACCCTGGCCGAGGTGGCGGGCAAGCTCGGCCTGGTGCCCACCGGCGTGATCTACTATTTCCCCAACAAAGAGGCCCTGGCCGCCGCCTGTTTCATGAAGGCGATCGAGGTCTATGACGCCCTGATCGCCGAGGCCGCCGAGGAGCGCACCCCTCAGGCGCGGCTGGGCCGGCTGCTGCGGGGTCATTTCCGCTTTCGCCGCGAGGTGGCCCTGGGTCTGGCCGAGCCGGTGGCGGCCTTCAACGACGTGCGGGCCCTGGACGATCCCACGGTCAACGCCGCCTTCATCGACATGTTTCGCCGGGCGCGCGGCCTCCTGACCCCCGACGACGGGGCCGAGCGCACCACCCTGAACGCCGAGACCCATCTGGTGCTGTCCCTGCTGTTCTGGGCCGGGGTCTGGCTGCATCACTATGACCCCGAGGACTTCGAGCGGGCGGCCGAGCGCAGCCTGGACATCCTGCTGCATGGTCTGGGCGCCCCCGGCGCGGTCTGGTCGCCCCCGACCCTGCCGCCGGCGCCCCGGGACACCGGCGCGGCGGGCGAGATGTCCCGCGAGACCTTCCTTCGGGCGGCGACGGAGCTGATCAACGCCCAGGGCTATATGGGCGCCTCGGTGGAGAAGATCTCCGCCCGGCTGAAGGTGACCAAGGGCTCGTTCTATCACCACAACGACGCCAAGGACGATCTGGTGGTGGCCTGTTTCGAGCGCACCCTGGACATCATGCGCCACGCCCAGCGCGCCGCCTGCGAGCAGTTCGACGACGGCTGGACCCGCCTCAGCGCGGCGACAACCGTCCTGGTGGAGCATCAGGTGTCGGGCAATGCGCCCCTCTTACGGATCTCGGCGCTCAGCGCCACGCCGGAGGCCATGCAGACCCAGCTGATCCGGCGCTTTGACCATGTCTCGGTCT
Source organism: Caulobacteraceae bacterium (assembly GCA_031291685.1). GTDB lineage: Bacteria > Pseudomonadota > Alphaproteobacteria > Caulobacterales > Caulobacteraceae > Poindextera. The sequence continues at coordinate 14,723 of JARLIP010000055.1, read as the reverse complement.
ATTTCGCCGGCATGATCAGCGACGGCATCGCCGACGGCTCCCTGCGCCCGGTGGACGCGACCATCGCCGCCCACATGATCCATGGCGCGGTCAACGCCGCCGCCGAGCTGTCCCGCTGGGCGCCCGGGGTCACCGCCGAGACCGCGGCGGACCTCTATGTGCGCCCCCTGCTGACCGGGATGCTGAGCGGGATGGATTAGTCAGCGCTCTTCCGGCAGGCCCCCTCCACCATGCTTCGCATGGTCCCCCTCCCCCAAGGGGGGAGGAATGGGTCGGCGCTGACCTTTTCTAATTCCTCCCCCTTTGGGGGAGGGGGACCGCGAAGCGGTGGAGGGGGCTCGCCGTAGCTACAACCTACGCCTCGTATTCCACCCAAAGCCGGTCGGCGAAGGCGCCGCGCTTGGTCAGGCGCCCCTCGGCGCCGGGGGCCCGGCGCAGGCCTTGGCGCTGGAGCAGGGGCTTGAGCATCAAGGGCAAGACCGCCTGATTGATGTGGATGCCGAAGCAGGTGTGCAGGGCGTAGCCGAAGTGCAGGTATTCGTGCGGCAGGCGCCGGGGATTGAAGACCTTGGGCGAGGGGATGCGCCGGGGGTCCATCATCGCCGAGCGGAATGAAACCAAAAGCGTGGTTCCGGCCTTGATCACGGTGGCGCGGGCGGTTCCGGCGGCGATCTGGTGATCCTTCACCGTCGTGCGCATCAGGGCCGGGGCCAGGGGATCGAAGCGCAGGGCCTCGAACACATGGCCGGCCAGGCTGGCGTCATCGTCCGCCCGGGCGGCGGCCTGGGCGCTGGCCAGGGCGGCGGGGCGGCGCAACAGTTGCTCCAGGGCCTGGGGCGCCACCATGGGCGGCTGGGGCACGCCGCCCACCAGAAAGCCGATCAGGGCGCTGTGGATCTGGTCGTCGGAAAAGCCGGGCTCCCCCGCCGCGCCGCGCTTGAGCGCCCGCCCCAGGACGTCATCGATCTCGACGCCCCCATGCCGGCGGGCGGCCATCAGGCCGTCGATATGGTTGCGCAGCAGGGGCGCCATGGCGTCCACCTCCCGCCGCAGGGCCGGATCGTTTCCCGGATCGGCGAACTGGAACTCGAACAGCCGGGTGGTGATCACCTTCAGGTCCTGGCCCGGGGGATCGGTGACGCCGAAATAGTCGCACAGCACCTCGAAGGTCACCCGCCGCGACAGGTCCGCCACCACCTCGATGCGCCCGTCCGCCTGCGCCACCAGGGCCTCGGCGCGGCTGGCGAAGGCGCTGGTCAATCGGGGCGTCACGTCCTCGCGCCGCACCACCTGACGCATGGCGGCGGTGTCCAGGCGATATTGCGGCGTGTCGCCCATGCCCAGGAAGAAGGGCTGGCCGCCCATGATCACATCGAGCTTGGCCGCATAGGGCACGGCGAAGGCGTCATCGCTGAGGAAGGCCTCGCGCACGTCGTCATAGCGGGTGACCAGGGCCGTCTTGCCGAAACGCGGGATCGGCCAGACCGCCCGCAGGAGGGCGAACACCGCGTCCACATGCTCCATGCCAAAGGCGGTGGCTGCGGCGCCAAGGCCCTTGGGCGCCGGGCGCAGCACATCCTGATCGCTCATTTCAGCCCACCCAGATAGTCCAGGGCCGGCAGGCTGGGCAGGAAGTAATAGTCTCCCCCCGCGAAGTGGATGAAGGTCTCCACCGTGGCCCGCCGCCGGATCGGCTGGGCGGGGATGGTGAAGGGCCCCTTGGGCCCCATCAGGGGATCGGTCTCGTTGAACAGGGTGGCGAAGGTGGGGTTCAGCAGCCAATTCTGCTGCACGAACTCAAACTGCCGCACCAGGTCGGTGTTGAGGCACATGAACAGCAGGCCCCGGGACTGCTGATCGTCCACCCGGGGATCGGCGATGGGCGGGCCGAACTTGCGGCCCCGGCGCAGGATGCGGTGATTGTTGGCCGCCTTGAGCAGATCAAGCGCCGATTGCGGATCGGGGGCCAGGCCGTCCCGGGGATTGGCCCGGCGGATGTGGGAGCCGATGGGGCAGCCGACCCCATGCGGGTCCGTGGCCAGGAAGCCGAAGGTGTTGGCCGGCTGGCCGCCCACCGGCGGCAGGGTTCCGCCCGGAACCAGCGGATCGCCATCAGCGGTGCGGCCGACCACCCGGGCCGCCAGGGCCTCGGCGGGCAGGGTCGGATCGCCCAGGGCGGCGGCGGCCTGATCCATGGAGGTCCAGAACCGGGCCACGTCCTGGCGCAGTTCGCGGATCACCAGATAGCTGCCATTGACCCCAAGGTCGCGGTAGCCCTCGGCGGTCTGGCTGGGGGGCAGGCCGCAGGCGGTTCCTTCAGGGACCTTGACCAGGGGCCCGGGCGCCGGCTCGTCATGGGCGTTGATGTGGCCAAACAGGATGTCGCCGGCGGCGATGGGATGCCACAGGTCCTTGGGCGCCGGGCCGCCGCTTGGGCCAAGGATCTCCGGACCGTAGGGAACCGGCTGGGACAGACCGTCGGCGAAACCGAAATGCTCCCGGGCGATCCCCTTCTCATCGAAGCGCAGGGACAGGCTGATGGAAAAGGCGACGGGCGCGCCCGCCACCCGCAGGATCGCCGAGGCCTTGGCGCAGAGGGCGGCCAGGGCGGCCTCGTCATCCTCATAGACCACCAGCACCGCGTTGGCGGTGTCGGCGCTCCACACCGCCCCACCCTCGATCACCGTGGGTCCGTCATCCTTGAGCCGGCGGCGGCGGTCTTCCTGATGCATGCCCTCGCGGAACGGATCGGCGAAGGTGGCGAGGGTGTCGGCGTCCAGGTTCATGGCCCGCAGCCCGGAATAGGCGAAGGCGATCGTCGCCGAGGGGCTGGCCTGGCCGGTGGCGTCGGTGATCGTGATCTGGGCGCGCAGGGCCGCAAGCCAGCCGCCGCCGATCCCCGGGGGCAGGGTCAGGAACAGGGCCTCCCCATATTGCAGATGGGCGAAGGGGCTGACCACGAAGCCCTGGGCGTCCCTGGCGGTCTTGGGCTCCAGCCGCCAGCCCTGGGACGGCTGGGCGTCGGCGGTCACAGGTCCAGCGCCCACGTCGCGGCCTCCTTGTCGCTGAGGGTGGGGCGGCGCAGGCCCTCGGTCAGCCGCGCCTGGCGCTCGATCTGGTTGACCGTCAGGCCCTTATAGGCGCTGAACCAGAACGGGCTTTCAGCCATGGAATGCCGGGCCCAGGCCTTGAACTTGCGGCCCTGGGTGGCGCCGTCCAGGATCAGGAACCGCGTGGTGGGAAAGCCGACCCCATTGGTCCAGGCCAGGGTCAGGCCGACATTGGCCTTCTCGATGAAGTCGTCGAGGTAGCTTTCCCAGCTGCCGTCGAAATTGCTGTGGAACATCAGCCGCCCGCCATCGCTGACCAGGCCCCAGTGGGCGAAGTGGATGGTGCGCATGCTGGCCAGGTAGCCGTTATGGGCGGTGACCCGCAGCAAAAGGCCCAGCCCCCAGAGGCCGGCGCGGATCACCACCGCGCGCAGCAGGCCCGGCTTGATGTGGACCAGACTGATCATGTGGTTCTGGACGGTGTTGTCCTCGCTGCGGGCGATGCGGGCCAGCTCTTCCAGATCCTGGGGCGGATCGTCCTGGGCGGGATCGCCGCGCTCCAGCTGGCGCAGCCACAGCATCAGGCCAAGGGCGCTGGCGGCGGCGCCGATCAGGGCCGCGATCTTCAGCCATAGAATCCATAGCCATGGATGCCCGGCGAAGGCTGGCATGCGCCAGTCGACCACCGGCGAGACCGCGTCCCGCAGATTGGCGGCCAGGGCCAGGCACGCGGCGATCCCGGCCAGCCAGGTGGTTTTCGACGCCCGCCCCGTGGGGGTGTTGAGATCCAGGATCGCCACCAGGAAATAGATCCCCGTCAGGATCAACAGCGGAAACAGCAGGGCCGAATGGAACAGGCTGGCCAGGACCAGGGCCGGGACCGCCAGGACCAGCAGGGCGAACCAGGCGAACCCGATCAGCCGCGCCAGATCCATGGCCGCCTCCCCCGCCGGGATGCGGGCCGGCGGGGCCTCGGTCAGCCAGGGAAATCTTGCCAGCAGATCACTCCGCAGGCCCTGGTGGATGGCGCCCGCCGAGAGGGCGCGCCACTTGGGATCGTCGGCCAGATCCCGGGCGGCGAGGAACAGCAGGGCCTCGCGCTCGATCCGCTGGCGATCCAGGCCCCGGTTGCCCTGATGGAACACCGCCGGCCGCACGGTCATGGCCTCAAGCAGGGGGGCGATGGGCAGGCGCGAGCCCGGGGCCGTCACCGCGTCGAACAGGGGGCCGGCCCCATTTCGGGGCGACTTCATGAAGCGCAGCATGTCTCGCAGGGCCGGGCCGACAGCCGCCTCCAGCTGAGCCCAGAAGGGTCCCGGCGGTCCGTCGAAATTGGCCTCCAGCACGAACGCAGGGTCATACTGATCGTCGGGCGCCACGGTCATGGACATGAAGTGCAGGTCCGGAACCGCCTGGGCCAGATGGTCGTATTTGGGGTCGGAGGCTTCCTCGGCCTGGCGCAGGGCCACGATCCGATCGCGCAACAGGGAGGTGCTGTGCGGCTGCACCTCGAACACGACACTGAGGATCGTCTGAGCCACGCATCTTCCCCCTTTTGAGTTGAGCGTGCCCTACTACCGCAAGGTGTGCAAGCCTGACCGAAACACCGTTTTCACGGGGGTTTGCGGGCGGGTCGGCGATGGCTCAGAGGAGCGCCACCAGGAGATTGAATAGACATTCAATGCCCATTGGGTGGAATATGAGATCGGGGTTTTCCTGTCGTGACTGAGGCAAAGGCGCGTCTTGTGGCCCAAATCCTGTGCGTCTCAGTCTCGTCTTGCCGTCGGGACGCGCTTGCATCAGTTTGTCTATTGAATCCCCGTTTAGTGGGATGGGAGATGAGCGCCCATGAGCAAGCCCATGCACCGACTGGCGAACCGGCTCCAAAAGGGGCTCACCCGACTGGCCCTGACCTTGGCTGTCACGACCTGGGCCGGCCTTGCCCTGGCGGCGCCCTCGGGGGATGCGGCCAATCCCCAATGCAAGGCCGTGCGCCTGTCGGACATCGGCTGGACCGACGTCACCGCCACCACCGCCCTGACCAGCGTGATCCTGAAAAACCTGGGCTATGAGCCCAAGGTCACGGTGCTGTCGGTGCCGGTCACCTATGCGGCCATGAAGAACAAGGACATCGACGTCTTCATGGGCAACTGGATGCCCTCCCAGGTCCATGACCGCGCGCCCTTCATCCAGGACGGTTCGGTGGAGGAGATCCGGGCCAATCTGGAGGGCGCCAAATACACCCTGGCGGTCCCCGCCTATACCTACGCCGCCGGTCTGCATGACTTCTCCGACATCCCCAGGTTCGCCCCGCAGCTCAAGAACGCCATCTATGGCCTGGAGCCGGGCAATGACGGCAACCACCACGTGCTGGACCTGATCCGGGGCAATATGGACGGCCTGGGCGGCTTCAAGCTGGTGGAGTCCAGCGAGCAGGGGATGCTGGCCGAGGTCGAGCGGGCGTTCCGCGACAAGCAACCCATCGTCTTCCTGGGCTGGGAGCCGCACCCGATGAACCAGCGCTTCGACATGCGCTACCTGACGGGGGGAGACTCCACCTTCGGGCCCAATTTCGGCGGGGCCAAGGTGTTCACCAACGCCCGGGCCGGCTATGTCAGGCAGTGCCCCAATGTCGGGCGGCTGCTGCGGAACCTGCAATTCACCCTGGCCCAGGAGGACACGCTGATGGCGTCGATCCTGGACAAGAAACTGGCGCCCCAGACCGCCGCCAGTGAATGGCTCGCCGCCCATCCCGAGGCCTTGGGCGCCTGGCTCAAGGGCGTGACCACCTATGACGGCCGCCCGGCCCTGGAGGCCATGCATGGAACCAAGACCCTGGCGGGCGGTGGCCTGGACGCCTTCGTCACCGGGCACAAGATCCCGATCGGCGACGGCATGGCGGCCCTGGTCGATGAGGTGAAGGCCCACGGCATGCCGGTGTTCGACGCCATCTCGGCCACGGTGCACGGGGCGGTGGACGGGCTGACGGGCCTGTTCAAGGCCGTGCCGCCCCTGGTCCTGATCCTGCTGCTGGCGGGCCTAGCCTACGGACTGCAACGCTCGATACCGCTATCGATCTTCGTGGCCCTGTCCCTGCTGCTGATCATGAACCAGGGCTATTGGGACGCCATGCTGGAGACCCTGTCCCTGGTGCTGTTCTCGGCCCTGATCTCCACCCTGATCGGCGTGCCGCTGGGGGTGGCGGCGGCGCACCGGCCCTGGCTCTACAACGCCATGCATCCGGTGTTGGACCTGATGCAGACCCTGCCGACCTTCGTCTATCTGATCCCGACCCTGGTGCTGTTCGGCCTGGGAGTGGTGCCGGGCCTGATCTCCACGGTGATCTTCGCCCTGCCCGCCCCAATCCGCCTGACCCACCTGGGCGTCTCGTCCACCCCACGCCCCCTGATCGAGGCCGGTGAAGCCTTCGGCGCCACCAAGGCCCAGCTCCTGTTCACGGTGGAGCTGCCCAGCGCCGCCTCCACCATCGTGGCCGGGATCACCCAATGCATCATGCTCAGCCTGTCCATGGTGGTGATCGCCGCCCTGGTGGGCGCCGGCGGCCTGGGCGTTCCGGTGGTGCGGGCCCTGAACACCGTGCAGGTCGGCATGGGCTTCGAGGCCGGCTTCGCCATCGTGCTCCTGGCCATCATCCTGGACCGCATGACCCGCCCCCGGGCCGAGCACGCCGCGCGCTGAGGTCACTGTGTTCCGCAGAGCCCCCTCCACCACGCTGCGCGTGGTCCCCCTCCCCCAAGGGGGGAGGAATTAGAAAGGGTCAGCGCCGACCTCATTCCTCCCCCCTTGGGGGAGGGGGACCGCGAAGCGGTGGAGGGGGCCAACCGCCGCCAAAGGCCCGTCATCCTGACACGATCCCGATCCATAACGTCTCGACCCCTCGACCTACGGACCCGTCCCCATGCCCCGCCGCCAGCCCAATATCCTGATCCTGATGGCCGACCAGATGGCGCCCCGGGTGCTCAAGGCCTATGGGGGCAAGGTCGCCCGCACGCCCAATATCGACCGGCTGGCCGAGCGGGCCGTGGTGTTCGACAACGCCTATTGCAACAGTCCGCTCTGCGCCCCGTCGCGGTTCACCTTCATGTCCGGGCAGCTGCCCTCGGCCATCGGCGGCTATGACAACGCCGCCGAGTTGGCCGCCCAGGTCCCGACCTTCGCCCACTATCTGCGCCAGGCGGGCTATCGCACCGTGCTCAGCGGCAAGATGCACTTCTGCGGCCCGGACCAACTTCACGGCTTCGAGGAGCGCCTGACCACCGACATCTATCCCGCCGATTTCGGCTGGACCCCGGACTGGACCCGGCCGGACGTGCGGCTGGACTGGTACCACACCATGGACAGCGTCACCCAAGCGGGGCCTTGCGTGCGCTCCAACCAGATCGACTTCGACGAGGAGGTGGTGTTCACCGCCCGGCGCAAGCTGTTCGACATCGCCCGGGACGGGGACGATCGGCCCTTCTGCATGGTGGTGTCCATGACCCACCCCCACGATCCCTTCACCATCCCCGAGCCTTGGTGGAGCCGCCACTCGGACGACGAGATCGACATGCCCCGGGTCTCGGCCGAGGAGGTTCCGCTCGACCCTCACGCCAAGCGCGTGCGGCTGGTGATCGGCCTGGAGCAGCAGTCAGTGACCGAGGACCAGATCCGCGCCGCCCGCCGGGCCTATTACGGCGCCTGCGGCTTCGTCGACGACCAGATCGGCTCGATACTGTCAGCCCTGGATGAGACGGGCATGAGCGAGGACACCGTGGTCATCCTGCTGGGCGATCACGGGGAGATGCTGGGGGAGCGGGGCCTCTGGTACAAGATGAACTTCTTCGAGGGCGGCTGCCGCATCCCCCTGATGATCGCGGGGCCCGGCCAGTTCGCCCCGGGGCGGGTGTCCAACGCCGTGTCCCTGGCCGACATCCTGCCGACCCTGGTGGAGATCGCCGGGGATGGAACGGCGCCCGTCTATGCCGACCGCCTGGACGGGCGTAGCCTGATCCCGCACCTGACCGGCCAGGGCGGCCATGACGAGGTGATCGGGGAATATCTGGGGGAGGCGGCCGTCGCCCCCATCGTCATGCTGCGGCGGGGCTCGATGAAGTTCGTCCACTGCCCGGTTGATCCCGACCAGCTCTATGACCTGGCCAGCGACCCGGACGAGCGGGTCAACCTGGCCGCCGATCCCGCCCATGCCGACACCGTCGCCGCCTGCCGCGCCGAGATCGCCCAGCGCTGGGACCTCGATAGGCTGCACGCAGAGGTCCTGGCCAGCCAGAGCCGCCGGCGGCTGGTGGCCGATGCCCTGACCAAGGGCGTGCAGACCCCCTGGGATCACCAGCCCCACGTCGCCGCCAGCCAAAGCTATGTGCGCAACCACATCAAGCTGGACGACCTGGAGGCCATGGCGCGCTTTCCCCGGGTGACGAGCGAATAGGACCTCAGGCCAGGGCGATCATGAACGACCCGGCGACGATGGCCAGACACGACGCCAGACGGGCCGGGGTCAGGCGCTCGCCCAGGAAGACCGCGCCGATCAGGGCGGCGAACAGCACGCTGGTCTCGCGCAGGGCCGACACCGCCCCAAGCGCTCCCAGGGTGGTGGCCAGGATCACGGCGCCATAGGCGATCATCGAGATCAGCCCCCCGGTCGCCCCCAGCAGGGTCTGTTTCAGGCTCGGTCGGCCGGTGTCCTTGGCCGGCATGACGAAATAGAAGAAGCCACCGATGAAAATCCCGTCCAGCACCGACAGCCAGGCCAGATAGGCCGCCAGATGGGCGAACCCGCCCCCCGCGCCCCGGGCGCCCATGCCATCGACAATGGTGTAGGCGGCGGTGAAGCTGGCCGTGCCCAGGGCCACCAGCAGCGCGGTCGGCGGCAGGCGCCGCCCGCCGCCCCGTCTCAGGCTGATGATGCCCAGGCTGACCACGGCTATGCCCAGGGCCTGGCGCCAGGACAGCCGGTCCCCCGCCGCCACCGCCGCGCCCGCCGCCACCAGGATCGGCGAGGCGCCGCGGGAAATGGGATAGATCTCGCCCAGGTCCCCCAGACCCAGGGCGCGGACCAGGAACACCTGATAGCCGATATGCAGAACCCCGCCCCCCAGCAGCCAGGGCCAGCTATGGGCCGCCGGAAAGGGCAGGAACAGCAGCGCCAGCCCGGCCGCGGCCGTCGGGCCGAACTGCATGGCGATGGTGGTCCAGCGCCGGTCGCCCGAGCTTTTCAGCATGGCGTTCCAGCTGGCGTGCAGCACCGCCGCCATCAGCACCAGGGCGACGATCCCAGGGCTCACCCCGCCCCTCGCGCACGCAAAATCGGCAACCCGCTGCTCCCAGAGCGTTCAGATCCAGCGGTTCAGTCTGTATTCGGATCTTCCCGCTCACGGAACCGGGCGCTCGTAAATAGTTTCCCGGCTCGCGCGCGCCGGAGGGCTGGTTCACAATGGACGCGACTACCTTGAGGCTCTCCTTGATCCAGGCCGACCCGATCCGATGACCTACGCCCAGACCACCGGAACCACCCGATGGGTGTTCCCCGATCTGAAGACCCTGATGGCCAAGGCCAGCCCCGCCCGCTCCGGCGACCGGCTGGCCGGGGTGGCCGCGGGCTCGGCCGAGGAAATGGTGGCCGCGCGGATGCGTCTGGCGGACGTGCCGCTGCGGACCTTCCTGGACGAGCCCCTGATCCCCTACGAAGAGGACGACGTCACCCGGCTGATCCTGGATACGCACAAGGCCGCCGTCTTCGCCCCCATCGCCAGCCTGACCGTCGGGGATTTTCGCAACTTCCTGCTGTCGGAAGCGGCCACGCCGGAAACCCTCACGGCCCTGGCGCCGGGGATCACCCCGGAAATGGCGGCGGCGGTGAGCAAGATCATGCGCAATCAGGATCTGATCCTGGTCGCCCGCAAATGCCGGGTGGTGACCCGGTTTCGCAACACCATCGGTCTGCCCGGGACCATGGCCACCCGGCTGCAGCCCAACCATCCCACCGACGACCCCGGCGGTGTGATCGCCTCGACCCTGGACGGCCTGCTCTATGGGGCCGGGGACGCCACCATCGGGATTAATCCGGCCTCGGACAGTCTGGCGGCCCTTGGGGAGCTGGTGCGGCTGCTGGATGGGCTGATCAGCCGCTTCTCCATCCCCACCCAGTCCTGCGTCCTGACCCATGTGACCACCTCCATCGAGCTGATCGAGCGCGGCGCGCCGGTGGATCTGGTGTTCCAGTCGATCGCCGGAACCCAGGCCGCCAACGCCTCCTTCGGCGTGACCCTGCCCCTGCTGGCCGAGGGCCTGGACGCCGCCCGCGGCTTGGGACGGGGCACGGTGGGCGACAATGTGATGTATTTCGAGACCGGCCAGGGGGCGGCCCTGTCCGCCGGCGCCCATCACGGCCTGGATCAGCAGACGGTGGAGGCCAGGGCCTATGCGGTGGCGCGGGCCTATTCGCCCTTGCTGGTGAACACCGTGGTCGGCTTCATCGGGCCGGAATATCTCTATGACGGCAAGGAGATCATCCGGGCGGGGCTTGAGGACCATTTCTGCGGCAAGCTGCTGGGCGCGCCGATGGGCTGCGACGTCTGCTACACCAACCACGCCGAGGCCGACCAGGACGACATGGACACCCTCCTGACCCTCCTGGCCACCGCCGGGGTCACCTTCGTGATGGGCATACCGGGGGCGGACGACATCATGCTGAACTATCAGTCCACCTCCTTCCACGACGCCCTCTATGTGCGCGAGGTGCTGGGCCTCAAGCGGGCGCCGGAATTCGAGGTCTGGCTGGAGCGGATGCGCATCGCCGGCCAGGACGGCCGCCTCCTGCCCCGACGCGCGGGCCATCCCCTGCTGGCGGCGGCGGTGGGATGAGGGTCTTGATGCGGCGGCGAGCCCCCTCCACCACGCTGCGCGTGGTCCCCCTCCCCCAGAGGGGGAGGAATTGCGACGGCGCTGACCGAGTTCCTCCCCCCTTGGGGGAGGGGGACCGCGAAGCGGTGGAGGGGGCCCGCCGCCCCATCCGCGAGATCCCCGCATGAGCGATCCCTTCGGTCCCGATCCCTGGATCACCCTGTCGCGCCTGACGCCGGCGCGGATCGGCCTGGGGCGGGCGGGCGCGGGCCTGCCGACCCGTGAGGTGCTGGCCTTTTCCCTGGCCCACGCCCGGGCGCGGGACGCGGTGCACGCTCCCTTCGACGCCGAGGCCGTGGGCGCGGCCATCCAGGCCCTGGGCTTCGAGACCCTTGAGGTCGCCAGCGCCGCCCCGGATCGCGCCACCTACCTGCGCCGCCCAGACCTTGGGCGCGCCCTGTCCCCGGAAAGCCTGGAGGCGCTGCGGGCGCGGCCAAAGGCGCCCATCGACCTGGCCATCGTGGTGGCGGACGGCCTGTCCAGCGCCGCCGTCCACGCCCAGGCCGCCCCCCTGCTCGGCGCCCTGAAGCCCCTGATCGACAAGGCTGGCTGGCGCACGGGGCCGGTGGTGCTGGCCCATCAGGCCCGCGTCGCCCTGGGGGACGCCATCGGCGAGGCCCTGGGCGTCCGGGCGGTGGTGGTGCTGATCGGCGAGCGGCCGGGCCTGTCCTCCCCCGACAGCCTGGGCGCCTATCTGACCTTCGCCCCCCGCGTCGGCCGTAGCGACGCCGAGCGCAACTGTCTGTCCAACATCCGCCCCGAGGGCCTGGTGTTCGAGGAGGCGGCCTTCAAGCTGGCCTGGCTGGCGGGGGAGGCCCTGCGGCTGGGCCTGACTGGCGTGGGGCTGAAGGACGAGAGCGACCTGGCGCGCCTGCCCTCCAGCGGCGCCCTCAGCCTGCCGGGGGCGTGAGGCCAGCGTCGCAATTCTTCCAAGCGGGCGCCGCAAACATTCTCTCGACACCATAGGCTTCCGACCTATCGTGGCGCGCCGTCACCTGCCTGCGGCGCCTCACTATTTTACCGCTGGGATCGGCTTATGAATTCGCACGCGCGCGTGGTTGTGATCGGTGGTGGCGTCGTCGGCGTCAGCACCCTCTATCACCTGGCCAGGATGGGCTGGTCGGATGTGGTGCTGATCGAACGCAAGGAGCTGACCTCCGGTTCGACCTGGCACGCCGCGGGCCTCCTGCCCCTGTTCAACATGAGCTATTCCGTCGGCCAGATGCACAAGTATTCGGTCGGCTTCTATCCGACCCTGGAAGCGGAGACCGAGCTGAACGTGGGCTTCAGCCGCGTCAGCAACATCCGCCTGGCCCGCACCCAGGACCGGATGGACGAGTACCGCTATTACGCCGGTGTCGCCGAGACCATCGGCGTGAAGGTCAATTTCCTCACCCCCGCCCAGGTCAAGGAAATCTGGCCCCTGTGCGAGGTGGACGACCTGATCGGCGCCATCCAGCATCCCGACGACGGCTATATCCAGCCCGCCGACCTGACCCAGGCCCTGGCCCGGGGCGCCCGCGCCCGGGGGGCGACCATCCACCGCCAGACCACGGTCACGGGCATCACCCAGCTGCCCAGCGGCGAGTGGTGCGTGCACACCGACCAGGGGGATATCACCTGCGAGCACGTGGTCTCGGCCACCGGCAACTTCGCCCGCCGCACCGGCGCCATGGTCGGCCTCGACGTGCCGGTGATCCCCGTCGAGCACCAGTATATCGTCACCGAGGCCCACCCGGCGATCCAGGCGCGCAAGGCCGCCGGCCTGCCGGAAATGGGGGTGCTGCGGGAATCCGACGCCTCCTACTACATGCGCGAGGAGGCCGGCGGCCTGCTGCTCGGCCCCTACGAGGTCGGCGCTCCGGTCTGTTACGTCGATGGCCCCGATCCCCAGTCCGAATACGAACTGTTCCAGGAAGACCTGGACCGCCTGGCGCCGCACATCGAGGCGGCCATCGCCCGCGTGCCGGCCTTCGCCGAGGTGGGGGTCAAGCGGGTCTATAACGGCGCCATCGCCTATACCCCGGACGGCAGTCCCATCGTCGGCCCAGCGTGGGGCCTGAAGAACTTCTGGCTCAACGAGGGCCACAGCTTTGGCGTCACCGCCGCCGGCGGCGCCGGCTGGCAGCTGGCCCACTGGATCGTCGAGGGCGAGCCCACCATCGACATGATGGGGGTCGATCCCCGCCGCTTCGGCGCCTATGCCGGCCGCGGCTATCTGAAGGAAAAGAACGAGGAGGCCTACGCCAAGGTCTTCACCGTCCACTATCCCGACGAGGAGCGCACCGGCGCGCGGCCCCTGCGCCGCACCCCCTGCTATGACCGCATGAAGGCCCTGGGCGCGGTGTTCGGCTCGGTGTTCGGCTGGGAGCGGCCCAACTGGTTCGCCCCCGCCGGCTACGCCCTGACCGAGGCCGATCTCGACAAGCCGGACGTGCTGCTGAACGAGAACCACCCCGAGCCCGCCAAGGCCGGTGACGCGATCCGCGAGAAGTGGAGCTTCCGCCGGTCCAACTATTTCGAGCATGTTGGCGCCGAGTGCCGCCACGTGAACGAGAAGGTCGGCCTGATGGACATGAGCGCCTTCGCCAAGTTCGAGGTCTCCGGTCCCGGGGCCGAGGCCTGGCTGGACGGGATGTTCACCAACCGCGTCCCCAAGGACGTGGGCAAGGTCAGCCTGACCTATCTGCTCACCGCCAAGGGCGGGGTGCGGGCCGAATTCACCGTGTTCCGCGAGGCGCCGCAGCGCTTCTACCTGGTCTCCGCCGGGGCGCTGGAGCGGCACGACTACGACTATCTGACCAAGGCCCTGCCCACGGACGGCTCCGTGCGCCTGGAAAAGGTCACCACCCAGTATGGCGTGCTGGTCCTGGCCGGGCCACGCTCGCGCGACGTGCTGGCCAAGCTGACCGACGCGGACCTGTCCAACGAGGCCTTCCCCTGGCTGACCGGCAAGACCATCGACATCGGGGCCGCCGCCACCAAGGCCCTGCGGGTCAATTTCGTCGGCGAGTTGGGCTGGGAGTTCCACCACCCGATCGAGATGCAGAACTACATCTTCGACAAGCTGTTCGAGGCCGGCGCCGAGTTCGACATCAAGCCCTTCGGCATCCGCGCCATGGACTCCATGCGCCTGGAAAAGACCTACAAGCTGATCCCCCGCGAGCTGTCGATCGAGTACTCGGCCCTGGAATCGGGCCTGGGCCGGTTCGTGGCCCTGAAGAAGCCCGCGGGCTTCGTCGGCAAGGAGGCCCTGATCGCCTGGCGCGACCGCGGCCTCGCCAACAAGGCCGTGACCCTGGAAGTGCACGGGGTCGCCGACGCCGACGCCCGGGGCTCCGAGCCGATCCACAAGGACGGCGCCCTGGTGGGCCGGGTCACCTCGGGCGGCTACGGCTGGCGGGTAAACAAGTCCCTGGCCCTGGCCATGGTCCGCCCGGACCTGGCCGAGGTCGGCACGGAGCTGGAGATCCTGATCCTGGGCCAGCCCCACAAGGCCACCGTGATCCCGGACTCGCCCTTCGATCCCGACAACCTGGCCCTGAAGGGGGTTTAGGGGGCGTGATTTTTCCTTCTCCCATGGGGAGCAGGAGGGGGCCTGCCGCGCCAATCGTGCGTCCTTCGACTCGCGCTCTTACGAGCGCGGCTCAGGATGTAGCCGGGGCAAATTCCCGGGCAAGATCGCCGAGGCGGTGTCAAACAGCGAAACCCCGTTTGGCCAAGCGATTCAAAAGACTCGATTTTCCGAAAAGG
>JARLIP010000009.1 GCA_031291685.1 Caulobacteraceae bacterium | reverse complement strand
TTGCCGAAGGCGAGCAGCCGGCGTTCTTCGTCGCCGCCCGAGGCCACCACGCCGACGTCGGCGGCATCCAGCCCGGCTCGATGCCGCCGTTCTCGCACACCATCGACGAGGAAGGCGTGATGCTGGACGCGCTGCCGATCATGCGCGGCGGCCAGTTCCTCGAAACCGAGACCCGCGCGGCGCTGGCCGCCGGCCAGTGGCCCGCCCGCGCCCCGGACCGCAACATCGCCGACCTCAAGGCCCAGATCGCGGCCTGCCAGGCCGGCGCGGCGGCGGTGGCGGCGCTGATCGAGCGGCACGGCGCGGACGAGGTCGCGCGCTACATGAGCTTCGTGCAGGCCAACGCCGAGGCGGCGGTGCGCCGGGCCATCGGCCGGCTGAGCGACGGAAACGCGCGGGTTGCCATGGATGGGGGCGGCGAGATCGTGGTGACCATCACTGTCGATCAGGCCAAGGGCGAGGCCGTACTCGATTTCACCGGAACCAGCCCGACCCTGCCCTCCAACTTCAACGCCCCCTCGGCGATTGTCGATGCCGCCGCGCTCTATGTCTTCCGCACCCTGATCGACGACGAGATCCCGCTCAACGCCGGCTGCCTCAAGCCCCTGCGCATCATCCTGCCCCCCGGCTCCATGCTCTCGCCGACGCCCCCCGCCGCCGTGGTCGCGGGCAACGTGGAGACCAGCCAGCACGTGGTCGACGCCCTCTATGCCGCGCTCGGCGTCATGGCCAACGCCCAGGGCTCGATGAACAACTTCACCTTCGGCGACGATCGGCGTCAGTACTATGAGACCCTGTGCGGCGGCGCCGGGGCGCGCGAAGGGGCGCCGGGCGCCAGCGCGGTCCACACCCACATGACCAATTCGCGCCTGACCGATCCGGAGATCCTCGAGCGCCGCTATCCCGTGCGCCTGGAAGTCTTCGCCGTGCGCCAGGGCTCCGGCGGGGCTGGCGCGACCCCGGGCGGCGATGGGGCGCTGCGGCGGGTCCAGTTCCTGGCGCCGATGGAGGCGGCCCTGCTCTCCACCCGGCGGGACCATGCGCCCCAGGGCCTCGTCGGGGGTGATCCGGCCCTGGCTGGACGCCAGCGTTTGATAAAAGCGGATGGCGCGGTAAAGGACTTGGCGGGGTGCTTTTCCGTCTCCGTCACGGCCGGCGACATGATCGAGATCGAGACCCCCGGTGGTGGCGGATTCGGTCCGGTCCAGCCGGCCTGAATCTCAATGAGGTATTCGTCGCCCATGTCCGTGGCCGTTCCGACCGTCCGCTCTCCCCTTTTCCGGCGGCTCGCGCCCTCGATCCTGGCCCTGAGCCTCGCCGCGCTGGCGCCCATGACCGCCCAGGCCGCCGCCGCGCCCGCCGGGGTCGCCCACGCCGCCAAGGCCAAGGCCGCCGCACAGGCCCAGGCGGACGAGCCCATCGAGAACGAGGACGACGTTCCCGCCAGCGCCCCCAAGGACGACTATCGGTTCGTGGGCTGGTGCTATGGTGTGCTCGACGAGTACCTCCGGATCTACGAGATCGTTAAGCCGGACCTCAAGGACATCGACAAGCTGTTCGGCACCCCGGTGGTCGAGGCCGAGCCCTACGCCTCCGACATCGCCGAGGACCGCAAGGCCCTCAAGCGCTTCGCCTCGGCCATCGAGGCGGCCGAGAAGGCCAGCGCCAAACCCATCGCCCCCGAAGGCGCCGCCGCCATCCAGAGCGGGCGCAAGATGTGGGCCGCCGCCCGCCTGGAGCCCCACCGGCGCATGGCCGACGCCTGGCTGTTCTGGGGCTTGCCGGCCCGCTGCGATCGGGTGGCCAAGTCCCTGAAGACCCGCGCCACCCTTATGGGCCAGGCCTTCGCGGTGGACGCCCCGGTCGTTGAGCCCCCCGCCCCGGCGCACGTGCTCCCGGTCAAGGCGCCTGCCCCTACGGCGCCGCCCAAGCCCGCGCCGTCCCCCGACGAGCCCATCAGCACCGCGGGCGCGCCTCGTCAGGGCGATCATTAGCGGACCTACCTGGAGTCGGACGTCGGGGAAGGTGCGACGAGTCGCCCGACGCGAATGTTTGTCGTTATAAATCAGACAATTAATAGACCATTTAGCAGCCTTGACGCACCGGACCTACGCCTATAGGTTCCGCCGCGATCTAGCCGGGCCGCGGCGTGGGCGTCGGGGTCGATGAGACCTTGCAGCCACCATGCCGCAGCCGGACGATACCCGCACTGAGGCGCTCAAACGCCTCGATCAAAAGCTCAACGCCTTCGAGGCGAAGCGCGCGGGACCGGTGACGCCCTCGGGCGCTTCCGGGTCGGCCAGCGAAGGCTATCGCCTCTTGGCGGGCTTGATCGGCGGGTTACTTGGGGGGCTCGGCCTTGGCTGGCTCTTCGATCAGTTAGCGCATACGGGGCCGATCGGCATGATCGTCGGCCTCTTGATTGGCGTGGTTGCGTCGATCTTCAGCGCCGTCCACCGGGCCGGCCAAATGAGCGTGAAGGCGGCGGCGCAATCGGAGACGGTTTCTCCGGCTCCCGCCGACGACGAGGATGAGTAGGAGACTATAGGACTCATGGCCGCTATCGAGCCGATGAACCAGTTCTTGATCCACAAGCTCGTGGCGCTTCCCGCCGTGGACGTGCCGGTGCTGGGTCATGTTGACCTGTCGATCACCAACTCTGTCGCCTTCATGATGATCTCGGCGGCGATCATCGCCGTGTTCTTCCTGTCCGCGGCCCGCGGCGCGGTGGTGCCTGGCCGGATGCAGGCCCTGGCCGAGACCCTTTACGACCTCGTGGACAAGGGCCTGACCGGCCCCATGATCGGCGATCGCGGCCGTCCCTTCGTGCCCTTCATCTTCACCCTGTTCGCCCTGATCGCGGTGATGAACATCATCGGCCTGGCGCCGGGCAGTTTCACCGTCACCTCCCAGCTGGCGGTCACCGCGACCTTGGCCCTGATGACCTTCCTGATTGTGATCGTGGTCGGCTTTGCCCGTAACGGCCTGGGCTTCTTCAAGCTCTTCGCCCCCAGCGGCGTGGGCATCGGCATGTTGCTGATCCTGGTGCCGATCGAGGTGATCTCCTTCTTCATGCGCCCAGTGACCCTGGCCATGCGTCTGTTCGGCAACATGGTCGGCGGCCACGTCGTGATGTATATGTTCGCCACCTTCATCATCAGCCTGGGCGCCTTCGCCATGCATGGCGGCCTCGCCAGCCTGGGTTTCTTGGCTTCGGGTCTGTCGCTGGTCATGGTGATCGCGCTGATGATCCTGGAGCTCATCGTCGCGGGCCTTCAGGCCTTCGTCTTCGCGTCGCTCACCTGCACCTATCTCAGCGACGTGGTGAACCTGGACCACGGTCACTGATCTAATCCACCCTCCAACCTGCTTCTCTTAAGGGGACCTCTCAAAGGGACGCTTCTGCCGCCAAATACATGGGTGCGGGCCTGGCGATGACCGGCATGATCGGCGCCGGCGCCGGCCTCGGCATCCTGTTCGGCAACTACCTGCAAGCCGCGATGCGCAACCCCAGCGCCGCCGCCGGCGAGCGCCCGATGCTGCTGCTCGGCTTCGCCGTGACGGAAGCTCTGGGCATCTTCTCGCTCGTCGTGGCCCTGATCATCCTGTTCGTGAAGGTCTAAGAGCCTCACCATGGCGGCCGAGCCCGTTCAGCCAACCCAGGCGACCACCGCCCCGGCCGAGTCCGGGTCGGGCGGTCTGCCTCAGTTCGACACCGCTCAGTGGCCGGGCCAGATGGTCTGGATGCTGATCGTGTTCGGCATCCTGTTCGCCCTGTTCGCCAAGGTCTTCGTGCCCAAGGTCGGCGGCGTGATCGCCGACCGCGAGGATCGGATCGCCGGCGATATCGGCGCGGCCCGCAAGATCAAGGAAGAGGCCGACGCCCTGGCGGCGGCCGCGGCGGCGGAAGTCGCCCTGGCTCGCGCCTCGGCCCAGAAGCTGGCCATTGACGCCAAGACCAAGGCTCGCGCCGAGGCGGCTCAACGGGAAGCCCTGGAAGAAGCCAAGATCGCCGAGACCCTGGCCAAATCCGAAGCCATCCTGGCGACCGCGCGGGAGTCGGCCATGGGCCACGTCCGCGGGATCGCCGAAGACACCGCCGGCGTCATCATCAGCAAGCTGACCGGCGTCGCCGCCACGGCTGATGAGGTCAAGTCCGCCTCAGCCGGCGCTTAAGGGGATCTGGCGTGTTTAATCTCGAAGAACCGGAATTCTGGGTCGCCGTCGGTCTGGTCATTCTCATCGGCATCCTGATCAAGGCCAAGGCGCCGGGCCTCGCGGCCCAGGCTCTGGACGCCCGGGGGATCAAGATCCAGGCCGAACTCGACGAGGCCCTGCGCCTGCGTCAGGAAGCCCAGGATCTGCTGGCCGCCATCAAGACCCAGCGGGAAGAAGCCGAACATCTGGCCGCTGAAATGATGGCCAGCGCCCAGGCCGAAGCCACCCGCTTCGCCGCCGAGGCCAAGGTCAAGCTCGAGGAGCAGATCAAGCGTCGTCAGGCCCTGGCCGAACGCAAGATCGCCCTGGCCCAAAGCCAGGCGGAGGCCGAGGTTAAGGCCGCCGCCGGCGAACTCGCCGCCCAGATCGCCGAGAGCGTCCTGGCCGCGCGGGTCGCGGGCCTGAAATCCGACCCCCTGATCGACCTCGCGGTCGAGAAGATGGGCGACAAGCTGCAATAGGCTCCCGCCTCACGCATGATTGAGTTCCAAGGAATCGCCGGACCGATGGTCCGGCGATTTCTTTTTTTGGGGTGAGTAAACACCTCTCCCATAGGGAGAGGAAGGGGCCCGCGCCGAAGGCGTGGGAAGGTGAGGGGTTGGGGACGCTTCAGAATTGATCTGAGAGACCGTACCCCCTCATCCTCCCATTTCCGCGAAATGGGCCCCTCCTTCTCCCCACGGGAGAAGGAAAATCCGGGCGTCAGGGATAGCTTACAGGAACCAAGGAGGACACCTTAGCGCGAAGCCCCAGCCCCTACCGCCGACGGCGGAAGTAGCGGCGGCGCCAGACGCCAGCGCGGCGCCAGCGGGCGGGGATGATCATCCGCTCCAGCCGCAGGGCCTGTTGCCAAAGCACTGGGAAAATCTCCGGCTCGCGGCGGATCAGCCGGCGGACCGGGAACACCACCCGGGGATGGCGTTGCTGCAGATGGATGAACTGCCGGCGCGCCTTGGGTGAATTGCGCAGCACCATGATCAGGCCAATGACCAGCAGAGGCAGGCCCAGATGGCCCGGCAGAAGGGCCAGCACAAAGCCCGCGACCACGATCAGCGAGCCTACGGCCACGACAGCCAGGCGCAGGCTCTCTCGCGTCACCCTCCGGGCGAACGCATAGGCGCCGGCGAAGGCGTGGCCGGTCGTAGGCTCAGGAAGCAATGGCACGGTTGAGAACATGGAGCTTGGACGTTTTGGCGACCGGTGAGTCGGTCGCCGGGGAGGTAGGCGTGATATGAGTATGATCCGCAGGCTAGCAAAGACGCGGTTGACGTCCCGCTAATGTCCCGCGGCTTTTATATAGGGAGCCGTGGCAAAATCGCCGCACCCCCGCCCCTTAAATAATGTCCATAATCGACCGTGGGTCGCCAGGCCCCCGCGGCGCCCCGCCTAGAAGCGGGGCTTGGCGGGACCGTTAGCCTTGCGCCCCTTGGGCGGCGACTTCTTGAACGGGGGTTTGGCGCCCTCAGGCTTGACCCAGGGCTTGTCGCTATCCGGTTTGGCCCAGGGCTTCTCACTGTCCGCCTTGGCCCAAGGCTGAGCGCCCTCGGCCCTGCCCCGGGGCGGCTGACCAGGCTTGCCGGCCTTCACCGGCGGGCGAACCCTGGGCGGAGCCCCTTCGGCAAGGTCGGGGCGATGACGGTCTTCCCGAGGAGGCCGGTCATCCGTGACCCTGGCCTTGTAGGGACGTTCTTCCCGGGGCGGGCGATCATCCCGGGCGCGTTCGGGACGAGGCCCATCAGAGCGCGGCCCGCCCCGGGGCGGGGCGCCACGGCCCGAGGGGGCGATGGCGGGCTCGATACGCATCTTCTCATCTCCAGCGGCCTCCACGGCCGCCTCGAACCGCGCCTGGACGTCCCGGGCGATCTGGAACTTGGTTTCCCGATCGAAGATGCGGATCTGGCCGATCTCCTTCTTTGTCACATGGCCCAGGCGACAGATCAGGGGGATCAGCCACTTTGGATCGGCGTTGGCGCCGCGCCCGACGGGAAGGCGATACCAGACCGCATCCCCCTCTATGGTGTGCTCCTCGTCGGCGCGTCCCCGCGGCGGGCCGGCGTCTCGCACGTTGTCCCGGGGGTTATCGCGGCGCTCGCGATAGTCGCGGCTGTCGCCGCCGGGCGCCGGGGCGTCGAACAGTTCTTCCGGCGCAGGGAACTGGCCCCGGTGCAGGCGGATCAGGGCGGCGGCGATCTGCTCGGCCGGGCGGGCCTCCAGCAGTTGCCGGGCCAGGACCAGATCCTCCTCGCTGGCCGCTTCAGTCAGCATGGGATCGTCAAACAGGCGCTTTTGGTCCGTGGCGCGGATCTCGTCGGCGCTGGGCGGGCCGCTCCAGGTCGCTTCGATACTGGCCGAGGCCAGGAGTTGCTCGGCGCGGCGCCGGCGCGGATAGGGCACCAGCAGGACAGAGACGCCCTTACGCCCAGCCCGCCCCGTGCGTCCGCTGCGGTGCAGCAGTCCGGCGCGGTTGACTGGCAGGTCGGCGTGAACCACCAGGGACAGGTCCGGAAGGTCGAGGCCACGGGCCGCCACATCGGTGGCGACACAGACCTTGGCATGGCCATCCCGCAGCGATTGGAGCGCGTCGGAACGCTCCTTCTGCGACAACTCCCCAGACAGGGCGACGACCGAGAAGCCGCGCTCGCGCAGGGCGGCGTAAAGATGGCGAACGGACTCGCGGGTGGAGCAGAACACCAGGGCGCCGCCGCCCTCGAAATAGCGCAGCACGTTGACCACGGCCCGCTCGATCTCATTGGGCGCGACGCGGATGGCGCGGTAGTCGATGTCCCCGTGGGGTTCGTCCCGGCGAATGGTGTCGATGCGCACCGCGTCCTTCTGGAAGCGGCGGGCCAGGGCGGCGATGTCCTTGGCGATGGTGGCGGAGAACAGCAGCGTGCGGCGATCGGCGGGGGCGGCGTCCAGCAGCACCTCCAGATCCTCGCGGAAGCCGAGGTCGAGCATTTCGTCGGCCTCGTCCAGCACCACCGCGTCCAGGCCGGACAGGTCCAGATTGCCCCGCTCCAGATGGTCGCAAAGGCGCCCCGGTGTGCCGACGACAATGTGGCAGCCCTGGGCCAGGGCCCGCTGTTCACGCCGGGGATCCATGCCGCCGACACAGGAGACGATCACCGCGCCGGCCTTGGCGTAGAGCCAGGTCAGCTCGCGGCTGACCTGCATGGCCAGCTCCCGGGTGGGGGCGATGATCAGGGCGACGGGAGGCGGGCCGCCGTTGTCGAGATGGACGGGCGCCGGCAGTCGGTCGTTGTCGCCCAGCAGGGTCGAGGCCAGGGCCAGGCCGAAGGCGACGGTCTTGCCCGATCCGGTCTGGGCCGAGACCAACAGGTCGCGGTCATGGGCGCCGGCTTCGAGCACGGCGGACTGAACCGGGGTCGGTTCCAGATAGCCCTGTTCAGACAGGGCGAGGTCGAGCGCGGGATGGCTCGCGGGAAAGGGCATGGTCGTCCTCGATGGCCTGGTCCGCGCGGCCGTCACCCAATATCAGGCGCCTGGCGCAATGCGCGGCGGGCCCCTCGGGCCCCAAGCGGCTCGCCATACACCCAAACGCGTCCGATAACGCGGACTTTCGTTGTCACAGAGGCGATTTTATGCGTCAGGCGACCATACCCCGCCGAAAGGACGCCCCGCGCACCCGTCCCTCCCCCGCACCGGGTGCGAGGGAGGCGGTCCGCCGGGCAGACAGCGAGAGATCAGCTGCGGGTCTTCACCGCATAGGCGGCCACGCGCTCGCCGAGCAGCCGGGCGGTTTCCAGATCGCCGGCCCGGGGAGCTTCCTCCACCGAAGCGTCGGAGGGCGAGGTCGCCAGGGCGCCTGCGGAGCCGCCCGCCCAGTTCACGTCGTTCGGGCCATGGGCCTTGGCGTTGGAGGGCAGGAGACCCGTGCCGATCCAGATCTGGCCGTGCTGCTGCGAGAAGGTGAAAAAGTAGGAGATGGTCGCGGCCTTGTCGCCATTGAGCGAGGCGGAATTGGTGAAGCCGGCGGCGATCTTGTCTTTCCAACCCTGGGTGAACCAAACCTTGGAGCTGGCGTCGGCGAACTTTTTGAACTGCCAGGGCGGGCCGCCCATATAGGTCGGGCTGCCGTAGATCAGCGCATCCTGAGCCGCCAGGGCGTCCCAAGCCCCCTCGGGCAGTTCACCGTCCTTGTTGATCTCGAACACGGTGACCTCGGCGCCGGGCACGCCAGCCGCGCCATCGCGCACCGCCTGGGCCTGCTTGGCCGTATGGCCGTAGCCGCTGAAATAGATGATGCCGATCTTGGCCATGGGTCGAGCCTTCTTGATATCGATGATGATCCCCGCCCCGGACGACCATCGCCCGGGCGCGGGGCGTTGCGATCGCTTATGTGGGCCATGGGTTACAAAAAAGAAGTAGGCACTATATAGTAACTAAAGGAGATAATTTGCTCATGCCCCGCCGACGCCCCACCAGCGCCCAATGCCCCATGGACACGATCCTGCGCCGGCTGATGGGTCCCTGGACCACCTACATCCTGTGGCTCCTCTACAGCGAAGGTCCCCTGCGCTTTGGGGCCATCAAGGCCAAGATGCCAGACATCTCCTCCAAGGTTCTGACCGACCGTCTGCGGGATCTGGAGAGCTATGGCCTGATCAACCGCGACTACCGCCCGTCGATTCCGCCCAGCGTCACCTATTCCATGACCGCCCGCGCCAACGAGTTGCACGAGGTGCTGGAGGGCCTGAACATGATCGCCCTGAAGTGGGCCAATGAAGACGCCATCAACCAAGATCAGGAACACCCCATGATGGAGATCATGGCGGAAACGCAAAATTAAACTCGCTGCGCTAATCTGATCGGGACCGGACCTCCATTTCGAGACAGGCCGGCATGGAGGAAGACCTTGTCTTCGATCCGCACATCCAATTTCCGGCGCTCCTCGCCGGACCATTTCGAACCCGAGGGCGCCTTGGATCATCAGGCCCAGAGGCGCCTGCGCGGCCAACTCGAACAGATCGACTATACCGCCTTCGCCTCCAACCAGGAGGTGATCGGTCACATGGTCGGGCTCGTGGACCTGGCCAAGTTCCAGCGCCTGGCGGTCGCCGCCGCCGCCGCCCGGGGCCAATGGGTGGCCGAAGCCCTTTCCGCCACCGAGAGCGCCCACGCCCTCAGCCACGAACAGGTGGCCCGTCTGGTTCACCTGCGCACCAGCTATGAGGAACTGGCCGAGGTCTATGAGGCCATGCGCCGGATGGTAGAGCGCGGCTATCTGACCATGCACCAGACCGCCCAAGGCTGACGTGGCGGTTGGATTTGGCGGCGAGGCCGGCTATCACCCCGCCTCGAGCCCGCGAGGCTCGCTCAAATCGCCGAAGAGCCTAGCTGATGACCGACACCCCGCCCGACCGCCTCTCCGTCAACCCGGACAGCCCCTATTATGACGCCGAGGTGCTGCAGCGTGGTGTTGGCGTGCGCTTCAAGGGCGTGGATAAGACCAATGTCGACGAATACTGCGTCAGCGAAGGCTGGGTGCGCCTGACCGCCGGCAACGCCCGCGATCGCCGTGGCAACGCCATGACCATCAAGCTGCAGGGCCCGGTCGAACCCTATTTCCGCGACGACGTCGCCGCAGAGGCCGAGGAAGGCTGATAGGGACCTTCTCCTCCCCTGCA
>JARLIP010000054.1 GCA_031291685.1 Caulobacteraceae bacterium | reverse complement strand
CCGAATTCTCCGGCGCCAAGCTGCCGGTGCGCTTCGCCGAGGCGCTGGCCGCCATCGCCTAGCTTTTTACTCCCCCCGTTACGGGGGAGGGGGACCGCGACGCGGTGGAGGGGGCCCGCGACCCGCCGCCCCCCAGCCTATTCCCCCAGATACCCCGGCCGCTCCACCGTCACCGGCCGGCCGTCCACGGTCAGGTCCGCGCCCTCGATCCGGTCCAGGCGCAGGAGGGCCATGGCCCGCCCATCGGCGCCGGTCAGCACCTCTCCGGCGCGCAGGGTCCCGGCCAGGACCTCGGCCCCCGGGGCGGGAACCGGCCCCTCGAAGCGGATCGGCAGCATGCGGTTCTTGATCGCCCCCCGCCGCTTCATGCGCGAGGTGGTCTCCTGGCCGACGAAACAGCCCTTCTTGAAGTCGATCCCGCCCAGAAGGTCGAAATTGGCCTCTATGGGATAGGTAGTCTCAGGCGGGCAGTCCGCGTCCGGATCGGGAACCCCCAGGGCCAGGCGATGGGCCTCATAAGCCGTCTCGCCCACGACCGTCGCATCCGCCGGCGGCGAAACCCCATAGCCCCGCAGCCCCAGGGCCGCCAGCCTCGGGTCCGGCGCCCAGCCAGCGTCCCGATCAGAGCCCGGCGCGTCCGCCGGCCAGGCCGCCAGCACGGCGCCCTCCGCCGGCTTGATCTCCACCTTGGCCCGCAGGCGATAGATGGTCAGCCGGCTGATCAGAGCCTCCCGGCGCCCGGCGGCCACATCGATCAGGCATCCCTCCTCCTGGCCCAGCACAAAGAGGTCGAACATCAGCTTGCCCTGGGGGGTCAAAAGCCCGGCGAAGCGAAGCTCGCCCACACCCAGGGTTTCTACGTCCTGGCTCAAGAGGCCCTGGAGAAACGAGCGCCAATCGGGGCCAGAGACCGAAATCAGGGCGCGGCGGGTCAAGGATGCGAGTTGCAATGTCCGAGTCATACGCAACATGTGGCGCCGCACCCGCTGGAGCGCCAGCCTGCCCAGGCTTATAGAGATAAGGATGGCTGACAAGCGCTTCCCGATTCTATTCATAACCGGCACGCGTATAGGCGACGCGATCCTGACGTCCGGCCTGATCAAGCGCCTGCACGACGAGATCCCCCAGGCCCGCTTCACCATCGCCGCCGGCCCCCCGGCCGCCCCCCTGTTCGCCGCCACCCCCAATCTCGACCGGGTGATCGTGATGCCCAAGCGCAAGTGGGCCGGTCACTGGGTCAGCCTGTGGACCCAGGTGCGCGGGCGCCGCTGGGGGCTGATCGTGGACATGCGCGGCTCCAGCATCTCTCGGCTGTTGTCCAGCCGCCGCCGGGCCACCTATCGCCGCAATCCCCTGGCCGTCCCCACCCACAAGGTGATCGAGGCCGCCCGGGTGCTGAAGGTGGAGGACGATCCGCCCAGCCCCCACCTCTTCACCACCCCCGAGATCGAACAGGCGGCCAGCGACTATCTGAGCAAGGGCGGCGACGGGCCGATCCTGGCCATCGCCCCCGGCGCCAACTGGGTGGGCAAGACCTGGCCCGCCGAGCGCTTCGCCGAGACCGCCGCCCATCTGCTGGGTCCCGGCGGCCCCCTGGCCAATGGCCGGCTGCTGATCGTTGGCGCCCAGGCCGACCGAGAGGCCGGGCGGGCGGTGAAGCTGGCCGTCTCCCGCGACCGGATCATCGGCGAGCCGGGGCAGCTGGATCTTCTGACCACCTATGCCTGCCTCAAGCGGGTGCGGCTGTTCATCGGCAACGATTCCGGGGCCATGCACATGGCCGCCGCCGCCGGCGCCCCGACCCTTGGCCTGTTCGGCCCTTCGGACGACCGGCTCTACGCCCCCTGGGGCATCGATTGCCGGGCCGTGCGCGGCCCCCGGGACCTGGACGCCATCCGCCGGGTGGACCCGGACCTGAACCAGGCCATATGTCATATGTTCGATTTGAGCGTGGATGCGGTGGTGGAGGCGGCGACGTCCCTGCTGCACGAAACGGAGGCGCGTTTTGCCCGAGACCTTTGATCTGATCGTGCGCGGCGGCGAGGTGGTCAACCACGCCGGACGCGGCCTGGCGGACATCGGCGTGCGCCATGGCCGCATCGCCGCCATCGGCGACCTGGGCCTGGCCTCGGCCGGCGAGGTGCTGAACGCCACCGGCCTGACGGTGCTGCCCGGGGTGATCGATACCCAGGTGCACTTCCGCGAGCCTGGCCTGGAATGGAAGGAAGACCTGGAAACCGGCTCGCGCGGCGCGGTGCTGGGCGGGGTGGTGGCGGTGTTCGAAATGCCCAACACCGAGCCCACCACCACCGATCCCGACGCCCTGGCCGACAAGCTGGCCCGGGCGAAGAACCGGATGCACTGCGACCACGCCTTCTATGTGGGCGGCACCCATGAGAACGCCGAATTCCTGGGCGAGCTTGAGCGCCTGCCCGGCTGCTGCGGCATCAAGGTGTTCATGGGCGCCTCCACCGGCACCCTGCTGGTGGCCGACGACGAGGGCGTGGAGAAGGTCCTGCGCAACATCAACCGCCGGGCCGCCTTCCATTCCGAGGACGAATACCGCCTGGCCGAGCGCCGGCCCCTGGCCCGCACCGGGGACTGGACCAGCCACCCGGAGGTGCGCGACGCCCGCTCGGCCATGATGTCCACCGAACGCCTGGTGCGCCTGGCCCGCAAGGTCGGCAAGCGCATCCACGTCCTGCACGTGACCACCGCCGAGGAGATCGAGTTCCTGGCCGGGCACAAGGACGTGGCCAGCGTCGAGGTCACCCCCCAGCACCTGACCCTCACGGGCCCCGAGGCCTATGAGCGGCTCAAGGCCTTCGCCCAGATGAACCCGCCGATCCGCGACGCCTCGCACCAGCCGGGCCTGTGGCGGGGGGAGACCATGGGGGTGGCCGACGTCCTGGGTTCCGACCACGCCCCCCACACCCGCGAGGAAAAGGCCCGCCCCTATCCGGCCTCGCCCTCGGGCATGCCGGGGGTGCAGACCCTGGTGCCGGTGATGCTGACCCACGTGGCCAACGGGCGCATGACCCTGGAGCGGTT
>JARLIP010000053.1 GCA_031291685.1 Caulobacteraceae bacterium | reverse complement strand
CGTGCCGGTCACCGACCTGAAGATCATGAGCGTCGAGGGCGATCGCGAACTTCCCGTCGGCGAGGTGGGCGAGTTGTGGTGCCGTGGTCCGCAGATCGTGAAGGGCTATTGGAACAAGCCCGAGGCCACGGTCCAGACCTTCGTCGATGGCTGGGTGCGCACGGGGGATCTGGCGCGTCTGGACGAGGAGGGCTTCTGTTTCATCATCGACCGGGCCAAGGACATGCTGATCCGCGGCGGCGAGAACATCTACTGCGTCGAGGTGGAGAACGTTCTCTATGAGCACCCGGCGGTGATGGACGCGGCCCTGGTGGGCATTCCGCACAAGACCCTGGGCGAGGAGCCCGCGGCGGTGGTGACCCTGAAGGAAGGCGGCGTGGCCACCGAGGCGGAACTGCGCGCCTTCGTCGCCGAGCATCTGGCGGCCTTCAAGGTGCCGGTGAAGGTGGTGTTCTGGCACGAGACCCTGCCGCGCAACGCCAATGGCAAGATCCTGAAGAACGAACTGAAGAAGCTGTTCGTCACGGCGTGATCCCGTTCAGCGCCCCGCCTGCCTCTGGCGGCGGGGCGTAAAGCCCTCTACTTGCGTTTCCATGGAACGACAGCGGGCGGATCTGTTGCTGGTGGAGCGTGGCCTGTTCGAGAGCCGCGCCAAGGCGCGCGCAGCCATCGAGGCCGGCGGGGTGCGGGCTGGCGGCCAGATGGTGCGCAAGGCCTCCGAACTGATCCCCACCGACGCCGAGATCGAGGCCGAGGCCGCCTACCCCTGGGTGGGGCGCGGCGGGCTGAAGCTGGATCACGCCCTGAACCTGTGGCCGGTTCCCGTGGTTGGGCGAGTGGTGTTGGACGTGGGCGCATCCACCGGCGGCTTCACCCATGTGTGCCTGGAGCGCGGCGCGCGGCGGGTGCTGGCGGTGGATGTGGGCCACGGGCAACTGCACCTCAGCTTGATCACCGATCCCCGGGTGGCGAACCTGGAAGGCATGGACGCCCGAACCCTGGACCGGGTTCAGGTTTCCGAGGCGCCGGATCTGGTGGTGTGCGACGCCAGCTTCATCGGCCTGGCCAAGGTGCTGCCCGCGGCGCTTGCCCTGGCGGCGCCGGGCGCCGACCTGATCGCCCTGATCAAACCGCAGTTCGAGGTGGGGCCGGACCTGATCGGCAAGGGCGGCGTTGTGCGCGATGTCGAGGCGCGGACGGCGGCCGTGGAGTCCGTGTGCGCCTGGCTGACGGGGCGGGGCTGGACGGTGCGCGAGACCTGCGAGAGTCCCGTGCGCGGCGGCGAGGGGGCCGTGGAATATCTGGTCTGGGCCCAAGGGGGCTGAGGCGCGGATTGAAAACACCTCTCCCAGAGGGAGAGGAAGGGCCCCGCGCCGAAGGCGTGGGAAGGTGAGGGGTTAGGTACGGTCCAGGACAAACCCGACGGACCGTACCCCCTCATCCTCCCATTTCTTCGAAATGGACCCCTCCTTCTCCCCTTGGGAGAAGGTCTTTTTCGGGAATCAGCGGGTCAGCTGGAAGCGGCCATAGGCGTCGCGGCAAGCGCGTTGGGTGTGACGCTCAACCGTGCCGTCGGGGAAGTAGGTCCGCACCTCGGCCGCGCCACATTCCGGCGGCGGGGGCGGCGGCGGCGCTTCATAGCGGGCGCGGTCGTCATAGTTGTGGTGGGGATAGGGATCGGCGGGCGGCGGCGGCGGGGGCGGGGCATAGCCATTGGGATCGCAGGCGGCCGTGTTCTTGCCCACCGTGGCGCCCACCGCCGCACCGGCCAGGCCGCCGAGAATGGTCCCGCCGGCCTTGCCGCCGCCATGACCGATGGAATTGCCGATCACGGCGCCGGCGACGCCGCCCAGAAGGCCGCCGGCCACGGCGCGGTTGTTCTCGTCTCTGCGGCAGGGGTCGTAATAGGCGCCGTCAGACGGGGGCGGATTATTGTCATAGGTCTGGGCCGTGGCCACGGTCGGGGCGGCCAGGGCGCTGGTCAGGGTCATGGCCGCGACGGCGCAGCCGGTGATCAGTTTGGCGAGGGTGTGGGGTGTCATGTGAACTCCGATTGATTTGAATGGGGTGGGCGCGTCAGCGCGCGCCTACCAGCGATGGTCCCGATCACCGCTCCAGGGCCGCCAGACGCCGTCGCGACCGCGACAGATCTCGAAGCCATGGCCGTCCTGATTGACCCAGCGGCAGTCAGGGTGGCGGCGGTAGTCCCGGGGATAGTCGCCGCAACGAACGTTGCTGCGGGCGATTTGGTTGCCGGCCACCGCGCCCACGGCGCCACCGACCACCGCGCCGCCGACCTTGTGCCCATGGCCCGCGACCAGGGCTCCGGCCATGGCGCCCAGAAGGCCTCCGGTCACCGCGCCGCGGTTGCCGGCCTCGTGCTTGGCGTCGCGGCAGGGATCACGGTCGCCGTAGCTGTCGGCGGGACGCCAGCCGCCACGGTCATAATAGCCCGGATCGGCGAGGGCGCCGCTGACAGGCCCCAGTATCAGGGTGGCTGTCGTGGCGAGAAGCAGTAAGGCGCGCATGGGTTATTCCCCCGGTCGAATGAATCTAATGGCCCGAATGTGTCGGTTCTGGGACTGTGGCGGATCGAGCCTGAACGTAAGTTGAGCTTGCTGTTCATCTTCGTTCATGTTCGACCCAGGGATTACGCGCCCCGGCGCGACCCCTCACGGAGTGATGCCTTTGAGTTCCGCCGACTCGGCCACCCTTAGCGAACTTCTGATCGATCATATAGGCGCTCAGGGCGATGGCCTGGCGCCTGGACCGGTATTCGCGCCTCTGACCCTGCCTGGTGAGCGGGTTCTGGCCGCCGTGTCCAGCGAGCGGGCCGATGTGCGCGAGATCCTGGCGCCCAGCGCCGAGCGGATCGAGCCGGTCTGCCAGCACTACGGCGACTGTGGCGGCTGTTCCTTGCAGCACTGGGCGCCGGAGCCCTATCTGGCCTGGAAGGTGGAACAGATCGTCAAGGCCCTGGCCCGGGAGCGGATCGAGACCCAGATGCTGGCGCCCTTCGCCGCGGCCCCAGGCGCCCGGCGGCGCCTGGCCCTGCACGCCCGTCGGGAGGGCGGCCGGGTGCGGCTGGGCTTCAAGGCGCGGCGCACATGGCGGCTGGTGGATATCGAGGTCTGCCCCGTCAGCCATCCGAATCTGGTGGCGGCCCTTCCGGCCCTGCGCCGCCTGGCCCATCCCTTCTTTGAACACCCAAAGTCCGCCCCGACCTTGCATGTGACCCTGACCGCCACCGGGCTGGACGTGGATGTCACTGGCATCGAGCGGCGCAGCGGCGGCCTGTCCGCGGACGGCCGGGTGCGGGCGGCCGAGGCGGCCCAGGCCGGGGACTTCGCCCGGGTGACCCTGGCTGGGGAGATGATCTATCAGGCCCGCCAGCCCATGGTGCGGGTGGGCCCGGCCACCGTGGCCTTGCCGCCCGGCTCGTTCCTGCAGGCGGTTCCGGCGGCGGAGGCGGCCATGGGCGCCTTCGTGGTCGAGGCGGTCGCGGGCGCCAATCGGGTCGCGGACCTGTTCTGCGGGGTGGGGACCTTCACCTTCCGTCTGGCCCAGGTGGCCAGTGTCTATGCCGCCGATTCCTCCGCCGAGGCGGTGCGCGCCCTGGCCAGCGCCGTCTCCACCGCGCCTGGGCTGAAAAACATCGTCGCCGAGGCCCGGGATCTGGGTCGCCGGCCCCTGCTGGCGCCGGAGATGAAGAAGCTGGACGCGGTGGTGTTCGACCCGCCCCGGGCCGGCGCCCTGGAACAGGCCGGCGAGATCGCCCGCTCCAAGGTCGGCCTTGCCGTGGGGGTGTCCTGCAACCCCGCCACCTTCGCCCGGGACGCCCGCATCCTGGCCGACGCGGGCTTCACCCTGGAGCGGGTTCTGCCCGTGGACCAGTTCCTGTGGTCGCCCCATGTGGAGCTGGTGGGGGTGTTTCGGCGGTAGCGGCGTTTTCCTCCCATGCATCGTGCAGCGATGCGGGGGAGGTGTCGCGGGGCGGAGCCCCGTGACCGAGGGGGCGACCGGCCGTCCGCACGCCCCCTCAGACGGGGCTGCGCCCCGCCAGCTCCCCCGTGTGGCTGCGCCAAGCAGGGGAGCAGAAATCAATCCTCACCCGAACAGATCCATCTGATCCCCGCCCTTGGACGGACGGCGAAACTGGGTCAAATCGAGGGCTCGGCGCGTGGCGTTGAGGCCCAGGCGCCGGCAGGCCAGGTCGAAGCGGTGGCGGATCAGGTCGGCGATGGGGCCTTCGCCGCGCATGCGCTTGCCCCATTCGGCGTCATAGTCCTTGCCGCCCCGCATCTGCCGCACCAGGGACATGACCCGGGCCGCCCGGTCGGGGCGCTCGGCGGCCAGCCATTCGCGGAACAGGTCCTTGATCTCCCGCGGCAGGCGCAGAACCGTGAAATAGGCCATGGGCGCCCCGGCCGCCGCCCCGCGTTCCAGCACCGCCTCCAATTCATGATCGTTCAGCCCAGGGATCACCGGGGCGAACCCCACCGCCGCCGGAACCCCCGCCGCGTTCAGCTGGGCGATGGCCTCCAGTCGCCGCTCCGGGGTCGAGGCGCGGGGCTCCATGGCCCGGGCCAGCCGGCGATCGAGGGTGGTCACCGAGACCGAGACCATGGCCAGGTTGCGGGCGGCCATGGACGACAGAATGTCGATGTCCCTCGTGACCAGGGCGTTCTTGGTGGTGATCCCCACCGGGTGGTTGAAGCGGTCCAGAACCTTCAGGATCTCGCGACTGATCCCCAGCTTGCGCTCCGCCGGCTGATAGGGGTCGGTATTGGCCCCCAGCTGGATGAAGCTGGGTTTGTAGGCCGGCCGCGACAGGGTCCGCTCCAGGATCTGGGCGGCGTCCGGCTTGAAGAACAGCTGGGTCTCGAAATCCAGCCCGGGGGACAGGCCCATATAGGCGTGGGATGGCCGGGCGAAACAATAGACGCAGCCATGGGCGCAGCCGACATAGGGGTTGATCGATTGGTCGAAACCGATGTCGGGGCTGTCGTTGTGGCTGATGATCGACTTGGATTTCAGCGGGGTGAGGCTGTCGTCCAGGCGGGGCGGAGCCGCGTCATGCTCGGTCCAGCCGTCATCGAAGTCCTCCCGGGCGACGGATTCGAAGCGCCCGGTCTGGTTCGATTTGGCGCCGCGTCCACGCACGGCGCCGACGATGGGGACGGAGGGGGGCATGGGCGCGAATATGGCATGCGGATCGGAACAAAGCAAGAACTTCTCGGATTTCGGCCATCGCCCTGCTTAGTTTATCTATCTTGGCGCTGCGGGAAATTTTTGAGCATCAGTAGGTAATGTCGCAGTATTATGGGGCGTAACTGTGGATGGGGACTGAGCCAGTGCGGGCCTTTTTTTTCGAATATCGTGGACGATTTGTGCTCGGATCTAAAGATCGTTGCACAAAAGAACCGATAAATGCACCCAGCGTCAATTGCGCAAGATCAAACAGAGTCTTTCTAGTATCACTTGAAGTGGATAGCATTGCTAAAAATGTAAATATAAGTGTCATAAATATTGTCGCTATCGGTAAACCTTGCAGGCCGAGTTTGTGGAAAAAGCCTGTAATTCCACGCATATTTCTCAATCTGAGATATTGTGTAATTATATCGTCGCGGCCACTTTCGACAGCTTTTCTCATTAATTGTTTGTCGCCGGGGTGAAATACGTCCGGGGCGGATGGGTTGGATGCATCAAAACAGATCAGGCCGCCGATGGCTGAAGCAATAACTCCAGAAATAAGCGCTGTAAGATGTATGTCTATCCCAAATAATATCGATGATGTGTGTGGTGGGTCGTATGCAATGAGAAATAAAGTACCTATGCACGAGAAAAATAGGAATATAGCGGACACCGTATAGATGTATTATTTAATTGCTGTCTTTGAAATATTTATATATATTGGGGGTCTGGGGTCTTTCTTTTTGGATGTCATTTCTGTCTCTCGGCGGACCCGCAGTTGACGAATTTGGTTGTATATATATAATTTACACGCGAAACGCAAGTTTCGTGGGAACCCAAAGGAAGGCAGAGCCTTCTGGCGTGGTGCAGCGCGCCGTCCTTATGAAGGACGCGAGGGCCAAGCGGAGAAAAAGGCAGAGCCTTGATTATCCTAATGTGTTCGCCGCTGAGGGGGGTAGGGCAGAGCCTTGCCCCCCACCGCCGTACCGCGCTCGGCGGCGCTCTGTGAGCTGAATCCCGGTTTCACCGGGGTGAGCGGAAGATGCGGCATCTGCAATTGGTGTGACGATCCCATAGTGGATTATAGGCAACTATTTTATTGCGCAAAGGTCTGGTGTGCTCCATAAATCCCGCAACCAGAAGGTTGCGGTTATGGATCGGATCGAGAAGACTATCGACCTGCGCGCGCCCGTCGCGCGGGTCTGGCGGGCGCTGACTGACCCGGTGGAGTTCGGGGAATGGTTCCGGGTCAAGCTGGAGGGACCGTTCGTTCCGGGGCGGGTCACCCGGGGGCGCATCACCTATCCGGGCTATGAGCACATCCTTTGGGAGGCCACTGTGGTGGCGATGGATGAGCCGAGCCTGTTTTCCTACACGTGGCATCCCTATGCGATTGACCCCAAGGCCGACTATTCCGCCGAGCCGCCGACCC
Organism: Caulobacteraceae bacterium; assembly: GCA_031291685.1. Lineage (GTDB taxonomy): Bacteria > Pseudomonadota > Alphaproteobacteria > Caulobacterales > Caulobacteraceae > Poindextera. Next base: position 2,238 of record JARLIP010000053.1, on the reverse strand, counting down.
TGGTGGAGTTTCGCCTGACGCCGATCGCCGCCGGGGCGCGGCTGGTGATCACCGAATCCGGCTTCGAGGCCCTGCCGGACCATCGCCGTCCGGACGCGCTACGCATGAACGACAGCGGTTGGACCCAGCAACTGAGCAATATCCAGGCCCATGTGGAGGCCTGAGGCGCGGATCGCCGGGCGGGACGCGGCGGCGGTGTTCGGCGCCCTGGGTGATCCCACGCGCCTGGGTCTGCTGGCCAAGCTCAGCGATGGCCAGGCCCGGTCGATCGTCGCCCTGTCGGCGGACGGACGGGTGACCCGGCAGGCGATCACCAAGCATCTGGAGGTCCTGGAACAGGCCGGACTGGTCAGCCGCGCCCGGGTGGGGCGCGAGAGCCGTTATAGCTTCCGGCCCGAGCCTGTGGCCCAGGCCCGGGCCTATCTCGATCAGGTTTCGGCCCAGTGGGACGAGGCGTTGGAGCGGTTACGCGCGTTAGTGGAGGAATGACGGCAGGCTCGCTGGGCCTTGACGTGGGCGGCGGTCAAAGCTTGATGCGCGGGTGATTTCCGTGATCGTCACCACCTTGAACGACGAGCGCCGTCTTGGCGCGACCCTGGCCGCCCTGACCCCGGCGGCCATTGACGGACTGGTGCGGGAAGTGATCGTCGCCGACGCCGGCTCCACGGACGCGACCCTGGCCATGGCCGAGGACAGCGGGGCGCGGGTGCTGAGCGGGTCCGTGGCCGATGCGGCGGCGGCGGCGCGTCAACCCTGGTTGTTGATCCTGCCGGCCGGGACGCGGTTGCAGATGCAGTGGGAGCCCTCGGTCCAGAGCCATATCCGCCGCTATCCCGAGGCGGCGGGCTGGTTCCAGCTCAATTTCGCCGCCGACGGCTTCGGGGCGCGCGCCGCCGAGGCCCTGGCCAACGGCGCGGCTCGCTGGCTGGGACGGCTGCGGCCGCAGCACGGCCTGTTGATCGGCGCCAGGTCCTGGGCCCAGACCGGGGGACGGGGCAGGGGACTGCGGCCCCTGGGCGCGCGGATTCTCGTGGGTGGCGCGGATCTGGACTGAGCGCGGCGCGGTCGGTCAAGCCGGGCGTTCGGGGCGGTCCAGTCGTTCGACGAGCATCAGGAAATCCGCCCAGGCCTTTTTCTTCGCCGCCGGCTGACGCAGCAGGAAGGCCGGGTGTAGGGTGGGCATGGCCGGCAGGGACAGGCTCTCGTCCGCCGAGCGCCAGTCGATCCAGCGGCCGCGCAGGGACAATATGCCCTCCTGGCGCTGCAACACCGCCTTGGCCGCCGCCCCGCCGGAGAGCAGCAGCAGTTTCGGCTGAACCAGGGCGATGGCCCGCTCCAGGAACGGGGCGCAGATCATCTGTTCCTGCGGGGTGGGGGTGCGGTTGCCTGGCGGGCGCCAGAAGACGGTGTTGGTGATGAAGACCCGCCCCTGAAGGCCGGCGGCGGCGATCATGCGGTCCAGCAGTTTGCCGGCCCGGCCAACGAAGGGCTCGCCTTGGATGTCCTCCTCGGCGCCCGGCGCCTCGCCGATGATCATCACCGGCGCATCGGCCGCGCCCCGTGAAAAGACGGCCTGGCGGGCGCCTTCACGCTTGAGGCCGCAGCCCTCGAAGGCGGCGATGGCCGCTTCCAGGGCGGTCAGGTCCATGGCCTGGGCGGCGGCCTGGCGGGCCTCGGCGATGGCGGAGGCGATGTCGGGACCCGCTGGCGCGGCCGCGCGCATCGGCTGTTCGGGGGCGGGCGGGGGCGCGGGAGCCTGACGCAGGGGGCGAAGTTGCTCGGCCAGCCGGTCGACGGGTTCGTCCTCGAAGCACAGATCGACCCCCGCATCGGCCCAAAAGGCCAGGAAGCTCTCCATCCCGCGGGCGTCGAGGCCGGCTGGGTCATTCAGTTTTGGGTCCGTTCGGTCCAGATTTGCGTGGCGCGCGCGCCACGGATAGGGATTGTCCTTGACCGCGCAAACGTCAACTTCGAATAAGATACCGAAGATTCAATGTCGCCGCTTCGGGCGCGACGCGTTTGAGCGTGACACATTTGAGCACGGTAGCCGGGGGGAAGAAAAGATGAGCCAAGACGTCGAACGCGAGGCGATGGAATATGACGTCGTCATCGTCGGCGCCGGCCCCTCCGGGCTGGGCGCGGCGATCCGCCTGAAGCAGCTGGCCGCCGAGGCCGGGACCGAGATCTCCGTGGCCGTGCTGGAAAAGGGCTCCGAGGTCGGCGCCCACATCCTGTCCG
>JARLIP010000052.1 GCA_031291685.1 Caulobacteraceae bacterium | reverse complement strand
CCAGGGTCCGCTGGCGCATCGCCCCCGGCCCCTCGGCGCCGATGGCCTTCGACGCGGCCGCGCCAGGGGCGGCCAGGATGCGGGCCGAACTGGTGCGACGGCGCAGCGGCCCCCCGGGGGCCTGGGATCTGGAGTGGAACGATGAAGCGGGTGGTTTGCGTGTGGTTGCCGGACTGGCCGGTCACGGTCTGGCGACGCGCGACGCCGACGCAGACTCCCACTTTGACCGGGGCCTTGACCCAGGCCTTGACCGGGGCCGACCCGGCGCGGCCAACGCCGCCTGAGCCTCCCCTCACCGAGCCCCCCCTGGCCCTGGTGGAGCGGGGCGCTCGGGGGCTGAGGCTGCTGGCCCTGAATCCGGCGGCCCGGGCGGCGGGGTTGCAGGCCGGCCAGGCCCATGCGGACGCCACCGCCATGGTCCCGCACCTGATCAGCCTGCCGGCCGAGCCGGAGCGGGACCTGGCGGCCCTGCGGCGCCTGGCCCTGTGGGCCGAGCGCTTCTCGCCCCTGGTGGGGATCGAGGCCCGCCCGCCGGGGTCGGAGAGCCTGATGATCGACATGACCGGCGGCGCCCATCTGTTCGGCGGCGAGGCCGCCCTGCTGGGCGAGCTGCGCCAGCGCCTGGCCCGGGCGGATATCCCCGCCCGGGTGGCCATGGCCGACACCCCCGCCGCCGCCTGGGCCCTGGCGCGCTATTCCGGCCGGGACGAGACCCTGGCCCCGGCGGGGGGCGGGCGGGAGGCCCTGGCGCCCCTGCCGGTGGAGGCCCTGCGGCTGGAGGCGGCGGCCCTGATCCTGTTGCGGCGGTTCGGCCTGAGATGGATCGGCGATCTCTATGACCTGCCCCGGGCGGGCCTGGCCCGGCGGTTTCGCGGGGAGGCGGGGCTGCGGGTGGTGGAACGCCTGGACCGGGCCCTGGGCTTTCTGGCCGATCCCCTGACCCCGGAGCGGCCGGCGCCCCTCTATCGCGCCTGGCAGGCCTTCGCCGAGCCTCTGATCGACATGGCCGGGATCGACGCCCAGCTGGCGCCCCTGACCGAGACCCTGGCCGGCCAGCTGGACCGGGCGGGGCTGGGGGCGCGGCGGCTGTCCCTGACCGGGTTTCGGGTGGATGGCCGCGCCACCCGCATCGAGGTCGCCCTCAGCGCCCCGGCCGCCGCCCCCGCCCACCTGGCGCGGCTGCTGCGGGAGACGGGGCTGGAGCGTCTGGACCTGGGGTTCGGCCTCGACGCCCTGATGCTGTCGGCGGACCGGGCCGAGCCCGTGACCCAGGCCCAGGGGCGGTTGCAGGGGGAGCGTGAGGCGGCCCAGGCCGGCGCCCTGGCCGGGCTGATCGACCGGCTGCAGGCCCGGCTGGGGGAGGCGGCGGTGCGCCGGCCCGGCGCCCGGGAAAGCTGGCTGCCCGAACGCAGCGAGATCTGGCTGCGCGCCGGACCCCAGGCGCCGGCCTTTCCCGCGCCGGCCGCCTTGCGGGGGCGGGAGCGGCCGGTCCTGCTGCTCAATCCTCCCGAGGCGGTGGAGACCATCGCCGAGGCCCCCGACGGGGCGCCGGTCCGCTTCGTCTGGCGCCGGGCGCCGCGACGGGTGGTGCGGGCCCAGGGGCCGGAGCGGCTGGGCGCCGAATGGTGGCGCCAGGATGAGGCGCGGCCCGCCCGCACCCGGGACTATTACCGAGTCGAGGACGATCAGGGCCGCCGCTACTGGCTGTTTCGCGAAGGGCTCTATGGCCGGGAGGACGCCGAGCGGGCGCCCGGCTGGTGGCTGCACGGGGTGTTCGCATGAGCGTCTATGCCGAGCTCGACGCCATGACCAATTTCAGCTTCCTGGAAGGCGGCGCCCATCCCTTCGAGATGGTGGACGAGGCCGCGCGCCTGGGCCTGGCGGCCCTGGGGGTGGCGGACCGCAACACCCTGGCCGGGGTGGTGCGCGCCCACGCGGCGGCCAAGGCGGCGCGGCTGCCCCTGCTGATCGGTTGCCGCCTGACCTTCCGCGACGGCGCCGAACTGATCGTCTATCCCCGCGACCGCGCCGCCTATGGCCGCCTGTGCCGCCTGTTGTCGATCGGCAAGAGCCGGATCGGGGGCGATGCGCCTGTTGCTCCCCTTCCGGAGACGCCGCGGGATTCAAACGCCCCGGCTGGATCGGTAGCCTTCCCTTCTCCCCTTGTGGGAGAAGGAGGGGCCCGGCCGCATGGCGGACGGGAGGATGAGGGGTCGCGCCGGCCGCAGCCCAATGCCCCCATCCTTCCTGTAAACGCGCATCCTTACCCCAGCGTGGGAAACCCCTGATCGACCCACGCCTCCGGCGCGGGCCGCTCCTTCTCCCACAAGGGGAGAAGGGATCTTCGAGCCGATGACGAGACGCGCATCCCCAAGGGGGAATGCTGGCTGGACTTCGAGCAGGCCGCGGCCCTGGGGGCGGGGATGATCGCCCTGGCCCGGGCGCCGGCGGATCTGGACGACGCCTTCGAGGCCCGGCTGGGCGCCTGGCGGCGGGCCTGGCCGGACGCGCTTTATCTGGCGGCGGCGCCCCTGCACCGGGGGGATGATCGCGGCCGGCTGGCGCGGCTGGCGGCCATGGCCGAGCGGACCGGGGCGCCGATGGTGGCGGTGGGCGCCGCCCTCTATCACCAGCCCGAACGGCGGCCGTTGCAGGATGTGATGGCCTGTATCCGCGAAGGCGTGACCATCGACGAGGCCGGCTATCGGCTCCAGGCCCACGCCGAGCGTCACCTGAAGCCCCCGGCGGAGATGGCGCGGCTGTTTCGGGGGCACGAGGCGGCCCTGGCGCGGACCGTGCGGATCGCCAAGACCTGCGGCTTTTGCCTGGACGAGCTGTCCTACGACTATCCTCATGAACCGGTTCCCCCCGGCAAGACCCCTCAAGGCCACTTGCAGGACCTGACCTTCCTGGGCGCGCGGCGACGGTTTGCCGATGGGGTTCCGCGAAAAATCCTGGAGACCATCCGCAAGGAGTTGCGGCTGATCAGGAAGGCGAAATACGCCGCCTATTTCCTGACCGTGCACGACATCGTCGCCTGGGCCCGGGATCCGGCCCGGGCGATCCTGTGCCAGGGGCGGGGATCGGCGGCCAATTCGGTGGTCTGCTACTGCCTGGGGATCACCTCGGTGGACCCCACCAAACAGGATGTGTTGTTCGAGCGCTTCATCTCGGCGGAGCGCAGCGAGCCCCCGGACATCGACGTGGACTTCGAGCACGAGCGGCGCGAGCTGGTGATGCAGTATGTCTATCAGCGCTATGGCCGGGACCGGGCGGCCATCTGCGCCACCATAATCCACTACCGCCCCCGCTCGGCGATCCGCGACGTGGGCAAGGCGCTGGGCCTGAGCGAGGATGTCACCTCGCAGATGGCCAACACGGTCTGGGGCTCCTACGGCGCCAAGGTCGAGGAGGACCATGTGGATGCGGCGGGCCTCGCGCGTCAGGACCCGCGCCTGAAGCTGGCCCTGGAGCTCACCGCCGAGCTGATCCAGTTCCCCCGGCACCTGTCCCAGCATGTGGGGGGCTTCGTGCTGACCGAGGGGCCGCTGGTGGAGACCGTGCCGATCGGCAATGCGGTGATGGCCGACCGCACTTTCATCGAGTGGGACAAGGACGACATCGACGAATTGAAGATCATGAAGGTCGATGTCCTGGCCCTGGGCATGCTGAGCGCCATCCGCCGGGGTTTCGCCCTGATCGAGCAGCACTACGGTCAGTCCATTGATCTGTTCAACATCCCCAAGGAAGATCCGGCGGTTTACGACATGCTGTGCCGGGGGGACTCGATCGGGGTGTTCCAGGTGGAGAGCCGGGCCCAGATGGCCATGCTGCCCCGGCTGCGGCCCCGGGAATTCTACGATCTGGTGGTGCAGGTGGCGATCGTCCGCCCCGGCCCGATCCAGGGCAACATGGTTCATCCCTATCTGAAGCGCAGGGGGGAGCGGCGACAGGCCGAGGCCGCCGGCCAGCCCTTCCGGATCGATTTTCCCCGTCCCGCCCCCGAGCATGGGGATGCGGGGGAGCTGGAGCGGGTGCTGGGCAAGACCCTGGGGGTGCCCCTGTTCCAGGAACAGGCCATGCGCATCGCCATGGAGGCGGCCCTGTTCACCGGGGACGAGGCCAACGGCCTGCGACGGGCCATGGCCACCTTCCGCCACATGGGCACGATCCACACCTATGAGGCCAAGATGGTCGGGCGGATGATCGAGCGGGGCTATCCGCCCCAGTTCGCCATCGACTGCTTCAATCAGATCAAGGGGTTCGGCGACTACGGCTTTCCTGAGAGCCATGCGGCCGCCTTCGCCCAGCTGGTCTATGTCTCGGCCTGGATCAAGCACTATCACCCCGAGGTGTTCGCCGCCGCCCTGCTCAACAGCCAGCCCATGGGCTTCTACGCCCCGGCCCAGATCATCCGTGACGCCCGCCAGCACGGGGTCGAGGCGCGCCATCCCGACGTCAACGCCAGCGACTGGGATTGCACCCTGGAGGAGCCGTTTCATTCCTCCCCCTCTGGTGGAGGGGGACCGCGAAGCGGTGGAGGGGGCTCGCCGCCGCCGCGGGCGCAAATCGGCATGGGTCAAGAGGGCTGCAAGGGCCCCCTCCACCACCCTTCGGGCGGTTCCCCTCCCCCAAGGGGGGAGGAATTACATGCCCCGCCGCGTAAGGCCCTGCGCCTGGGGTTGAGGCAGATCGATGGGTTCAAGGAAGACTGGGCTCTGGCGATCATGGCCGCCCGGGCGGCGGGGGGGCGGTTTCTCAGCCTGGAGGATCTGCGCGCCCGGGCGGGGCTGCCGGCGGGGGCCCTGGATATCCTGGCCGCCGCCGACGCCCTGGGCTCCCTCGATCTTGGCCGCAGGCCCGCCCTGTGGGCCGCCCGGGGCTTGCCGCGGGCGGCCCCGGCGCCCCTGTTCGTGGCGGCGGGGCTGGAGGAGGCCGATGGCGAGACCCCCGCGGCCCTGCCCAAGGCGCCCCTGTCCGAGGAGGTGGCCCACGACTACGAGACCATTCGCCTGTCCCTGAAGGCCCATCCCTTGAGCTTCCTGCGCCGGCGTCTGGCCGGGCTGGGGGCCGAGCCCGCCCGCCAGGTGGATGAGGCCCGCGAGGGGCGGCGGATGGCGGTGGCCGGGGTGGTGCTGGTGCGCCAGAGGCCAGGCTCGGCCAAGGGGGTGGTGTTCCTGACCCTGGAGGACGAGACCGGCGTGACCAACGTGGTGGTCTGGCCCAAGGTGTTCGACAAGTTCCGCCCGCAGGTGATGGGCGCGCGGCTGCTGCTCATCCGCGGCCGCATCCAGCGCGCGCCCGACAGCGAGGGCCGCGTCACCCACCTGGTGGCCGAGAGCGTCGAGGACCGCACCGCCGACCTGGCGCTGCTTTCCGAGGCGCCGCTGAAGCCAGCCCGCGCCCACGCGGACGGGGCCAGCTCCGCCGCGCCGGAGCGGGGGGAGAAGGCCTATGACGAGCGCCACATGCACAAACACCCGCGCAACGTCCGCGTCCTGCCGCGTTCGCGGGATTTCCACTGAGGGGGTGGACCCGCGCGTGCTTCGACACGAGCGCTGTGCGCTCGGCTCAGCATGACGATGTGTCGTGGGATCCCAAAAAGGTCGTCATCCTGAGCCGGCCGCGCAAAGCGGCCGTGTCGAAGGACGCACGAACCCTTGTGCGTCACAATCACCCGTTCGAGGTAAGCCCTTGCGCTGGCGCCATGACAGGCGTATCGCGCCGGCCGGTGATCGCTCGGGTTTCCTGATGAGCGCCTGGGAGCAGAGTCCCGAATGACTGGCGAAGCGAAACTCGCCGCCGATCCCAAGACATCGCCAGCCCCTGCGCCCCCGTCGGCGACCCAGAACGCCCCCGCTGCGCCGCACGCGCCGGCGCCGAACGCGTTCTGGGCCATGGCGCTCGGCTCGGCGGGCGTGGTGTTCGGCGACATCGGCACCAGCCCGCTCTACGCTTTCAAGCTCGCCCTGGCCCAGGCCACGGACAAGGGCGTCGTCCACGTCGATGCGGTGATGGGCGTGGTCTCCCTGGCGCTCTGGGCGCTGTTCCTGGTGGTGACGGTCAAATACGTCCTCTTCCTCATGCGCGCGGACAACCGCGGCGAGGGCGGCGTCCTCTCGCTCATGGCCCTGGCCCAGGAGGCGATCGGCCGGCGCACGCTCGTGCTCTTCGCCCTGGGGGGGGCCGGCGCGGCGCTGTTCTACGGCGATGCGGTGATCACCCCGGCCATCTCGGTGCTGTCGGCGGTGGAGGGTCTGAAGACCGTGCCGGTGATGGGCCCGATGGTGACGCTGAGCTGGGTCCTGATCCTCAGCCTGGTGATCCTCATCGGACTTTTCATGGTTCAGTCGCGCGGGACGGCCAAGGTGGCGGTGTTCTTCGGGCCGATCTGCGTGGTCTGGTTCGCCGCCATCGCCGGCATCGGCCTGATGCACATGCCGCACGATCCGGAGGTGTTGCTGGCGATCAGCCCGAGCTATGCGGTGGTCTTCCTGGCCCATCACGGGGTGGTCGGCCTCTTCGTCCTGGGCTCGGTGTTCCTGACGGTGACCGGCGCGGAGGCGCTCTACGCCGACATGGGCCATTTCGGCCGTTGGCCGATCCAGGCGGCCTGGCTGTTCCTGGTGCTGCCCTGCCTGGTGCTCAACTACCTGGGCCAAGGCGCCTTCGCCCTGCAGACGATCCGGGCCGCGCATGGCGGGGCGGTGGGCGATGTCGACTGGTTCTTCCAGATGACCCCGGCGCTGCTGCGCGTGCCGATGGTGATCCTGGCCACCGCCGCCACCGTCATCGCCAGTCAGGCGGTGATCACTGGCGCCTATTCGCTGACCAACCAGGCCATGCAGCTGGGCCTGCTCCCGCGCATGGTGGTGCGCCGCACCTCCGAGACCCAGGCCGGCCAGATCTACCTGCCCCAGATCAACACCATGCTCTTGATCGGGGTGATCGTGCTGATTGCGGTGTTCAAGTCCTCCGACAGCCTCGGCAACGCCTATGGCCTGGCGGTGACCGGCACCATGGCGGTGACCACGTCGCTGGCCTTCATCGTGGTCTACCGCGGCTGGAAGTGGCCGCTCCTGGGCGCCGCGGCGATGATCTCGCCGCTCTTGACCCTGGACATGGTGTTCCTGGGCGCCAATGCGCTGAAGCTGCTGCACGGCGCGGCTCTGCCGCTGATCCTGGGCGCGGCCCTGTTCGGGGTGATGGCCACCTGGGTGCGCGGCACCGACATCGTCAACGCCAAGCTCCAGCGCGACACCCCGCTCCTGGACGACTTCCTGCCCCTCCTGGCCGCCCGGCCCCCGCATCGGGTGGCGGGCACGGCCATCTACCTGACCGGCGATCCAACCCACGCCCCCGGCGCCCTCCTGCACAACCTCAAGCACAACAAGGTGCTGCACGAGCGCAACGTCATCTTGAACGTAGAGACCCTGGAAACCCCACGTGTCGACGAGGCCGAGCGGGTGAAGGTCACGCCGCTGAACGACGACTTCATGCGGGTGACCATCAAGTACGGCTTCATGGAAACACCGAACGTGCCCAAGGCGCTGATCGCCTGCCGAAAGCAGGGACTGGGGATCGACATGATGTCGACCTCCTTCTTCCTTGGCCGCAAGACCATGGTCTCCACCGCCAAGGGAGGGGTCTGGCGCTGGCGCGATAGGCTGTTCCTGATCCTCTCCAAGAACGCCGCCAACCCGACCGAGTTCTTCCACATCCCGCCGGGCCGCGTGCTGGAGATGGGCGCTCAGGTGACGGTGTAGGGGCGACACCAGACTGCTCCTGAGCGGGTTGATGAGTGCGGCGCGGACCATGCTAGGGTGGCCGAAACAAGCTTGAGTAGCGCTTCATGGCCTCCTTCGATCCCGCCGCGGCCACCGCGGCCTATATGGCCACCCTGTCGCCGGCCGGGCACGCCAAGGCGACCGCCTATACCCAGGGCGGACACTGGCTCCTGTTCTGGGGCTGGCTGGTGACGGTGGCGGCCGCCTGGCTGATCATCCGCTCGGGCGTGCTGGCGCGGGTTTCGGCGGGGCTGGAGAAGAAGAAACCACGCCTGGTGTTGGTCAGCATGGCGGCCGCGGCGATCTATGCGGTGATGGACTTCGTCCTGGAGCTGCCCTGGCAGGTCTACGCCGCCTGGTGGCGGGAGAAGTCCTACGGCCTGACCAGCCAGCCGCTCGCGGGCTGGTTCAGCGACCAGCTGATAGGCCTGGTGTTCAGCGTCATCGTGTTCGTCCTCTTCTTCGCCGCCCTCTACGCGCTGATCCGCCGGGCGCCCAGGACCTGGTGGCTCTGGGCCGGCGGCCTGGGGGCGGTGTTCTTGATCTTCATCCAGATACTGGCGCCGGTGCTGGTCCTACCCCTTCTCAACACCTACACCCCCGCCCCGCCCGGACCGGTGCGCGATGCGGTGGTGGCCCTGGCGATCAAGGCTGGCGTGCCGCACGACAAGATCTACGTCTTCAACGGCTCCAAGCAATCGAACCGCTATACCGCCAACGTCGCCGGCCTCTTCGGCACGGCGCGGATCGCCATGAGCGATGTGATGTTCAAGAGCGGCGCCGATATGGCCGAGGTGCGCGGCGTGGTCGGCCATGAGATGGGCCACTACAAGCGCGGCCACGTCTTCTGGGGGACGCTGGCCAGCAGCATCCTGGCGATCGCGGCCTTTGGCCTGATCCAGCTGAGCTTTCCCACCATCGCCCGGCTGATGGGCGCGCCAGTCGCCAGCCTGGCCGACCCGGTGGGCCTGCCGGTTTTCATGGCGATCGTGGCCACCTTGACCCTGCTGGCGACGCCGATCTCCAACACTATGACCCGACTGGCTGAGTCCGACGCCGACGCCTATTCCATGCGCGTCGCCAACGAACCGGACGGCATGGCCAGGGCTCTGGTCAAGACCATCGAATATCGCGCGTCGTCACCGTCGGACCTGGAGGAGTTCCTCTTCTACGACCATCCGTCGGTGGAACGCCGCGTGCGCCGGGCGATGGAGTGGAAGGCGACGCACGCGCCGGGCGGCTGAGGCGACAGTGCGTGCTTCGACGCGCCCGCTGCGCGGCCGGCTCAGCATGACGAGCTTGGTGGGATCAAAATTGATCGTCATACTGAGCCGCCGCCCGTCGCCGCCGCCCGTCGGGCGGCGCGTCGAAGCACGCACAGACCAAACCTCGCTTGACCCTACGGCGCTCAGGCGTAGTCTGCCCGTCAATTCTCCGGGGTGTCCCGCTTAAGGGGCTGAGATACCGCTAGGCGATTCGCCGGCGCGGTGACCCGCTGAACCTGATCCGGATCATGCCGGCGAAGGGATGGGAACCGGGCCTTGAGCCCCTTTTTCAGCCGGCGCCGGCGATCCGCAACCATTCGATGCCGGAGCGCGCCGTGAACATCCAGACCCCCATCGCCAACGCCATTCCCACGGGCGAACGCCCCGGCTCGAAGAAGGTCTACCAGGCCGGCGTCCTGCACCCGCAGATTCGCGTGCCATTCCGCGAGGTGGCGGTGCATCCGAGCGCGGGCGAGCCGCCGGTGACCATCTACGACCCTTCCGGCCCCTACACCGACCCGATGGCCAGCATCGACATCGAAAAGGGCTTGGCGCGTCCGCGCGACGCCTGGGTCCTGGCCCGCGGCGACGTGGAGGAGACCGAGCCGCGCGCCGTGAAGCCGGAAGACAACGGCGGCGCCCGCGGCAAGCACCTGGCGCCCCAGTTCCAAACCACCCGCCGGCCGCTGAAGGCCAAGGGCGGGGCGGCGGTGACCCAGCTGGACTACGCCCGGCGCGGGATCATCACTGCCGAGATGGAGTATGTCGCCATCCGCGAGAACCTCCGCCGGGAGGCCGCCGCCTCGGTGACCCGCGACGGCGAGGACTTCGGCGCCGACATCCCTGACTACTGCACGCCCGAGTTCGTCATGAGCGAAGTGGCGCGCGGCCGGGCCATCATCCCGGCCAACATCAACCACGGCGAACTGGAGCCGATGGCCATCGGCCGCAACTTCCTGGTCAAGGTCAACGCCAACATCGGCAATTCGGCGGTGCTGTCCCAGGTCTCGGACGAGGTGGACAAGCTGGTCTGGGCCATCCGCTGGGGCGCGGACACGGTCATGGACCTCTCGACCGGTCGCAACATCCACAACATCCGCGAATGGATCGTGCGCAACAGCCCGGTGCCCATCGGAACGGTGCCGATCTACCAGGCGCTGGAGAAGGTCGGCGGCGTCGCCGAGGACCTGACCTGGGAGGTGTTCCGCGACACCCTGATCGAGCAGGCCGAGCAGGGCGTGGACTATTTCACCATCCACGCCGGCGTGCGCCTG
>JARLIP010000051.1 GCA_031291685.1 Caulobacteraceae bacterium | reverse complement strand
TACAAGCGTTTCCTGGCCGATGTGGTCATGGACGATGGCCGCGAACTGACCGTCCACTGCCCCAACCCCGGCGCCATGCTGGGCCTGAACACCCCCGGCTTCGGCGCCTGGATCTCCCGCTCTCCCGATCCCAAGCGCAAGCTGCCCCACACCCTGGAGCTGGTGGAGGCGGACGGCGCCCTGGTGGGCATAAACACCATGCATCCCAACCGGCTGGCGGCCGAGGCCCTGGCCCTGGACCTGATCCCCGAGTTGACCGGCTACGCCACCCACCGGCGGGAGGTGAAATACGGCCAGGCCAGCCGGGTGGACTTTCTGTTGCAAGGCGACGATCGGCCCGACTGCTGGCTGGAGATCAAGAACTGCCACCTGATGCGAACCCCCGGCCTGGCGGAGTTCCCCGACTGCGTGGCCGCCCGCTCGGCCCGCCACCTGCGGGAGCTGGAGGCCATGGCGGCTCAAGGGGACCGGGCCGTGGTGCTGTTCGTGGTTCAGCGGATGGACTGCGCGGCCTTCAGCGCCTGCCGGGAGCTTGACCCGACCTTCGCCAGCGCCCTCGACCACGCCGCGGACGCCGGGGTGGAGGTGCTGATCCACGCCTGCGACGTGGCCCGGGAGGGTGTGCGGATCGCCCGGGGCATCCCCTGGGTTAGAGAACCTTGATACACGAACGCCGTTCTCAAACACAACCTCCGCGACCTATCGCCGCGACAGGACCCGTCCGGACGTAAGGCTTGGAGGCGATTAATCTATTTCCTTTCTGCTGATACGGCGCGCACTCAGGAGCCGTTCGTGGACCAAGTTGCATCGGCAGAACGCCTTTCAACCGCTCCCCCTTCGATGGGACCGGATTTCGACCACCCCGCCGAAGCGGGGGCAAGCACGCCGCCGGTGGATGGCGAGCGGCGGCGGCTGGCCGCCCTGGCCGATCTGCGGATTGTCGACACCGCGCCGGAGGCCGCCTTCGACGAGCTGGCGGCCCTGGCCTCGGAGGCCTGCGCCGCCCCCATCGCCATGGTCACCCTGGTCACCGCCGAACGCCAGTGGTTCAAGGCCAGCATTGGCCTGTCGGCGACCGAGACGCCCCGGGAACAGGCCTTCTGCGCCCAGGCCATCCTGTCCGACCAGATCATGGCGGTGGAGGACACCCGCCTCGATCCGCGCTTCAGGGCCAATCCGTTGGTGCTCGGCCCGCCCCACATCCGCGCCTATATGGGCGCGCCCCTGATCGCCAGCGGCGGCGAGCGGCTGGGCGCCCTGTGCGTCATCGACACGGTCCCCCGGCCCTGGACCGACGTCCAGGCCACCCTCATCCAGCGCCTGTCCAAGGTCTGCGTCGGGCTGATGGAGTCCCGGGCCGCGGCCCGGCGCACCTTCGATTACGCCGCCCGGATGGACGCCGCGCGCCTGGGCGAGCTTCGTTTCCAGACCGTGTTCGCCTCGATCAACGAAGGCTTGGTGCTGATGGACCGGGACGGTCGGATCGTGGAGGCCAATCCGGGCGCCGCCCGCATCCTGGGCCTGAGCGTGGCGCAACTCCTGGGCCGCGCCTCCATCGATCCGCGCTGGCGTTCGATCCGGCCGGACGGCTCGCCCTTTCCGGGGGAGGATTACCCGGCCATGGAGTGCCTGCGCACGGGCCGCCCCGTGAACGACGTCACCATGGGCGTGCACATGCCCGATGGGCGGCTGCGCTGGCTCGCCATCAGCGCCCAGCCCATGCTGCGGGAGGGCCAGGCCCTGCCGTTCCAGGTGCTGGTGACCTTCATCGACATCACCGAACGCCTTGAGTTCAAGCGCAGCCTCCTGGAAAAACAGGCCCGGCTGGAACAGGCCCTGGAGGCCGCCCAGGCGGCCAGCGACGCCAAGACCCGTTTCCTGGCCAATATGACCCACGAGATCCGCACCCCCCTCAATGGCGTAATCGGCGTGGCCGACGCCCTTGCCCGCTCGTCCCTCGGGGCGCGGCAAAGAGAGATGATCGAGTTGATCGCCAGTTCCGGCCGGTCCCTGGAGCGGATCCTCAACGACGTATTGGACCTGTCCAAGATCGAGGCCGGGGGCATGGAGCTGGAGGCGCGTCCCTTCGACCTGCGGGCGGAGATCGGATGCGCCGCCCACCTGATCGAGGTGCGCGCCGACGACAAGGGCGTGTCCTTCAAACTCAGCTTCGGCGAGGGCGCCGAGGGGGTGTTCCTCGGCGACGCCCTGCGCCTCAAGCAGATCATCGGCAATCTGGCCTCCAATGCCGTGAAGTTCACGCAGAAGGGCTCGGTGGAGGTCCGAGTGTCGGTGGAGGACCGGCCCGGGGACGCCCCCAGCCTGATCGTGATCGAGGTCGAGGACACCGGGGTCGGCTTCGACGAGGCCGCCCTGCCCAACCTGTTCGAGCGCTTCTCCCAGGCCGACGAATCCATCACCCGCCGCTTTGGCGGCACGGGCCTTGGCCTGTCGATCTGCAAGTCGCTCACCGATCTTCTGGGGGGTGAGATCAGCGCCCACTCCACCCCGGGCAAGGGCAGCCTGTTTCGGGTCAGCGCGCCCATGCCCCGGGTCCAGGCCCAGGCGACCGCCCCCGCCGAGACCGTCCAACCGCGCCCCGAGACCGCCTTCCGCGTCCTGCTGGCCGAGGACCACCCCACCAACCAGAAGGTGGTCCAGATGCTGCTGGAGCCCTATGGCGCGGACATCATCATCGCCGAGGACGGCGCCCAGGCGGTGGCCCTGTTCCAGGACCAGGCCTTCGACCTGATCCTGATGGACATGCAGATGCCGACCATGGACGGCCTGGCCGCCACCCGCGCCATCCGCGACCTCGAGCGCGAGGCCCACCACCCCCATACCCCCATCGCCATGATGACCGCCAACACCTCCGACGACCATCAGCGGGCCGCCCGGACCGCCGGCAGCGACATCTTCATCCCCAAGCCGATCACCTCCGCCAGCCTGATGGCCGGGATCGAGGCCCTGCTGACCCTGGGATCGGACCAGGTGGTGAGCACCGCCTCGATGTGACGCGATGTGCGCGTCCGGTCGTTGAACTTTTGTGCTAGGATTGCGACATAGGCTTATGCGCCCCCAGCCGACGCCCCCGCCGCCCTTGGCCGTGGCCGGCGACCGGGCGCTCCAGGATTTTTGACCATGACCGACCTCGACCAAATGGAGACCGCCACCGCGCACCTGCGCACCTCGGCGATCAAGATCCACACCCCCGAGGATTTCGAGGGCATGCGCAAGGCCGGCCGCGTCGCCGCCGAGTGCCTGGACATGCTGACCCC
>JARLIP010000050.1 GCA_031291685.1 Caulobacteraceae bacterium | reverse complement strand
GGCGGGAGAGGCGATCGGCAGGATCAGCGCCGGGGACGGGGACCCCGCCCATCGCTTCGAGGGCTACACCAGCCGCGCCGAGACCGAGAAAAAGATCCTTCGCGACGTATTCGCCCCGGGGGACGCTTGGCTGCGCACCGGCGATCTGATGCGGCTGGACGCGCGGGGATTCTACTATTTCGTCGATCGCCTGGGCGACACCTTCCGCTGGAAGGGTGAAAACGTCGCCACGACCGAGGTCGCCGAAGCCTTGACCGGGGCGCCGGGCGTGATTGAGGCCTGTGTCTATGGGGTCGAGGTTTCCGGCGCCGATGGCCGCGCGGGGATGGCGGCCCTGGTCACGGAGGCGGATTTCGATCCGACCCAGCTTGCGGCCTATCTGGACGAGCGCCTGCCGGCCTATGCCCGCCCTGTGTTCTTGCGCCTGGTCGATAGTCTGGCCGCCACAGAGACCTTCAAGCAGAAGAAGGCCGATCTGGTCCGCGAGGGCTTCGACCCCTGGCTGGCGGGGGGGCGCGTTTACGTCGCTCAAGGTGGGGGCTATCGGCGCCTTGACTCCGCTCTGCACGGCAAGATCCTGGCGGGGCAGTTGCGGCTCTGACGGGGCGCCCCTACCGCTCCAATATCTCCCGCACCTCGCGCCCGATCTGGGTCATGACGGTCGCGCCATGGGGAATGGCCCGGGTCAAGGCATAGAAATAGTGGATCATGCCGCCATGCTCCGTATGCCGAACAGAGGCTCCGGCCTGCGTCAGCCGGCCTGCGAAGGCCTGGCCCTCGTCCCGGAACGGGTCGAACTGGGCGGTGTGGACTAGGACCGGGGGTAGGGCGTCCAGACGCTCGGCCAGCAGGGGTGACAGCCTGGGGTCGGTAAGGTCCGTGGGGCTGGGCGCATAGTCCGCCAGGTCGGCAAGCAAGGTGTCCCGATCCAGGAAATAGCCCTCGGCGAATTCGCGCCGTGACGGGCTTTCGCGGGACACGTCCAGGATCGGGCAGATCAGCAGCAGCAGCTTCGGCTGGCGCCCGGCGCTCTGCGCCAGGGTCTGGGCCACGGCCGCCGCGATCCCGGCCCCGGCGGAGTCCCCCGCGAGCCCGATCTGGTCTGGATCGGCGCCCAGGGCCTCGGCGTTGGCGACCACCCAGGCGAAGGCCGCGAGGCCGTCCTCGATCGCCGCGGGGAACGGATGTTCCGGCGCCAGGCGATAGTCCAGGGACAGCACCGCGCAGGCTGACGCGAGCGCGAGGCGCCGGCAAACCCCGTCGTGGGTCTCAAGCCCCCCCGCGACCCAGCCGCCTCCGTGGAAATAGAGCAGCAATGGGCCGGATTGGTCTTGGTTTTCAGTCTGGTAGAGGCGGGCGTCCAGGGCGCCGCCCGGACCGGGCAGGCTTATGTCCTGGACCTCAAGCCCAGGCTCCGGCTCCGCCTCGGCGATGGCGCGCAGCTGTTCCAGCCCGCGCCGCCGCTCGGCCACGTCACGGACCGTCGGGCTTGGCGGCGCCATGGCCAGCATGCGCAGCAGCCTGTGGGCGTGGCGATCCAGAGACAAAAGAGCGACCGGGTCCGTGAACGTTCAGCCGATCAGGCCATTGACCAGGGTCTCTATGGCCTGGATGGACCGGAAGTTCTCCGGCTTCATCTGAGCCTGGGGGATCTCGATGTCGTATTCGGCTTCGATGGCCAGCATCAGGTTGACCATGTCCAGCGACGTCAGTCCCACATCGCTCAGGTTGCAAGTGACGTCGAAAGCGCCGGAAAACGCCCGCTTGGCTAGCAGATCACGTACGATTTCCGTGATCCGTGAGTTGCCAATGGTCATCGAGCCGTCCGCCATGTCTTCATGCCTTCATCTGGAGGGCGCTGGCGGGTCGCGTCCCCAATCGGGGCGATTTGCGACGGCCAAGGTGGCGCCCGTTTTGCAAAACCGGGTTTGTCCAGCGCTTGTGATGAGGCGGTTGGAAGAATGATGATCGCGACCTATCGCAATCGGTCGCAATTGTAAACTGTAAAATTCGGTATGGATGATAACCTGTGTCAATATTGAAGGTCTTCTTGACTTAATAATAGGCATGTCCGTCCTTGATTACTGTCATCGGGCGGAGATGAGTTTCTATGATTGTATCGAAGTGGGCCGCCATGGCGGTCTCGATACAGGAAATCTGAACCGGAACTGCGACCCTGGGACGTTGAGATGACTGTTCACGATCTGAAGTCCGCGAAATCCACGGCCGAACTGGCTGAGCTATCTGGTCTGGACGGTGTCCCGCAATGGGCCGGCGGGGATCTTCGAACCCGCGCCCGCCATGTCGCGTCGATTGCGGAACAATATGCCGAGCAGGTGGACCGGGAGGCTCGCTTCCCCGAGGAAGCCATGGCCGCCGCCAAGGCCCAAGGGCTGATGGGGATCATGGCGCCGGCCTCCCTTGGGGGCGAGGGCGCCTCCACCGGCGATGTGGTCGAGATCTGCTACATCCTTGGGCAGGCCTGCGCCTCGACCGCGATGATCTACGCCATGCACCAGGTGAAGGCCGCCTGCGTGATCCGCCACCTGGGAGACAGCGCCTGGCACAAGGCGTTCGTGCGCCGGATGGTGCGCGACCAACTGCTGCTGGCCTCCTCCACCACCGAGGGACAGGCTGGGGGCAATGTCCGCTCCAGCGCCGCCCCGGTGGTCTATAAGGACGGCCGGATCACCCTCGATCGCGACGCTAGCGTCATTTCCTATGGCGAGGCGGCGGACGCCCTGGTCACCACGGCTCGCCGGGACGCCGAGGCGGCCGGATCGGATCAGGTGCTGCTGATCCTGGACAGGGCCGACTACACCCTGACCGGGACCCAGGGCTGGGATACCCTCGGCATGCGTGGCACCGACAGCGTCGGGTTCGCCCTCAAGGCCGACGCCGATCAGACCCAGATCATGCCGGTGGCCTATGAGGTGATCCACAGCCAGAGCATGGTGCCCGCCGCGCACCTGTTCTGGTCCGCCGCCTGGGCCGGGGTCGCCGCGGCCAGTGTCGAGCGCGCTCGCCGGTTCATCCGCAAGGCCGCCCGCTCCAATGGCGGCCAGCTTCCCCCCGCGGCGGCCTATCTGCAGCGGGCTAATGCTTCCCTGCGCGCCCTTCGGGCCCTGATCGCCACCACCCTGGACCGCTATGAAGCCATCAGCGGTGATGCCGAGGCCCTCGGCGCCCTCGATTTCCAGACCGCCATCAGCCTCTTGAAGGTCGATGCTTCGGAGCTGGCGGTGAGCACGGTGATGAGCGCCATGCGCGCCTGCGGCCTGTCCGGCTATCGCAACGACGGTGACGCCAGCCAGGGCCGACACCTGCGTGACGTGCTGTCCTCGCCGATCATGATCAATAACGACCGCATCCTGGCCAACCTGTCGGCCTCAAGCCTTCTGGCCCAAACCCCCGCTTCCATCCGTAATTGAGTTCCGATCCCATGGCCATGACAGCGAAATTCGTCGAAGACGCCGGTGATGACCGTCTGGGTCAGCTGACCGACGCCCTGTTCCATCGCACCGGGGTCGATGGGGTTTATGCCCGCACCGGCCTCTACGAAGGGGTGGTGGAGGCCCTCGCCGCCCTGATCAGCACCTATCGCCCCAAGGGCGCGGAGGTGTTGCGCTTTCCTCCGGTAATGAGCCGTCGGCACCTAGAAAAGCATGGCTACCTGAAGAGCTTCCCCAACCTTCTGGGCTGCGTCAGCTGCCTGGGCGGGACCGAGCGCGAGATCCGCGCGGTCGTCGATCGGTTCGAGAACGGCGGGGAGTGGACCGAGGATCTGGGAGCGGCGGACTTGGTTCTGTCCCCGGCGGCCTGCTATCCGGTCTATCCCCTGGTGGCCGAGCGGGGACCTGTGGCGACGGGCGGTCTGGTGTTCGACGTGGCCAGCGACTGCTTCCGCCGCGAGCCCTCCACCGATATCGATCGTTTCCAGTCCTTCCGAATGCGCGAATATGTGTGCATCGGCTCACCGGCCGAGATCCAGGACTTCCGCGAGCAATGGATCGTGCGGGCCAAGGGCCTGGCCGACCGGCTGGGCCTGACCTACCGCGTCGAACTGGCCAGCGATCCGTTCTTTGGCCGGGGCGGGCAACTGGTGGCGATCAGCCAGATCCAGCAGTCCCTGAAGTTCGAGCTTCTGGTCCCGGTCCGCTCCGAGGAGGAGCCCACCGCCTGCATGAGCTTCAACTATCATCGGGATCATTTCGGCCATACTTGGGATCTGAAGACCGAGGACGGCGAATTCGCCCATACGGGCTGCGTGGCCTTCGGCATGGATCGCCTGGCCGTGGCCCTGTTCGCCACCCACGGAATCGATATCGAGGCCTGGCCCCAGGACGTGCGAGACGCCTTACGGGTCTGACCGAGGTTGAGGCCGCGCCTCTACCGAAGGTGCGGCGTCACCCGCTCGCGCAGCAGGCCCACCAGTTCCGGGTCCATGAAGGCGTAGCGGTCGGGGATATCCAGGCAGACGATCCGCGCCCGCTTCAGTCGCGCGCCGAAACGGCGGGTCAGCCGACCGCGTTGGGCCTTCTCCATGACGAAGATCAGGTCCGCCCATTCGGCCAGTTCGGCGCTCAGGGGCTCGTCCGCGTCGGCGCTCAGCCCCGCCGAGGCCGTCTCGATCCCGTCCCAGTCGGCGAACACCTGTTCCGCCGTGGGACTGCGCAGGCGGTTCTTGCCGCAGACGAACAGGACATGTTTCAAATGGACGGGTTCCGGCGGCGATCAGCTTGAGACATCATAGGCGTTGATCTTCCCAGGATGGCGATTTGCCAAGGCCTGGATTGGGAAAGCCGCGATGGTCCTGCGCCTCTGTCGCCTCCTGGCCTTCAGTCTTCTGCTCGTCGCCGCGCCGGCCATGGCGGCGGACCTGTGGCGCACCGTGCCGCCGACGCCCGCGCTGACTCCCGGCGGGACCAGCGGCTTTGTGACTGAGAATGGCGCCCGGATCTGGTACGCCGCCTATGGCGAGGGGCCGCCGGTCATCCTTCTGCACGGCGGCCTGGCCAATAGCGACTATTGGGGCCAGCAGATTCCAGTCCTGGCCCGGACCCATCGGGTGGTGGTGATCGACAGTCGCGGCCATGGGCGCAGCAGCCGGGACCAGCGCCCCTATACCTATGAACTGATGGCCTCCGACGTGATCGGGGTGATGGACGCCCTGAAGATCGACAAGGCCGCGGTGGTGGGCTGGAGCGATGGGGCGATCATCGGTCTGGTCATGGCCATGAAGGACCCGGCGCGGGTCAGCCGCGTCTTCGCCTTCGCCGCCAATATGGACCCCAGCGGGGTCAGGGCGGACGCGATGACCACCCCGACCTTCGGCGGGTTCGGCGCCCGGGCGGCGCGTGAATACGCTAAGCTGTCTCCGACCCCGGACGGCTTTGTGGTCTTTTCCGCCGCCATCCAGCACATGTGGGACACCGAGCCCAACTATACCGCTGCTGATCTCGCCCGGATCACGGTTCCCGCCGCCATTGTCGATGGTGATCACGACGAGGCGATCAAGGCCGAACACACGGCCTATCTGGCCCGCGCCATCCCCGGCGCCCGGCTGATCATCCTGCCGGGCCTCAGCCATTTCGCCATGCTGCAGGACCCGGTCGCCTTCAACGCGGCTGTGCTGGGGTTCCTTGATCAGCGCTGAGCCGATCCTGGATTAGGCGGTGTTGCCGCCGTCCACGGTCATCACCGCGCCGGTGATGTTGCGCCCGCCGTCTCCCAGCAGATAGGCGACCATATTGGCCACGTCCTCGACCTCGGCCAGGCGGCGCAGGGCGCTGCGGCGGATCACCTGGTCGCGTCCGTCCTCCCCCAGGCCTTCGGTCATTTCCGTGACCATGAAGCCGGGCGCCACGGCGTTGACCGTCACCCCCAGCCGGCCGACCTCCCGGGCCAGGGACTTGGTGAAGCCCAGCAGGGAGGCCTTGGTCGCCCCATAGACCGACAGGCCGCTATAGCCCGTGGAGCCGATGATCGAGCTGATATTGACCACCCGACCTTCCCCGGCGGCCATCATCGCCCGGGCCACATATTTGGTCATCACGATGGGGGAGAGGGTGTTGAGCCGGATCAGGGCCTCGATCTGGCTCAGGTGCATATTGGCAAGCAGCCCGTCCGTGCCCAGGCCGGCATTGTTGACCAGGCCCCAGGGCGCGCCGAACTCGGCTCTCAGGCCGCGCACAAATTCGCCGATCGCCTCCACCTGGGACAGGTCAAAGGCCCGGAACACGATTTCGCCCGCGCCGACGGCGGCGGCTTCATCGCTGGCGGCGATCAGGGCCGCGTTCTCGCTTCGGGCCACCGCGATGGCGCGGTAGCCGCCGGCGGCCAGGGTCCGGGCGATGGCCAGGCCGACTCCCCGGCTGCCCCCGGTGACGATAACGCTACGCATGCTGTCGATCGAGCTTTCCGCCGGCGGTCACCGCCAGGCTGTCCACGAACCGGACCGAGGCCGGCACCTTGTAGGCCGCCAGGGCCTGACGGCAGCTGTGCAGGATGCTGGCCTTGAGGTCGCCGTCGCTGGCCCGCTGCTCTGGGTCGGCGCGGACGATCTCGGCCGTGACCAGCGCTCCGGTGATCGGGTTGCGCCGCCCGCTGACCCGGGACATGCGCACGGCCGGATGCCGGTTGATCACCGCCTCGACCTCCTCGGGATGCACCTTCAGTCCGCCGACATTGATGATGCCGCCCCGCCGGCCGGTGAAGTGATAGCGATCACCCCGAAGTTCGACCATGTCGCCAGTGTCCACATAGCCCTCGGCGTCCGCGAGGGCGGAGTCTTGGCCGGCATAGCCGCTGGCCGCCCGGTGGGAGCGGATGCGCAGGGAGCCATCGACCACCTTCATCTCCACCTCGGCGCCCGCTTGGCCGACATAGGCGGCGGGAAAGCCCTCCAGCCCGTCATTGACCTCGAAACCCACCCCGGCCTCGGTGGAGGCGTAGGCGTGGCCCACCGCGGCCTTGGGGAAGAAGGCTCTGAGGCTGTCCAGCACCGCCTGGTCGGCGATCTCTCCGGACAGGCGCACATAGCCGGGATCGATCCGCGTCAGTTCCGGGGTCATCAGGGCGCGGCGCCAGTGGGACGGCGTGCCGGACAGATTGGTCACGCCCCGCTCGCCCAGGCGGGTCAGGAAGTCCGCGACCGGCTCGCCCGCATCTGACAGCACCATGGAGGCGCCGCCGGTCAGGGCGCGCAGCAGGATCTGCAACCCGCCATAGCGTCGGATGTCATAGAAGGTGCCCCACACGACCACGGGCGCGCCCTCGGCGCGGGGTTTGATCGCGCCGGTCAGGCCCTTCAGGGTGTGGATGACCATTTTCGGCACACCGGTTGTGCCAGATGTGAACATCAGCCACTCGGTCGCCCGGGCCTGATCGGGAAACAGCGCCACTGGCGCAGTCGGTTCGCCCAGCCGATAGACCGGCAGGCCATACCGATCGAGGCCGTTCTCCGCCTCGGGAATATCGGTGACGATGGCCTTGATTCCGGCGGTCTCGATCACCGTCGGCAGGTAGTCGTCGGCAAGGTCCGGCGGGCACAGCACGATGCGCCGCGCCACCCCATCCAGCTCCACCAGGGCCTGGGCGGCCCCGATCTGGCTTTGGGTGCGCACCAGCACGGCCAGTCCGGCCAGTTCGGCCAAGCCCTCGGCCAGCCCGGTGCGGGTGGCCAGATCGGCCAGGGCGATGGCCTGCGCCGCCCCGAAAAGGCGCGCCTCTCCGTGCCCGGACGATGCCGCGAGGGTGCCTCTCAACCAGGTCATGTCAGCCCGCCGCATTCTCGTAAAAACTGATGAAATCGCCGAAAGTCACTGGAAAATAGACTTCTTCCGCGCTGGAGAATGGGTCGATCCCCAGGGTGTCCTCCAGCTCCGCGACGATGATCGCGAAGCACAGGGAGTCGAGGCCGGAATTCAACAGCACAAGATCATCCGTTAACGGTTTGATCGCCTTGCCTTGACTGGCCGCCACCTCTTGAAACTGACGAAGGATCGCGTCGCGCACGGGGGAGGGGGAGACGTCCGGGCTGTCCTGCACGTTTCTTGCTGGATCAAGGTCGGCAGCGCCGCCCGCGATGCTGTTCTGTTTCATGGTCGCACTCCGATGACGTCGCCTATGCCGCCCAAGGTCCGCTGTCGCCAGATCCAGGATCAGGATCTGGACCCGATCGCCGACCTCCTGACCGAGGGCTTTCCCGATCGGTCTCGCAAGTATTGGACCAGTGGCCTGGCCCGTCTTCAAACCCGGATCATACCAGAGGATACGCCCCGCTATGGCTATATGCTGGAGTGTGATGGCCAACCCGTGGGCGTGTTGCTGCTGATCTTCACAGGGACTGGCGAGGGCGAGGCGCCCCGCTTCAATGTCTCTAGCTGGTACGTGCGGCCGGATTTCCGCGGTCAGGCGAGCCTGCTCGTGTCCCTGGCCCTTCGGCGCAAGGCCGCCGTCTATCTCAACACCTCCCCAGCGCCCGCAACCCTGCCGCTGCTGGACGCCATGGGCTTCAAATCCCTCAGTCGCGGCCAGTTCCTGTCGATACCGGCCCTTTCCCGGTCGATCTCGACGGCCAGGATCGTCCGGATCGAGGCGGACAGTCCCCAGGGCGACTATCCCGACGCTGTGGAGTTCGAGCTTTTGCGGGCCCACGTCGCCCAGGATTGCATCAGCCTGGTGGTCCGGGATGGTCCAAATCGGGTCCCATTCGTGTTCCTGAAACGGGACATCCGCTATTCTCCGGCGGGTGTGCTGCAGCTGGCCTATTGTCGCGACACGGGTGATTTCGCGCGCTACGCCGGGGTGATCGGGCGATACATGCTCAAGACGGGCAGACTGCTGGCGATCTGCGACGCCAATGGCCCGCCCCCCGGCTTGGTCGGGCGCTATTTCGAGGGCAAGTCGCCAAAATACTTCAAAGGCCCCGCCGCGCCGCGCATGAACGACCTGGCTTTCACCGAGGCCGTCGTTTTCGGCCCGTAGCTTGCTGTGTCCCTAGCTTGCCGCGCCCCTAACTTGCCGCGTCTGTGTGCGCCGCCCCTGAGTTTGCGAGAGCCTTTTCCATGTTCCTGAAGCCCAAATCCCGCACCGCCGCCCAGGCCCTGGTCGATCAACTGGTGATCCACGGGGTCGAGCATGTGTTCTGCGTGCCGGGGGAAAGCTTCCTGGGGGTCCTCGACGCCCTGCGCGACAGTCCGATCACGGTCACCGTCTGCCGCCAGGAAGGCGGATGCGCCATGATGGCCGAGGCGGTGGGCAAGGCCACGGGCCGGCCGGGGGTCTGTTTCGTCACGCGCGGGCCGGGGGCCACCAATGCGGCGGCGGGCATCCACATCGCCCAGCAGGACTCCACCCCAATGATCATGTTCGTGGGTCAGGTGGAGCGCGCGGTGAAGGAGCGGGACGCCTTTCAGGAACTGGACTACCGGGCGGTGTTCGGCTCCATGACCAAGTGGACCACCGAGATCGACCTGGCCGAGCGCGTGCCGGAGATCGTCTCCCGCGCCTTCTTCACCGCCGCTTCCGGCCGCCCGGGCCCGGTGGTCGTGGGGCTGCCCAAGGATGTGCTGTGCGAGCCGATCTGGGCGCAGGACGGAGCGCCGTTCAAGACCGTCGAGACCTCGCCCGGCCTTGAGGACATGGCGGAGCTGGCGCGACTGATCGGCGAGGCGGAGCGGCCCCTGTTCGTGGTGGGCGGCGGCCGCTGGGACGAGGCGGCCTGCGCCGACATGCGCGCCTTCGCCGAGCGCTTCGACATGCCAGTGATGACCAGCTATCGCCGCGCGCCCCTGTTTGACCCGCTGCATCCCAACTATGCCGGGGACCTGGGCCTGGCGCCGAACCCCAGGCTGATCGCCCGGGTCAAGGCCGCGGACCTGATTGTCTGCGTCGGCGGACGCCTGGGCGAGATCCCCACCCAGAACTACGCCCTGTTCGAGATTCCCAGCCCCAGGACCCGCCTCGTGCACGTGCATCCAGGCGCGGAGGAGCTGGGCCGGGTCTATAACCCCCATATGGCCATCAACGCCTCGCCCCGGCGCTTCGCCGCCGCCCTTGCGGCCATGGCCCCGCCGGCGGCCACGCCCTGGTCGGTCCAGACCACCGAGGCCCATGCGGAGTATCTGGCCTGGTCCGAGACCGCCACATCCGTACCTGGCGCCATGAACCCCGGTGTGATGATGACCTGGCTGCGCGAGCGCCTGCCCCTGGACGCCATCATCTGTAATGGCGCGGGCAACTATGCGGGCTGGATCCACCGCTTCTACCGCTTCCGCCGGTTCGCCACCCATATCGCCCCGACCTCGGCCTCCATGGGCTATGGCATGCCCTCGGCGGTGGCCATGCAACGGCTCTATCCGCACCGTCGGATCATCTCGATCAATGGCGACGGCGATTTCCTGATGAACGGGCAGGAGTTCGCCACGGCGGTGCAATACGGCCTGCCCATCATCACCATCATCGTCGACAACGGCATCTACGGCTCCATCCGCATGCACCAGGAGCGGGAGTTCCCGGGGCGGGTCTCGGCCACGGACCTGGTCAATCCTGACTTCGCCGCCTACGCCACCGCCTTTGGCGGGTTTGGGGCCACGGTGGAGCGGACGGAAGACTTCGCCGACGCTT
>JARLIP010000049.1 GCA_031291685.1 Caulobacteraceae bacterium | reverse complement strand
GGAGGATCTGCTGGACCTGCGCTTCCCGAATGGGGCGTCCTGCGCTGGGGTCTTCACCCGCCACGCGGTCGGCTCGGCGCCGGTGGACGGCGACACCTCCACCAACGACACTTGTCTGTTGTTCGCCACCGGCGCGGCCGGCGCGCCCAAGATCAGCCGCGCCGGCGACCGGCGGCTGGCCGATTTCCGCGAGAAGCTGGAGGGGGTCATGCTCGACCTCGCCCACCAGTTGGTGCGGGATGGGGAGGGGGCGACCAAGTTCGTCAAGATCACCGTCAACGGCGCCGAGAGCCAGGCCTCCGCCCGCAAGATCGCCCGCACCGTCGCCGAATCCCCCCTGGTCAAGACCGCCTTCGCCGGCGAGGACGCCAATTGGGGCCGTATCGTCATGGCCGTGGGCCGGGCGGGCGAGCCGGTCAATCGCGATCGGCTTGGGGTGCGCTTCGGCGATCTGGTGGCCGCCCAGGACGGGGCGGTCTCCCAGACCTATGACGAGGCCAGGATGAGCGCCTACATGAAGAACCCGGAGCTTGAGGTTTCGGTGGATGTGGGCGTGGGCCGGGCCAGCGCCACGGTGTGGACCTGCGACCTGACCAAGCGCTATGTCGAGATCAACGGGGACTACCGGTCCTGACCCCCGATCCCGCAAAGCCGATCCTGCTGGTCGCCGCCGCGGCCCTGGTCGATGTCGATGGCCGGGTGCTGCTCTGCAAGCGGCCCCAGGGCAAGCAACTGGCCGGCCTTTGGGAGTTTCCCGGGGGCAAGGTCGAGCCCGGCGAAAGCCCCGAGGCCTGTCTGATCCGTGAGTTGAATGAAGAGCTTGAGATCACCGTCGCCGAGGCCTGCCTGGCGCCGTTCGTTTTTGCGTCCCATGCTTACGATTCATTTCACCTACTGATGCCATTGTTCCTTTGCCGTCGTTGGGGCGGCCTTATCCGAGCCCGGGAACATGAGGCGATCGCGTGGGTGAAGCCCAACCAGATGACCGACTATCCCATGCCGCCGGCGGACGCGCCCCTGGTGGCCTGGCTGCGCGATTGTTTGTAAAACGCTACGCCCAGGACCGGCGGGGCGCCACGGCGATCGAATACAGCCTGATCTGCGCCCTGATCTTCCTGGTGATCATCTCCTCGGTCACCACCTTCGGCACCAGGGCCACCAACACCATCGCCAAGATCGGCGTCGCGGTGGACGGGGCCATAAACTGATCTAACCGGCCTTATCGCCGGTGGGGTGCTCCTTGACCCCCAGGGCGTCGGCCAGGCGCATCTTGGCCGAGCCGGGTTTCAACGGCTTCTGCTGGTCGGGGTGGGGCGCCCAGCCGGTCATGGTGATGATGTCGAAGGTGGCGACCACCCGCCCATCCCCTTCGGAAAACCGCTCGGCATAGATCTCGCAGGCCCGCGCCAGCACCCGCCGCGACAGGGGACGCCGCGCCCGGTCGGTGAGGGCGTTGGTCTCGCCCATGGCCTTCAGATCTGCGATCAGCCTCAGGGGATGGGCGTAGCGCACCCGCACCCGGTCCACATCCGCCACCGGCAGGGCGAAGCCAGCCCGCTGCAACAGGCCCGCCGCGTCATAGGTGTCGGCGAAGGGCGCGACCCGCAGGCCCGCCCCGCCGGTCAGCTCCGCCTCCGCCGCCGTCACCGCCTGACGCAGCTCGGTCAGGGTCGAGCCCCCCAGGATCGCCCCCAGGAACAGCCCATCGGGCTTCAGCGCCCGCCGGATCTGGATCAGCCCGCCGGGGATGTCGTTGACCCAGTGCAGGGCCAGGGTGGAGACCACCAGATCCAGGCTCTCGTCGGCGAAGGGCAGGTGCTCCTCGTCCGCCTGGACCTGAAGGGCGCCGGGGGCTGCCTTGCCCCGAGCGGCCAGCATGGCGCCGGACAGGTCGGTTTCGATCAGGAGGCCGACCCGAGGCGCCGCGTCGCTTGTCGCCAGGGCGCTGGCGAAGGCGCCGTCCCGCGCGCCGAGGTCGACGGCGAGGGGAAAGCTGCGCATGATCGTCTCCAGGCGCTCCACCGCGTCCTCGGCGGCGCGCCGCTTGAGGAAACCGGCGGTGGGGAAGCTGAGCGCCGCGCGATCCAGGCGGCGGCGGTGCAGGGTGCGGTCGAAGAGGCGGGGCGGGGCGTTCATGACGCTGCAACATGGCGATGATCGGCCTCGGAGGGAACCGGGTGCGCGCGAACGTTTCGCCGCGATCGCCGGTTTGAGGCTGCGGGCGGTCCTCTCACGGACCCTGGACCTGATCTATCCGCCCCAGGCCCTGGACGGCGGGACCCGTCCCTTGAGCGAGGGCCTGTCGGCGCCGGCCTGGTCGCGGATCCATTTCATCACCGATCCCCTGTGCGACGGCTGCGGCGCGCCTTTCGAATACGCCGTCGCGGAGCGCTGCGCGGCCTGCCTGGCCCGGCCCAAGGCCTTCGCGCGGGCGAGGTCGGCGGTGGTCTATGACCAAGCCTCCCGGGACCTGATCCTGAAGTTCAAGCACGCCGACCGGCTGGACCTGGCCCGACTGTTCACCGGCTGGATCGGCCGGGCGGCGGCGGACCTGCTGGCCGAGGCCGACGTGATCGCTCCGGTGCCCCTGCATCCCGGCCGCCTGCTGCGCCGGCGCTACAACCAGGCCGCCGAGATCGCCCGGCCCCTGGCCCGGCGCACAGGCCTGACCTATCTGCCGGACGCCCTGCGGCGCAAACGGGCGACGGAAAGCCAGGGCGGCAAGAGCGGGTCCGGGCGGCGGCGCAATGTCGCCGGCGCCTTCGAGGTCCCGGCAGGCCGCCGGCGCCAGGTGGAAGGCCGGCGCATCCTGCTGATCGATGATGTTCTGACCACCGGCGCCACCGCGGAGGCCTGCGCCAAGGCGCTTTTGCGCGCCGGGGCGGCCCAGGTGACCCTTGCGACGGTTGCGCGCGTGCGTGAAGCCGATCCTGGCCCTATATGATGCGGATATTATCCGCTTTGAGGCCCTCAATGGCGCATGTGACGATCTACACCCGGTCCTTCTGTCCCTACTGCTCCCGCGCGGTGAACCTGCTCACCTCGAAGGGGGCGGATTTCACCGAGATTGATGCGGGCTTTGATCCGGCCAAGCGCCGGGAAATGATCGAGAAGGCCAATGGCCGGGCGACCTATCCACAAATCTTCGTCGACGAAAAGCACATCGGCGGCTGCGACGATATGATGGCCCTGGAGCGGGCCGGCGGCCTGGATCCCCTGTTGCAGGCATGAGCGAGGTCAGCGTCGCCCTGATTCAGCTTCGCACCCCGGCCTCTCAAGGCGCCGCGCTGGCCCAGGCCGAACCCCTGATCCGTCAGGCCGCCGCCCAGGGCGCGCAGCTGATCCTGACGCCAGAGGGAACCAACATCCTGCAACGGGACCGCGCCGTCCTGCTGCCCCAGCTCAAGACCGTTGAGACCGATCCCTGCGTCCAGGGGCTGATCGTCCTGGCGGCGGAGCTTGGGGTCTGGCTGCTGATCGGCTCGGCCCTGGTTCTGGACGAGCAAGGCGATCCGGTGAACCGCAGCCTGCTGGTCGATCCGCAGGGGCGCATCGCCGCCACCTACGACAAGATGCACATGTTCGACGTGGATCTGCCCAACGGTGAGGCCATTCGCGAGTCCGCGACCTACAAACCCGGGGAGCGGGCGGTGATCGCCCAGACGCCCTTCGCCAGGCTGGGCCTGACCATCTGCTACGATATGCGCTTCGCATATCTCTACCGCGCCCTGGCCAAGGCCGGCGCTGAGATCATCACCGTTCCCGCCGCCTTCACCCGCCCCACCGGCGAGGCGCACTGGGAGGTCCTGCTGCGCGCCCGGGCGATCGAGACCGGCGCCTTCATCCTGGCCCCCGCCCAGGGCGGCCGGCATGAGGACGGGCGCGGCACCTGGGGCCGTTCCATCGCCATCGGCCCCTGGGGCGAAATTCTGGCGTGTGCGGAGGATGATGAGCCGGGGGTCGTGATGGCCAGCCTTGATCTTGACGCCGTGGCCAAGGCGCGGCAGGCGATCCCGGCGTTTAAGAACGAGCGCGCCTTCACCGGTCCCGATACGGCGCCATGATCAAATACGCCCTGGTTTGCGATCACGACCACACCTTCGAGGGCTGGTTCGGCTCGTCCAGCGACTATGAGGACCAGCAGGCGCGGGGGCTGCTCGACTGCCCCGTCTGCGCCTCCAAGGCCGTCCGTAAACAGATCATGGCCCCCGCCGTGGCTGGAACCAAGGCTCAGTCCTCGGGGATCGAGGTCACGGAGCCGATGCGGGCCATGATGATGGAGGCCATGGGCCGGGTCCGCGCCCATGTGGAAGAGAATTTCGACTATGTGGGCGACACCTTCGCCCGCGAGGCCCGCGCCATCCACGAGGGGCGTTCCGAGGATCGCGGCATCTACGGCGAGGCCACGCCCACCGAGGTCAAGGCCCTGGTCGAGGACGGCGTCAACGTCGCCGCCCTGCCGCCGCCCCCGCCCAAGAAGAGCGAGGTGAACTGAGGCGCGCGGGTGCTCCGGCGCATGTAGGTTGCCCCCGAGTTTTGGACTTACCCGATCGCTGCCGCCGTCTACTTGCCGCGCATCCGGTTGACGAGCTGGGTGGGCCAGTTGCGAGCCATGCACGGGCGCTCGACGAAGGCGTAAAAGGTCAAGCCGAAGGCGAGCGAGGCCGGGACCGCCAAGGCTAGCGCGATCAGCCAGCTCTGCAGCATGGAGTTTGGGTGAAGCATCCGGATAAAAGGTTCCAGCGCTTCCATCACCGCCACGTGGGTCAGGTAGATCGAATAGCAAGCCCGCCGATCAGGGCGACCCATGGAGCGGATAGGATTCGGGGGATCGCCTTTCCCCGGAAGGCCGCGATCAGGATGGCCGGCATAGCCGCGATGCGTAGCGCTTCCTTGATGATGTTGAGCCCATAGCCAAGAGAATTATGCTCGAAATAGGCGCTGCCCGCAGCGAGCACGATCAAGAGGGCGATCACGCCTATCAGATCGAATGCATAGGATTTAGGGGCGTCGCGATAGTAGTTTTTCAATATCATCAACTCGCAGCATGTGATCCCGGCCATGAATATGAAGGCGTAGGGCAGGATCGTGAAGTGAACGATGTTGTGTACGCCATAGAAGTTGATGACGGTGTTGTTGATAACGATCAGCGCTATGGTCAAAGCTGCGCCTACCCAGATCCTTATATTCGATGGAATAAACATATAGGTGCCGATGATCAGGGGGGCTGAGCAGATAAAACTGGATCTCGATCTCCAGTGACCATGCCGGAGGATAGATCGATGAACTATCCAAATAGATAAGGCCGTGCGTGTAGGTGAGGCTGGCCAGAAGATGATTCAGTAGCGACCCTTTCGAAGCTCCAGGGTGATGTGATGCAAACAGGATCGCGCCATAGACGATCATGCAGATAAAATAGGGCGGTTCTAAACGAGTCAGGCGCCGAAGATAGAAGCTGGAGATTTTGGGCGGTCTTCCCGCGAGGAACGGATAGGCGATGATAAAGCCGCTGAGAAAAAAGAAGATCCCGACGCCCGCGTGACCGTGAAGGCGCCAGGCTGACAGCAGGCTCTCCAATGCAGTCAGGTGATGCCTCGGGTCGATCGCTCGGTCCCCGCGCAGGGTGCCATGCCAGAACAGGACCGGAATGATGGCGATTAGCCGTAATCCGTCGATCTGAGGCAGATATGTGTCCGAGGCCGCTACACGACGCAGACGAGTGGGCAAGTCACGTAAGGCGTCAAGCATGATACGAGCCCGGAACGCAGGGACACTTTGAGGCGCACGCCGAGCGATGGGCCGCGGACCCGCCGTAGGTCTGAAACAATAGAACCCCCCAAACCGCCGATAGCCGCCAGCGAGCATTCGGCTAGTTGGCAGCTGACACTAGGCTGGAGAAATTCCGTGGCGCAAGCGCTGCGCCCGGTGCGAGTTGGAGTTTTTCGCGCTCTGGTGTCGGGGCGCCAGCACAATGCACTTCCGATCAAGCCCCGGGCCTGGTCACCGTCATCATGTAGTTGATGTCTGTGTCCGTCCCCAGGCTCCAGCGGCCGGTCAGGGGATCGAAGGTCACGCCGAACGGCCCCTTCACTTCAACGGGAACGTCCTGCAGGAACACCCGGATCTGCTCGGGGTGCAGGAACTTGTTCCAGTCGTGGGTGCCTGGCGGCAACCAGCGCAGCACGTATTCCGCGCCAAGCTTGGCCAGGGCCAGGGCCTTGAGGGTGCGGTTCAAGGTGGCGACGATCATCAGACCGCCGGGCGCCAGAAGCTGGGCGCAGGAGCGCAGATAGTCGCCCGGATCGGCCACGTGCTCGATCACCTCCATATTGAGGATCACGTCGAAGGGGCCGGCGCCCTCGTCCACCAGGGCCTCGGCGGTGGCGCAGCGATAGGTGATGGGCAGCCCCGATTCGCCGGCGTGGGCCGCGGCTGTGCCGATATTGCGCTCCGAGGCGTCGACCCCGGTGACGGTGAAGCCCAGCCGGCTCATGGGTTCGGACAGAAGACCGCCGCCGCAGCCGATATCCAGCAGCCTCAGCCCCTCGAACGGCGCCCGGGCCCTGGGATCGCGGCCGAACCGGGCCAGGGCCTGCTGGCGGATAAAGTCCAGGCGCACCGGGTTGAACCGATGCAGCGGGGCGAACTTGCCGTTGGGGTCCCACCACTCGGCGGCGATGCGCGAAAAGCGGGCGACATCCTCGGGATCGACGCTGCGACCCTCGGCGTGGGGATGGGCTGCGGTGGGTTCAATGGCGGTCATGAGCCGCTTTTACACCGCCCCGGCGTCGCAGGTGAAGCCAACAGCGCCATTGCCCCCGCGCCAAGGCGCCGCTAGAAGGCGCGCCTTGTTGCGAAACTAGAGGAAGCGAGGCCGCTCTTGTCTCGGCTGGTGATGAAGTTCGGCGGCACCTCGGTGGCCGACCTGGAGCGCATCCGCCGCGTCGGACGCCTGGTGGCGGCCGAGGTGGCCGCGGGCCATCAGGTGGCGGTGGTGGTTTCGGCCATGTCCGGCAAGACCAATGAACTGGTCGCCTGGACCGACGGGGCCGGCCGCGCCGCTCCCGGGTTGCCGGAGTCCGACGACGAATACGACACCGTGGTCGCCTCGGGCGAGCAGGTGACGGCGGGCCTTCTGGCCATGACCCTGCGCAATATGGGGCTGAACGCCCGTTCGTGGCTGGGCTGGCAGGTGCCGATCATCACCGACGAGGCCCACGGCCCCGCCCGCATCGACGACTATCCACCCGAGAAGCTGATCGCCGCCATGGACGCGGGCGAGATCGCGGTGATCGCGGGCTTCCAGGGCGTCACCCGGGACGGGCGTATCGCCACCCTGGGCCGGGGCGGGTCGGACACCAGCGCCGTGGCCATCGCCGCGGCGGTGAGCGCGGTCTGCTGTGATATCTATACCGACGTGGACGGGGTCTATACCACCGATCCGCGGATCGAGCAGCGGGCGCGCAAGCTGAGCAAGATCTCCTACGAGGAGATGCTGGAAATGGCCTCCCTGGGCGCCAAGGTGCTGCAGACCCGTTCGGTCGAGCTGGCCATGTCCCAGCGGGTGCCGGTGCGGGTTTTGTCTAGCTTCGTGGAGCCCGGCGAAGCCCCAGGCCAGGGAACCATCGTCTGCGACGAGGAGGAGATCATGGAAAAGCGTATCGTCAGCGGCGTGGCCTATAGCCGCGACGAGGCCAAGATCACCCTGTTCGGCCTGCCCGACCATCCGGGGGTCTCCTCCGAGATCTTCAGCCGTCTGGCCGACGCCAACGTCAATGTGGACATGATCGTCCAGTCCCGGGCCCGGGCCTCGGATTCGGCGAACATGGAGTTCACCGTCGGCAAGCGCGACGCCCAGCGGGCCATGGAGATCGTCCAGGCCGCCAAGGCCGAGATCGGTTTCGAGGACGTGGCCGTCAACGAGGACGTGGCCAAGGTCTCGGTGATCGGGGTCGGCATGCGCAGCCACGCCGGGGTCGCCAAGACCATGTTCGGCGCGCTGGCGGAAAAGGGCGTCAACATCCAGGTGATCTCCACGTCGGAAATTAAGATCAGCGTGCTGATCGACGCGGCCTATACCGAACTGGCCGTGCGCGCCCTGCACGCCGCCTACGGCCTCGACAAGCTCTAGGTTGGCCCTTCAGGGTTCGAGGCCGCAGAACGGCCTCGAACCCCATTGTCCGCCAGTGCGCCTCAGGCGGCCGCGCCGGTGCGCTGGTCGAAGTCCTGGAAGCCGTTCTCCTGGCCCGGGATGATATCCACCACCTCGTAATAGGGCGCGCCGAAGAAGGCGGTGTCCCGCAGTTCCTCGATCAGGTCGGAATAGTCGAGGGCGTCCTCGGTCTCGAACACCGCGATGTCCGAGCAGCGGCCGGAAAAGGCCTCGGTGTCATAGTAGCGAAGGCGTGTGGCCGGATGGGCGGCCAGGATCGGCGCCACCACCTCGGCGATGAAGGCCCGCCGCTGCGGGCGTGATTTGGCCAGCCACACGGGCAGGGCGCGAAGCAGCATGAAATAGGTGGTCTTCATGGTGTGTCTCCTTGGACTTGGCTTTGCGTGGAACGCCCCTTAACGTGAGTAATTATTCGCGTTTGCGGGACTCGCGTTCGCCGTGACCGACCAGACCGCCTTCATCCCAAGGAAATCCCCGGCCCAGCGCCGTTCGCGCG
Organism: Caulobacteraceae bacterium; assembly: GCA_031291685.1. GTDB lineage: Bacteria > Pseudomonadota > Alphaproteobacteria > Caulobacterales > Caulobacteraceae > Poindextera. Next base: position 6,014 of record JARLIP010000049.1, on the reverse strand, counting down.
AGACCGTGGAGACGATCCTGGAGGCCGCGGCTCGCGTTCTGGAGGCGGCCGGGCCCGCGGGTTTCAACACCAACGCCGTGGCGGCCCGCGCCGGGGTCTCGGTCGGCTCGCTCTATCAATATTTTCCCAGCAAGAACGCCCTGGTGGCCGAGCTGAGCCGGCGGGGCGCCGAGGCCATGCTGGCGGCGCTGGAGGCGGCGATGGCCGAGGACGGCGCTCGCACCCTTGAGCAGGATCTGCGGCGGATCGTGCGGGCGGCCATCGGCTGGCAGACCGCCCGGCCGCAATTGGAACGGGCCCTGGATCAGATGGAGGAGCGCGTGGGCTTCGACAGCGCCGCCCACGGCGTCGGGCTGCGGGTGCAGACCCTGATCGCCCGCCTTCTGGCCGCGCACCTGCCCGGCGCGGCCCCGGACCAGTTGAACGAGGCGGCGGCTGATTCGCTCAGCCTGGCGCGCACCCTCATCGATCGGGCCGTGGAGCGGGGTCCGATTGAGGCTCGGGCCCTGGAGGATCGGCTGGTCGGCATGCTGATCGGCTATCTTGGCGCCCTGCCGAGACCCTGATCGCCGATCACCTGCGCCGTGGGAGCAAGGTTTGCGATAAGTCATTCAGGGGGCCGCAAAAAATTGCTCCCGGCCTGGCATTCCTTTAGGTAGGCCCTGTTAGGGACTGCATCCAATTCGGAGCGACACGCCGCCGATGTCCACGGGCCTAGCCATTCGAGGACCACGCAGTCTGCTGCGGCAGATCCGCGAGGCGATGGCCGGCGGCGGTCCGGTGCAGTCGCGCCTGGACATGGCCGTCCAGATCATCGCCCGCTCAATGGTGGCGGAGGTCTGCTCGCTCTATCTGCGCCGGGCCAGCGGCGACATGGAACTGTTCGCCACCGAGGGCCTCAGCGCCGACGCCGTCCACGTCACTCGCCTGAGCCCCGGCGAGGGTCTGGTGGGTGAGATCGTGCGTCTGGCGCGGCCCCTGAACCTGTCGGACGCCCCGCACCACCCGGCCTTCTCCTACCGGCCCGAGACCGGGGAAGATCCCTATCACGCCTTCCTGGGGGTGCCGCTGCTGCGTGGCGGGCGCACCATCGGGGTGCTGGTGGTGCAGAACCGCACCGAGCGGGTCTATGCGGACGAGGAGGTCGAGGACCTTCAGATCATCGCCATGGTCCTGGCGGAGATGGTGGCTGGCGGGGCCCTGCCCAGTTCCGGCCCCCTCAAGGACGTGGAGATCGCGCCCCATAAGCCCGAGCGGCTCAAGGGGGTGAAGTTCGCCGAGGGTCTGGCCTTTGGCACGGCGGTCCTGCACGAGGCGCCGGTGGCGCCGGAGCAACTGCTATCCGATGACTCCGCCGCCGAGGAGACGCGGTTGAACATCGCGGTCTCGGCCCTGCAGAACCAGATCGATTCGATGATCGAGGGCCAGCATGGCCTGGTGGGCGCCTCCTTCGAGGTGCTCGAGACCTATCGCATGTTCGCCCACGACCGGGGCTGGAACCGCTCCCTTCTGGAGGCGGTGCGTTCGGGCCTGACCGCCGAGGCGGCGGTGGAGCGGGTGCGCTCGGAGCATCGCGCCCGGCTGGGCCAGGCCCGGGACGCCTATCTGCGCGAGCGACTGCATGATCTTGAGGATCTCAACGACCGGCTGCTGCGGCACCTGTCCGGGGATCACGGGGCCGTGGCCAGGGTGCTGCCGGACGACGCCATCCTCATCGCCCGTAACCTGGGTCCGGCCGATATCCTGGAATATGATCGCGGACGGCTGAAGGGCATCCTCCTGGAGGAGGGCTCCACCGCCAGCCATGCGGGTATCGTCGCCCGGGCGCTTGAGATTCCCTGCGTCGGGCGCCTGTCAGGCCTGCGGGACCGGATCTCCCAGGGCGACAAGGTGATCGTCGACGCCGAGAGCGGCGAGGCCTTCCTGCGTCCCCGCCCGGACGTGGTGGCCGCCCTCGATGCGCGGATGGCGGTGCGGGCCCAGCGCCAGGCCGAGTTCGCCCGCCTGCGCGACACCCCGGCCTATACCCGGGACGGGGGCAAGATCACCCTCCTGATGAACGCGGGCCTGGTGGTGGATCTCGACATCCTGCAGGAGACCGGCGCCGAGGGCATCGGCCTGTTCCGCACCGAATTCCAGTTCATGGTCGCCGAGGAACTGCCCCGCTTCAACGCCCAGACCCAGCTCTATGAACGGGTCCTGGATGTGGCCGACGGCATGCCGGTGACCTTCCGCACCCTGGATCTGGGGGGCGACAAGGTGTTGCCCTATCTGGAGGCGGACCGCGAGGACAACCCGGCCCTGGGCTGGCGGGCGATCCGCATGGGCCTGGACCGGCCGGCCCTGCTGCGTCTGCAACTGCGGGCCCTGATCGCCGCCGCCAAGGGCCGGGAGTTGCGGGTCATGTTCCCCCTGGTGGCCAGCGTGGATGAGTTCCGCGCCGCCCGCGCCCTGGTGGACCACGAGGTGGCCTGGGCCATGCGCCGGGGTCGTCCGGCGCCCTCGAAAGTGCGGGTGGGGGCGATGATCGAGGCGCCGTCCCTGATCTGGCACCTGGACGCCCTGCTGCCGATGACGGACTTCGTCTCCATCGGCACCAACGACCTGTTGCAGTACATGTTCGCCGCCGATCGGGGCAATCCGCGGGTGGCCGATCGCTACGATCCTCTGTCGCCTCCGGCCTTGAGGGCCTTGCAGGCGATCCAGCAGGCCTGCGCCGACACCGGCACGCCGGTTTCGGTCTGTGGTGAAATGGCCGGCCGTCCCCTTGAAGCCTTCGCCTTGATCGCCCTGGGTTACGATCATCTTTCGATGCCGCCAGGGGGAATCGGACCCGTAAAGCGAATGGTGCTGTCCTGTGATCGAGAGGCCGCGCGTCGTGGGGTCACCAGTTTACTTAAGGGCGCGACTGGAACCTTAAGGAGCGAAGTGGAAACCTTGGCCCGAAAACTTTCAGTGGCGATCTAGGCGGGTGCGTTGACGCATTTTGGGGCTGCGGTTACAAGACACCCGGTTTTCGCCATGTGGCGTGGCTGTAAGCTTGTGCAGCATTTGGGATGAGGGTGCGAGTCGCCATGCCGCTGGACACTGGCGCGGTTGCCGATGACTTGAATTTGTCATGGAGCTCCGCCCAGGACGCTGGCGTAAGGGCGCCAACACTGGGTGATGGGCCGAACACCGGCGCCGCCCTTCGCGCCATCCGAGAATTCTACGGACTTGATCTCGAGGCTCTGACCCAGACCACCCGGGTGCGCCGGGCCTATCTGCAGGCCATCGAGGACATGCGGCTGGACCATCTGCCGTCCCGCCCCTTCACCCTGGGCTATGTGCGGGCCTATGCCGCGGCCCTGGGGCTGGACGCCGATCAGGCGGTGGCCCGGTTTCGCTATGACGCCCCCGCGGATGATCAGACCCTGCGCGCGCCCGTTGGCGTCGCCAAGGAGCGCGATCCGCGCCTGGCCCTGATCGCCGTCTGCGGGGCGGTCGTGGGCGGCGGCATCCTGCTTTGGAACATCGCCCAGCACGCGGTGAAGATGAATGCGCCGCCCCCCGCGATCGTGGCCGAGTCCAGCGTGGCCCAGGCGCGGCCGGCCGCTCCGCCTCAGGGGCCTGTCACCCTGGGCGCACCCCTGCCGGCGCCGCCGGAATCGACCACACCCAAGCCCTATGTGACCCCGGGCCTGGAAAGCGCCATGTCCAACGCCAACGCCGTGGCCGCCAGCGCCGCGGGGGATATCGGCGACGACGAGGCCACCGCCGCCGGCCTGGAGCAGGCCGCCCCCCTGGGCTCGCCCTTTACGCCCAAGGGGACCGTGTTCGGCGTGACGCCGGCCCAGGCGGTGGTGATTCTGCAGGCCCGCAAGGCCGCGTCCCTGACCATCCACGGAGCCGACGGCTCCGTCTATTTCGCCCGGCTGCTCTCCGCCGGCCAGGCCTATCGCGCGCCGATGGTGAAGGGGCTGATGATCGAGGTTTCCGAGCCGGACGCCTTTGACGTCTTTGTCGCCAATCAGCTGCGCGGCTCTCTGCCCACCACCCAGGTTCCCATCACCCGCCTGACCCAGTAGGCCACATTCCTTTGCGAAAATTGCGCGGCGCTCTTGGGTGACGCGCACAAAGCGCTTAACTTGAGCTTGTCATGACCGCACAAAATCATCAGCACGTGCGCCCCTGGCGCGTTATCGATCGCCGCAAGAGCCGCAAGATCCGCGTCGGAGCCGTCGAAGTGGGCGGCGACGCCCCGATCACCGTCCAGTCCATGACCAATACGGTCACGTCGGACGCCAATGCGACGATCAATCAGATCCGGGCCCTGGAAGAGGCGGGCGCCGACATCGTCCGCGTTTCCTGTCCGGACGAGGAATCGACTGCGGCCTTCAAGATCATCGCCAAGGCGGCGAAGGCGCCGCTCGTGGCCGACATCCACTTTCACTACAAGCGCGGCATCGAGGCGGCCAAGGCCGGCGCCGCCTGCCTGCGAATCAATCCGGGCAATATCGGCTCGGCGGCGCGGGTGCGCGAGGTGGTCCAGGCCGCCCGGGATTATGGCTGCTCCATGCGCATCGGCGTCAACGCCGGCTCCCTGGAGCGGGAACTCCTGGAGCGCTATGGCGAGCCTTGTCCCGAGGCCATGGTCGAGAGCGCCCTGAACCACGCCAAGATCCTGCAGGATCACGATTTCCACGAGTTCAAGATCAGCGTGAAGGCGTCCGACCCCTTCCTGACGGTCGCGGCCTATCAGCAATTGGCCGAGGCGATCGACTGCCCCCTGCATCTGGGCGTCACCGAGGCGGGGCCCCTGCGCGCCGGCACCATCAAGTCGGCCATCGGCATGGGCTCGATGCTGTGGGCTGGCATCGGCGACACCATCCGCGTGTCCCTGGCCGCCGATCCGGTGGAAGAGATCAAGGTCGGCTTCGACATCCTCAAGTCGCTGGGCCTGCGCCACCGGGGCGTCAACATTATCGCCTGTCCCTCCTGCGCCCGGCAGGGCTTCAACGTCATCAAGACGGTGGAAGCCCTGGAAGAGCGTCTGGCCCATATCGCCACCCCGATGTCCCTCTCGATCATCGGCTGCGTGGTCAACGGTCCTGGCGAAGCCCTCTATACCGACATCGGCTTCACCGGCGGCGGCAAGGGTTCGGGCATGGTCTATCGGGCCGGCAAGCCGGACCACAAGATGGATAACGAAGGCATGATCGAGCATATCGTCGAGCTGGTGGAAGCCCGCGCGGCCGAGATCGCCGCCGCTGATCCGCAGCCCCTGCGCGCCGCCGAATAATCCGCGACCGATTGGCGCAGGACACCCTTGCGTTGCGCCGTTGAACACTGTTTAGATCGCCGCGCCCAAAAACCAAGGAGGACCCCATGTCCGCAGCAGGCACCTGGAACGTTACCGTCAATTCCCCCATGGGCGCTCAGCCCAGCACCCTCACCCTGGCGGTCGACGGCGGCGCCGTGACCGGCACCCAAAGCGCCCAGGGCAACACCAGCCCGATCGCCAACGCCAAGATCGACGGTGACACCGTCACCTGGTCGAACTCGATCACCACCCCCTTCCCGATGACCCTCGAATTCACCGGCAAGGTCGATGGCGACACCCTGAACGGGACCGTGAAGGCCGGCGCCTTCGGCTCGTTCCCCTTCACGGGCAGCCGCGCCTAAGACTGAGCTAGGGTCCTATCGGATCGAACTGGGGCGGCGGCCGGATCTCGGTCGCCGCCCTTTTCGTTTTCGGCCGCGGCCATGGCTGGGTCGTCGCCGCGCCCGGTGTCGTTGGCTTGACCGTCGGGGGGCGGGGTTTGGCAATCGCGGCGGGGGGCGCTAGAGCATGATGCGATCAGACGGAATCGTCTGATCGTTGAATCATGCTCTAATACCAGCCCGCGCTAACGCCGACTCTTATGGGATTCCCAAGGCGGTCGATTTCCGAATCAATGCGGCGAAGACGAATCGCATGGCGGAGGCATCGTATGAGCGCTGCGGTGAAGATCACCCGGACGGATTACACGAGC
>JARLIP010000048.1 GCA_031291685.1 Caulobacteraceae bacterium | reverse complement strand
CCATGGCTGATGCGGTAGAGCGGTGGCAGGGCCAGGAACTGCCGGCCGGCGCGGATCATTGCCGGCATGGTGCGGTAGAAGAAGGTGATCAGCAGCGAGGCGATGTGCGCCCCGTCCACGTCGGCGTCGGTCATGATGATGACCCGCTCGTAGCGCAGATCGTCTTCCTTGAACCGCGAGCCGGGCTGGACGCCCAGGGCCAGCATCAGGTCCGACAGCTCCTTGTTGCCGCCGGTCTTGTCATTGCTGGCCGAGGCCACGTTCAGGATCTTGCCACGCAGGGGCAGGATCGCCTGGGTGCGCCGGTTGCGCGCCTGCTTGGCCGAGCCACCGGCCGAGTCCCCTTCGACGATTAAGAGTTCCGTGCCGTCCGTGGCCTGGCCAGAGCAGTCCGCCAGCTTGCCCGGCAGGCGCAACTTGCGCGTGGCCGAGGCCCGGGCGACTTCCTTGTCCTTGCGCCGCTTCAGGCGCTCCTCGGCCCGCTCGATGACGAATTGCAGGAGGGCGTTGGCCGATTTCGGCGCCGCTGTCAGCCAGTGATCGAAGGGGTCCCTGAGGGCCGTCTCCACCAGGCGCTGGGCGTCGCTGGAGGACAGACGCTCCTTGGTCTGGCCCTGGAATTCGGGATTGCGGATGAACACGCTGATCAAGGCGCCCGCCTGGGCGATCACGTCGTCGGCGGTGATGATGGTGGCGCGCTTTTCGCCCGTCAGTTCCGCATAGGCCTTCAGGCCCCGGGTCAGGGCCGCCCGCAGCCCCGCCTCGTGGGTGCCGCCCTCGGGGGTCGGAACCGTATTGCAGTAGGACGAGGTGAAGCCGTCGGCCTCGCCGAAGCCGGCCGGGGACCAGGTCACCGCCCATTCCACCGCCCCGGCCTCGCCGGTGCGCTCGATGCGGCCGGAAAAGGCCTCGGTCACCGTCTCGATGCCGTTGGTGCGCTCGGCCAGGAAGTCGGCCAGGCCGTTGGGGAAATGGAAGGTGGCCTCGGCCGGGGTCTGATCGTGGATGCGCTCAGGCGAGCACCGCCAGCGGATCTCGACCCCGCGGAACAGATAGGCCTTGGAGCGAGCCATCCGATAAAGCCGGGCCGGCTTGAACGCGGCGCCCTCGCCGAAGATCTGCGGAACGGGCAGGAAGCGCACCGCCGTTCCGTGCTTGCGCGAGGTTCCGACCTGTTCCAGGTCGCTGGCCATCTTGCCCCGGGAGAAGGACTGGCGCCATTCGAAGCCGTCCCGCCAGACATTGACCTGCAGGCTCTCGGACAGGGCGTTGACCACCGAAACCCCGACCCCGTGCAGGCCGCCGGAGGTCTCATAGGCCTTGCCGGAGAACTTCCCGCCCGAGTGCAGCATGGTCATGATGACCTCGAGCGCCGACTTGCCGGGATATTTCGGATGCTGGTCAACGGGCATGCCGCGACCGTCGTCCTTGACGATCAGGGCGCCGTCGGCGTCCAGGGTGACCTCGATCAGCTTGGCGTGGCCGGCCACGGCCTCGTCCATGGCGTTGTCCAGCACCTCGGCGAACAGGTGGTGCAGGGCGCGCTCGTCGGTGCCGCCGATATACATGCCCGGCCGCTTGCGCACGGGCTCCAGGCCTTCAAGGACCTCGATGTCCTTGGCCGAATATCCAGAGGCGGCGGGCGCTGACGGCGCCGCGGACGAGTTGGGCCCAGGTGGCGTGGAGGCGGCCGGAGCGGGGGCGTGCGGGGCGGGAACGGGTTCATGCGGCGTGCTCAATGGCGCGGCGGGCGCCGGATTGAGAGCGTCATCGAAAAGGGAGGCTTGGGCGGTGGCCTTGGACATGCGCCTAGGTTCGGTTGATTCTCGCTCGCCCGGTATGGCGGCGACGAGACCGACTTAGCGCCTCGGGCGGGCAAGAGGCCAGAGGCTGGCCTGGATTATCCGCATAAATACGACTCCGGGCCCATGCGGCGCGCGCAGGGCCCGGTCAGGTGTTCACTTTGTCGCAGCGACGGGGGCGGCTAGAGGCGCCGGGAGATCAGCCAGAATATGGCGAAGACCACCGCGGCCGGCGCGGCGAAGGATAGCATGAACAGCCAGGGTGACTGGTCCGGAACCTGGGCGGCGATCAGGGAACCCGCGCCGACGGCGAGGAAAATGCCTAGGGCCGTCCCGACCATGGCGATGATTTCACGGGGAATTCCGAGCGGCGCCCTCGGCGGGCTGGCGGGCTTGGGGGCGGACGCGACGAGCCCGGCGAACAGGGAATGGCTTCGGTCGGAGCCAACAGCGGCCATGACAATCTTCCTCCTGTGTGAATGCGCCAGTCTTGCCCGACGACGCCCCGATTTTTCGGGTGCGCGAAACTCACCGCTAACAGCACACCACGATTAGGGGAATTTGCAAGCGGCATTCTGTCTCAGGGGAACATATTCGCTCAAAAGCAAAGGGCCGCGGAGTGATCCGCGGCCCTCGCTGGCGTCCAAGACTAAGCCTTGGAGCCTAAGCAAACCTTTGCAGGTTTGCTTACATTTTGGACTCTTAGCAGCATTGATTTTGCTTCAAAAAAAGCAAAATCAATCGTGGCTTCAGCCACGCTGAGGCTGCTTAGCACTTGTAGTACATGTCAAACTCGACCGGGTGCGGATGCAGCTGCAGACGGGCGACTTCTTCCATCTTCAGCTCGATATAGGCGTCGATGAAGTCGTCGTCGAACACGCCGCCGGCCTTCAGGAAGCCACGGTCCTTGTCCAGGTTTTCCAGGGCTTCGCGCAGGCTGCCGCAGACTTCCGGGATCTTCTTCATCTCGCGGGGAGGCAGGTCGTACAGGTTCTTGTCCGACGGGCCGCCCGGATCGATCTTGTTGATGATCCCGTCCACACCGGCCATCAGCAGGGCGGTGAAGGTCAGGTAGGGATTGCCCATGGGATCGGGGAAGCGGCATTCGATCCGCTTGCCTTTCGGGCTGTCGGTGTGCGGGATGCGGATCGAGGCCGAGCGGTTGCGGGCCGAATAGGCCAGCTTCACCGGGGCTTCATAGCCGGGCACCAGGCGCTTGTAGCTGTTGGTGGTGGAGTTGGCGAAGGCGTTGATGGCTTTGGCGTGCTTGATGATGCCGCCGATGTACCACAGGCAGGTCTGGGACAGACCGGCGTACTTGTCGCCCGCGAAGGTGGGCTTGCCTTCGTGCCAGATCGACTGGTGCACGTGCATGCCCGAACCGTTGTCCGCGAACATCGGCTTGGCCATGAAGGTCGCGGTCTTGCCGTAGGCGGCCGCGACGTTGTGGATCACGTACTTATAGAGCTGCAGCCGGTCGGCCATGGTGATCAGGTCGGAGAACTTCAGGCCCAACTCATGCTGCGCGGGCGCCACTTCGTGGTGGTGCTTTTCCGGCTCCATGCCCAGCTCGTTCATGACCGACAGCATTTCGCCGCGCAGGTCTTGGGCCGAGTCGACGGGGTTGACCGGGAAGTAGCCGCCCTTGGGACCCGGACGGTGGCCCATATTGCCTTCGTCATAGGACTTGGAGCTGTTCACCGGCAGTTCGGTGGAGTCGTAGGAATAGCCGGTATTGTGGGGGGCGGTGGACCACTTCACGTCGTCGAAGATGAAGAACTCGGCTTCCGGGCCGAAGAACACGGTGTCGCCGATGTTGGCCGACTTCACGTAGTTCAGGGCGGCCTTGGCGATGGAGCGCGGGTCGCGGCTGTAGGGTGTGTTGGTGTCCGGGTTCAGCACGTCGCAGAACAGGAACAGGGTCTTTTGCTGATAGAAGGGATCGATGTTGGCGGTGGCCAGGTCCGGACGCAGCTTCATGTCCGACTCGTTGATGGCCTTCCAGCCGGCGATGGACGAACCGTCGAACATGGTGCCGTCGGTGAGGAATTCCTCATCCACCAGCGCGATGTCGAAGGTCACGTGCTGCAGCTTACCGCGGATGTCGGTGAAGCGGACATCGACGTACTCGATTTCCTCGTCTTTGATTTTCGCCAGGATCTCTTGGGCTGTCGCCATTTTGGTTATCCCCTAAGGAAGGCCGGTTATGCGGTTCAGATTGCGGCTGCGCCGCTTTCGCCCGTGCGGATTCGCACGACGTCGGTGATCTCGGAGACGAAAATCTTCCCGTCTCCGATGCGGCCGGTGCGGGCCGCGCTTTGAATGGCTTCGAGGGCGGCGGTCAACTGACCATCTGCGATCACCACCTCGATTTTTATCTTGGGCAGGAAATCCACCACGTACTCGGCGCCGCGATAGAGCTCGGTATGCCCCTTTTGGCGCCCATAGCCCTTGGCCTCCAGGACCGTCATGCCCTGTACGCCCATTTCCTGAAGGGCCTCCTTCACCTCGTCGAGTTTGAAAGGCTTGATGATGGCTTCGATCTTTTTCATCGCGGGCTGGTTTCGCCACTCGTTCGGGGCGCGGGAACAACCGCGCCGGTTCAGGTTCCGGCAACCAGCACAAGCGGCGTCGAACGCACAAGAGGGCGATGCGAGCCTTGCGCCAGAGCGTGGCGCGGTATGAAGCTAAGTGCAAAAAATAGTCAATCCGCGCTCAAGAATTGATCTTCGGGCGAATGGGCTTGCGCGGCGGCGTTCCGGGGTTGTGATCCAGCTTGGCTGTTGGTCGAACGGATAGGCGCATGTCAGTTGATGGGTCATTTTCGCTCCAGACGCAGTGGAAGGGAGATTAGCCGCTCTTGTGGCTTCCGTACCGGCAGACGAAAATGATCAAGATTGTGGCGAACCTGTCGTCCATGTCACAACCCGGGCGCGCTTCTTGACCCACAATATCGTCGCTTAATTCGAGGCCCCATGACCCGCATCTATATGATCCGCCACGGTAAGCCCTCGTCCACCTGGGGCGAGCAGGCCGATCCCGATCCAGGGTTGGACGCGGCCGGGCGCGCTCAGGCGCAGGCCGCCGCCGACGCCCTGATGGCGCTCGCGCCGGCTGAGCGGCCGACTCGGGTGTTTTCCTCGCCCCTGCGCCGTTGCCGCGAGACCGCCCAGCCCTTCGCCGACCGCTTGGGCGTCGAATTGGAGATCGATCCCCGTTACGGCGAGATCCCGACCCCGGCGGGGCTGTCCGAAACCGAGCGGGGGCCGTGGCTGCGGGCGGTGTTCAACGGGCTCTGGCGGGAGGCCGCCGGTGATCTCGACTATGACGCCTGGCGCCGATCCGTCGCCGCGGCCGTGGCCGAGCGTCCCGGCTGCGCCGTGTTCAGCCATTTCGTGGCGATCAACGCGGCGGTCACCACCGTGCTGGATGACGACCGGGTCCTTGCCTTCAGGCCCGACCACGCCTCCATCACCGTGTTCGAGGCCGAGGGCGGCGCCCTGAGCCTCATCCAGCAGGGCCCCGAAGCCCAGACCCAGGTGCTTTGAGGCCGCGCCTCATGAAATCGGGGCGGGGAGGGCTCAGTCCCCGCCGTCGCTCTTCAGCGCGCGGCCACTGACCACGGCGCCCGCGCCGAACTTGGAGCGCAGGGCGTCCACGGCGGTTTCGCTGCGGCGGGCCCGGCGCTCGGCGTCGGCGAAGAAATCCAGCCCTTCGGCGGCGTCGACGAAATCGGAAAGCCCGGCCCCGATCAGGCGGTAGGCCGCGCCCTTGGCCTCCTCGGCCAGCATCTCCCGAACGATCCCGAACAGCACCTTGCCGGTCTGGGTCGGGGCGCTGAGGGTGCGCCTGCGGGTGACTGTGCGAAAGTCGGCGGTCTTCAGCTTCAGGGTGGCCACGCGGCCCGCCACCCCCTCCCGCCGGGCCGTGCTGGCCACACGCTCGCACAGGGGCCACAGCCGGTCCTCCAGGGGCTCGATGTCCCTCAGGTCGTCATTGAAGGTGGTCTCGGCGCTGATCGACTTACGCGCCTGGTCCGGGTCCACCACCCGGCTGTCCTGGCCATGGGCCAGTTGGGACAGGCGCAGGCCCTGGGCGCCCCATGTCTTGATCATGCGCTTGGGATCGGTGTTGGCCAGGTCGCCGATGGTGCGAAGGCCAGCCTGGGCCAGGGCCGCAGCCAGGGCCGGCCCGACCCCGGGCAGGATGGTCACGGGGCGCGGGGCCAGGAAGCCTTGCGCCTCCGCGGCGCCGATCACCGAGAACCCCCGGGGCTTGTCCAACTCGGAGGCGATCTTGGCCAGGAACTTGTTGGGCGCCAGACCGATGGAGACGGTCAGGCCGATCTCCGCCTCGATCTGGGCCTGTAGCCGGGCCAGGACCCAGGCGGCGCTGCCTCCGTGCAGCCGCTCGCAGCCGGACAGGTCGATCCAGGCCTCGTCCAGGGACAGGGGTTGGACCAGCGGGGTCAAGGCCGCCAGCCTGTCCATGATCCGGCGGCTCTCGGTCCGGTACTTGGTGAAGTCCGGCGGTATGACCACCGCGCCCGGGCACAGTTTCAGCGCCTTGAACATCGGCATGGCCGACCGCACGCCGGATATCCGCGCGATATAGCAGCAGGTGGACACCACCCCCCGCCGGCCGCCCCCCACGATCACCGGCTGATCGCGCAATTCCGGGCGATCCCGTTTCTCCACCGAGGCGTAGAAGGCGTCGCAGTCGAGGTGGGCCATCACCAGCCGGTCCAACTCGTCGTGCCGCACCAGCCTTGGGGAGCCGCAGCGGGGGCAGCGCGGGCCGCTCGCCGCGCCGGTCCACAGGCAGTCGCGGCACAGTCCGTTCATCGGCGGGCGAGGCCCCTGATCGCCGCCGGTCTCGAGCGCTCCTCGGTCACGGCGCGGGCGGGCTCAGGCCCAGCACCCGGGTGATCTCTCCGCGCAGGGTCGGCCAGTGGTCGATGCGGGCGTGGCGATCGGGCGCCGAGGGCGCCAGCTTGGCCAGGCGTGGGTCGGCCACCAGTTGAAACCGGTGGACATGGGGGGCGGCCTGGGCGGCGGAATCCAGGTTGGGGATCAGGTCGTCGATAAAGGCCACCGGGCCGCTGGTCTGGGCCGCCAGGGCCGCCACCGCGCCGCCCTTGGGGCCTTCGTTGATGATCAGGGGATAGTCCATGCCATGGCGCGCCAGCCAGCGGGCCCGGGGCGCGCGGGCATGGTCCGGGGCGTTGGTCAGGATCACGACGGAGGCGCCGCCGGAGAGAATCGCCAGGGATTCGACCGCGTGGGGGGCGGTTTCCATCTCTTCGGCGCCGATTCGAAAAAACTCATTGAAAAGGTTTCGGCCCGTTTCCATGTCCACCGCCTGGGTTTCTCCCTGGCGGTAAAGGTTCTGAAACAGGGCGAAACGCTCCAGTCGCAGCTCATAGCCGTGCTCGGCCACGAAACGCGCAAACCCAAGCATGAAAAGGCCTAGCACCTCATCGACGTCGACGATCACCAGGGGTCTGGCCGGGTCGATGCGCGGATGGCTGGAATGATTGGCGGTTTGCAACAATGGCTCCACAGTCAACGCGGACTTAAGGATATCGTGTGATTAGCAGGAGCTTAGTGGGTGGGAAGGCTGTTTGTTAGCCTGACCGCCGTGACCCGGAACCCGAATGGCCAAGAAAGTCCTGATCGTCGAGGATAACGAGCTGAACATGAAGCTGTTTCATGATCTGCTCGACGCCCAGGGCTATGAAACCCTGCAGACCCGCGAGGGATTGCAGGCGCTCGCCCTGGCGCGGCAGCATCGCCCGGACCTGATCCTGATGGATATCCAGTTACCGGAGATCTCGGGGCTGGAGGTCACCAAGTGGCTGAAGGAAGACGATGACCTGGCCCACATCCCCGTGGTCGCCGTCACCGCCTTCGCCATGAAGGGGGACGAAGAGCGTATTCGTGACGGCGGTTGTCAGGCATATATTTCCAAACCGATCTCGGTGTCCCACTTCCTGGACACGATCCGGCGATATCTGGGGTGATCCAGCCATGACCGCTCGAATTCTGGTGGTCGACGATATCGAAGCTAACCTGCGTGTGCTCGACGCTAAGCTCACGGCCGAGTACTATGACGTGATGCTGGCGCAGGATGGGCCTACGGGTCTGGCCATGGCCGCCTCCGAACGTCCCGACATCATCATCCTCGACGTGATGATGCCCGGCATGGACGGGTTCGAGGTCTGCCGGCGCCTGAAGGACGATCCGGCCACGCGGCACATCCCCGTGGTCCTGGTCACCGCCCTGGACGGACGGGCCGACCGCATCGCCGGCCTGGAGGCGGGCGCCGACGAATTCCTGAACAAACCCATCGACGACGTGATGCTGTTCTCCCGGGTGCGCAGCCTCACTCGGCTCAAGACCGTGATTGACGAACTGCGCCAGCGCGAGGCCTCCGGCCGGCGCATGGGGGTGATCGCCGGCGCCGCCGCGCGCCTGGCGGGTTCTGGCGGGCGGATCGTGATCTGCGACGACAACGAGCGGCAGGCCCAGCGCATCGCCGCTGAACTGGCCATAGAGCACCGCCCCCTGATCGAGACCGATCCGGAAAAGGCGCACCTGACCTGCCGCGGCCCGGTGGACCTGCTGATCGTCAACGCCAATGCCCGCACCTTCGACGGCCTGCGCTTCGCCGCCCAGATTCGTTCGGACGAGGCCACCCGCCATATGCCGATCCTGGCCGTGATCGACCCGGACGAGCGTCCGCGGATGGTCAAGGCCCTGGAGATCGGCATCAATGACGTCCTGCCCAAGCCGATCGATCCCCAGGAGCTGTCGGCCCGGGTCCGCACCCAGATCAAGCGCAAGCGCTACACCGATTTCCTGCGCAAGAACCTCGATCATTCCCTAGAGCTGGCGGTCACCGACCAACTCACCGGCCTGCATAACCGGCGCTATATGGTTGGCCAGCTCAACGCCCTGGTCACCCGGGCCGCCAAGGGCGGTGACCCGGTGGGGGCGCTGCTGATCGACATCGACCACTTCAAGAAGATCAACGACACCTACGGCCACGATATCGGCGACGAGGTGCTGCGGGAATTCGCCGTGCGCGTGGCCACCAATGTCCGCGCCGTCGATCTGCCCTGCCGCTATGGCGGCGAGGAATTCGTGGTGATCATGCCCGGAACGGATCTGATCGCAGCCGAGCGCATCGCCGAGCGGATCCGCGCCCATGTCTCCGGCTCGCCCTTCCGCGTCGCCGGCGGCAAGGAACTCCTGACCGTCACCATCTCCATCGGCGTCGCCTCGACCCTGGGCGCGAAGGACACCCCCGAGGCTCTGCTCAAGCGCTCCGACGCCGCCGTCTATGAGGCCAAGGCCGCCGGCCGCAACAAGGTCATCGCCAAGGCGGCCTGACGGCGCGGTCGGAGGCGCTTTGGAAATCAGAGCTGAGTGCGGTCCTGAAAAGGACCGAACATACGCAGGACGGCCACGTCTCCGGCGGAACGATCGTTACCCGTATCTGGCGCCACTTCGTACATCAGCCGGTAGCCTTCGACTGGCCTTTCGCGGACACCGGGGTGGTCGCCGACGGGCCAGCGACAGGGATGACGACGTAAATCTTTGATCGCTTCTGTGATGCGGCGCAGCCGGGCTTTCGCCCGACCCCCTGCGCCGGACTGGGTCAGCCATTGGCGGGCGGCCAAGAGATCCGCCTTGGCGGTCTCTGAAAGTCTGATCTGTCGCGGCACGGACTATGGGCGCTGAGTCAGGTTGACTAAGGTGTTTCGTCCGGCGCGTCGTCAACGAGGCGCTGTAGCCAGTCATCCAATTCAGCGCCGGACAACGACCGTCCAGCGTCTATATCCGCCCGGCCAGCATCCAACATCACGCGCTCCCGCGCCAAACGGGCTTCGCGTTCCCGGGCCGCTTCACCCCGCCGCTCAGGTTCAGAGATTTGGAACTCGGTGGTTACCGGCATGACCAATACATAGCATCGCCCGCGTCGAAACAGTAGCCTTGGTGGGGCTTCAAGTCACCGCACCGGCTTCCCGTCCGCATCCAGCACCTGAACATCAAGCCCCAGGGCCTTCAGCCCCGGCTCGATGGTCTTGCGGTCGCCGGCCACGATCCAGGTCAGATGGTCGGGCTGGACCACTCGCTGGCTGGCCCGGGCCGCGTCCGCCGGGGTCAGGGCCGCGATCCTGGCGGGATAGGTGTCGAAGTAGTCGTCGGGCAGGCCATAGGCGACCATGGAGGCCAGGCTGGCGGCCACCGCGTCGGTGGTCTCCCATTCCCCGGCCAGGGCCCGCACCATGCTGTTCTGGGCGAAATCCAGTTCAGCGGGGGTCACCGGGCGCTTGGTGACGATCTCGCTCAGTTCCCGCCGCATCTCGCCAAAGCTCTCGGCGGTCTTGTCGCTCTGCACCGGGGCGTAGGCCAGGAACAGGCTGGGGCCCTTGGCGTCGCGGGTGAAGCTGCCGGCGCCATAGGCCCAGTGCTTGTCTTCCCGCAGATTCATGTTCAGGCGGGAGTTGAAGGCCCCACCCAGGGCCGTGTTCATGGTCTGGATGGCCAGATGGTCCGGATCGCTCCGGGGCGGGGCCACGATGGCGGCGATGATCACCGACTGCAGGGCGTTGGGTTTATCCATCAGATAGACCCTGGAGCCGGCTGGCGGCGCCACGGGGGCGATGTTCTTGACCGGGACGGGCGCCGGCGTCCATCCGCCCAGGCGGGCCTCCAGCTTGGGCAGGATCTGGGCCGCCGTGGTGTCGCCCACCACGATCAAGGTGGCGCCGTTGGGCCGAAACCAGGTGCGGTGATAGGCTAGCAGATCGTCCCGGGTCAGGGCGGTGACCGAGGCCTCGTCCCCCAGCCCGTCCAGCGGCGCCGCATAGGCGTGCTCGGCGCCATAGACCAGTTGCGGCAACACTCTCAGGGTCATCTGCACCGGGTCCTGCCTGTCCTGGTCGATGGCGGCGATCTGCAGGGCCTTTTCCCGGGCAAGGTCGTCCGGCCGGATCGCTGGATGCAACAGCACGTCGGCGAACAGGTCCAGGGACGGGTCCAGCCGGGCCGACAGGGTCGACATGCTCATCTGGGTGGTGTCGCGGCCGGCGTTGGCGCCCAGGCTCGCCCCCAGCTCGGACAGGCGGGCGCTGATCTGCAAGGCGTCCAGCTTGTCGGCGCCGTCGGCCAGCATCCGCGCCGTCAGGCCGGCGGCCCCGGGCTTGGCCAGCTGGTCCGAGGCGTAGCCGGCGTCCAGCACCAGATCCAGGGAGACGGACGGATTGTCATGGCGCTCGGCCACGATCACCTTCAGGCCGTTCTTCAGGGTGGCCCGCTCGAACTTGACGAACTTCGGCGCCGTGATCGGCCCGGCGGCGGGCAGGGCCGAGCGGTCGGCGCCCGCGGGGGCCGCGGCATAGTCGGGGAAGGGCGTGACCCGCAGGGTGAAGTCCCCGTCGCTCAGCCAGCGCTTGCCGGCGGCCTGAAGATCGCTGGGGGTGGCCGCCTCGATCCGCGCCAGACTGGTTTTGAAGGCGTCGGGAGAGCCCTCGAAGGTCTGACCGGAGGCCAGGATGTCGGCCTTGCCGCCCATGCCCCCGACCCTTTGCAGCCCCCGTACGATTCCCGCCACCCGGGCGGTCTTGGCCCGCTCGACCTCCTCGGCGGTGGGGCCGTCCTTCAGCAGCCGCGCCATCTCCTCCTTGAGGGCCGCGTCGATCACATCGAGGCTGACCTCCGGCTTGGCGGTGATCTCCACGTCGAACAGGCTGGCGATCTCGCGGCTGTCCAGGCCCGCGGAGACGTCGGTAGCGGTCTGGTCGCCGATCACCAGGCGCCGGTAGAGCCGGGAGGTCTTGTCCCCGACCATGATGTCGGACAGCAGCGACAGATAGTCGTTGTCGGCGGCGCCGTCCTCGGGGACGTTCCATTCCCGGTAGAGGCGCGGCTGGGCCACCCGATCGCGGACCTCGGCCTGTTGCGAGCCGCCGCGCTTGGCGATCCACGCCTTCTGGTGGACCACCGGCGGCCCCGGCTCGATCTCGCCGAAATATTTCTCGACCTTGGCCTTGGCCGTGGCCGGATCGATGTCCCCGGCCAGCACGATCACGGCGTTGGTGGGGCCGTAGTATTTTGAGAACCAGTCCTTGACGTCCTTGACCGAGGCGGCGTCCAGGTCCTGCATCTCGCCGATCACGGTGTGGCTATAGGGGTGGCCGGCGGGCCAGACGCTCCTGGTGATGATCTCGTCGGCGACGGCGTAGGGCTGGTTTTCGTCTTGGCGCTTTTCGTTCTGCACCACCCCGCGCTGGGTGGTCAGGACCTTCTCGTCGAACTTGTCGAGCAGGTGGCCCATGCGGTCCGATTCCAGCCACAGGGTCATGTCCAGGGCGCCGGTCGGCACGGTCTCGAAGAAGTTGGTCCGGTCGTAATAGGTGGTGCCGTTGATGTCGGACCCGCCGACCCGCTCCATGGCCTTGAACCAGCTCTGCGGGTAGTTGGCGCTGCCGCCGAACATCAGATGCTCGAACAGGTGCGCGAAACCGGTGCGTCCCGGGGGCTCGTTCTTGGAGCCGGTGTGGTACCAGATATTGACCGCCACGATCGGGGCCTTGTGGTCCTCGTGCACGATCAGGGTCAGGCCATTGGCCAGCACGGTCCGGGTATAGGGAATGGTGGGCGAGGGCAGGGGCGCCAGGGACGCCGCGGAGCCGGCTCCAGGGGCGGAGACCAGCATCAGGGCCGCCGCACAGCAGGCCGTCACCCAAGTCCGCCCCATGACAATTCTCCGAATCTGGACGTGTGATCGCGCAATATGCGCCCATTGCTAAGCCTTGGCGTCGAATTCATGGCCGCTGGTGGCGGCGCGAACAGGGCGCCGGAATCAAAAACGCCCGGCTTGCGGCCGGGCGTTCGAAAGCGAATTCGCGATGAGGCGGAAGGCTTATTTGATCTTGCCTTCTTTGAACTCCACGTGCTTGCGCACGACGGGATCGTACTTCTTCACGACCATCTTTTCGGTCATGGTGCGGGCGTTCTTCTTGGTCACGTAGAAGAAGCCGGTGTCCGCCGTCGAATTGAGGCGGATCTTGATGGAGGCTGGCTTGGCCATGGTCTAACCTTTTACAGGCGTAGCCAGAGCCGACGCCGAAAAATCCGAGAGGCGCGGAAAATACGCATTGCGCCTCGAAAGTCAACGACGACCGCGTTGATTTAGCCTCACGCCAGGGGCCGATGGCGCGGCCGTCCGCCGCGATAGGTGAACAGGAACGGCCGAACGCCCTGGGCGTCAAGTTCCCCAAGGCTGGCCAGCACCGCTTCGGTGACGTCCATCAGGGGGAGTTTGGCGATGTCCTCCAGGCTGCGGAAGGTCAGGTCCGTCAATTCGTGGCTGTCGGAATGAGCGCCATGGGCCTCGTCCCAATCAGCCAGGAAGAATCGGGCGTGAAACCGGATCGGCGATTCGGTGGGGGTGATGGCTCGGGCCATCAGGGTCAGGGCGCCGTGATCGGGGGGCAGGATCAGGCCCGTCTCCTCGGCGGTCTCTCGCAGGGCCGCCGCCGCCAGGGCTTCGGCCAGCCGGGGGGAGGCGCCGGTGCGCCGGGCGCTTTCAGGGTCCAGGGGGCGCAGGGGGCGGGCCAGTCGGTCACCCGGCTCGACCTTGCCGCCGGGAAAGACGAAGACGTCGGGGGCGAAGGCGGACTTGCGCGGCCGGCGGCCCATCAGCACCTCCAACCCCTTGGCGGAGCGGCGCACCAGCACCAGGCTGGCCGCGTCCCGGGGGCGCACGATCGTCTTGGCCCCGCTCACAGATAGGCCAGACGCCGCGCGCCGTTCAAAAAACGCATGAACGGGGCGGGCCGGTCCGCATCCTCCAGGCGCAGGGCCAGTTCCTGCAACACGAAACGAGTGATGTTGGGCAGGTCCAGGTCCATGGCCTCGGCCAGCTCGACCCAGGCGATCTCGTCCAGCTCGCCGCAATCGGTCCGCCGCTCCAGGCAGATTAGCCGCTCGGCGTCGGCCATGAAGAAGCGGGCGTCGAAGCGCTTGGGCCGGTAGGGCGGGGTGATGGCCCGGGCGATGAAGTCCAGGGCCGCCAGATCCGCCTCGGCCCCGATCTGCAGGAACTCCCGCCACGGCCCCGCGCCGGGTCGAGGCGAGGCGGGCTGGGCCAGCAGCAGGCCGGTCTCCTCGAAGGTCTCACGCACGGCGGTCAGGGCCAGGGCCCGGGCTCTGCGGGGCGGGGCGGTCTTCTCCAGCCGCGCGGCCACTTCCGGGCGCAGGTCGGTGGCGAAGGGGGCGGAAAAGTCGCCGCGATCGATGCGGCCTCCGGGGAACACCCACTTGTCCGGCATGAAGTCGTGTCCGCCGTGGCGCCGGCCCATCAGCACCCGGGGCTGGGGCCCATCCCGGCGCACGATGATCAGGGTCGCCGCATCCCGCGGCCGCATCAGTTTGGTCCCCGCCTTGCGCATGGCGCCGTCGCTGCGGGGATCGTAGTTGGGATCGAGAACCGGTTCGCTCATGTCGCCAGTTTAGGAGCCCCGGCGCTCAGGGAAAGTCTGACCTTGGGTAAGGCTGACTATTGGTCGCGCCCGCTTGCGGCCTCACCGCCGCCGGCCCTTGCCTCCGGGCGGTCGCTTGCCGGGGGGCGGACGATTGCCCATGGGCCGCCGCGCGCCAAAGCGGGTGCGCGGGGCGTTGGGATCGGTCGCATCCGGCTCGGACACCATCGCGAACAGCAGCCCGCCGGTGATCGGGGTCGCCTCCACCAGCTTGATCCTGGCCGGCGCGCCCAGGCGCCAGCGCCGCCCCGTGCGCTCGCCCACCAGGGCGTGGGCCTTGTCGTCGTGGATGAAATATTCGTCGCCCAGGGACGACACCGGCGCCAGGCCGTCGGCGCCGGTGTCGGTCAGACGGATGAACAGGCCAAAGCGGGTGACCCCGGTGATGCGTCCGTCGAACTCGGCGCCGACCTTGTCGTCCATATAGGCGGCGACATAGCGGTCGGTGGCGTCTCGCTCGGCGGCCATGGCCCGGCGTTCGGCCAGGGTGATGTGCTCGGCGGTCTCCTTCAGGCGCGCGATGTCCTGGTCGGCCAAGCCGTCGTTCCCCAGCCCCAGGGCGCGGATCAGGCCCCGGTGGACGATCAGGTCGGCATAGCGGCGGATCGGCGAGGTGAAGTGGGCGTAGCGATCCAGGTTCAGGCCGAAGTGACCGATATTATCGGGGCTGTAGTGGGCCTGCATCTGGGTGCGCAGCACCACCTCGTTGACGATCTCCCCGTGTTCCGTTCCCCGCATCTGGGCCAGCAGGCGGTTGAAGCGGTCGGTCCTCGGTGTCTCGCCCTTGTTCCAGGGCACATTCAGGGTGGCCAGGAAGTCGGCCAGGTTCTGCATCTTCTCCTGGCTGGGGGTGTCGTGGACCCGATAGATCAGAGGGGTGCGCTTCTGCTCCAGGGTCTCGGCGGCGCAGACATTGGCCTGCACCATCATCTCCTCGATCAGCTTGTGCGCCTCCAGCGACACCCGGGGTGTGATGGAGACCACCTCGCCCTCGGGGCTGATCACGATCCGCCGCTCGGTGCTTTCGATGTCCAGGGGCGAGCGCTTCTCCCGCCCGCGCTTCATCACCCCATAGGCGGTCCACAGGGGCGTCAGGACCCCGGCCATCAAGGGGCCGGTGGCGTCGTCCGGCAGGCCGTCGATGGCCGCCTGGGCCTGTTCGTAGGACAGCTTGGCCGCCGAGCGCATCAGGCCGCGCACGAAGCGGTGGGAGACCTTGCGGCCGTCCCGGTCGAACACCATCCGCACCGCCATGCAGGCGCGATTCTCGCCCTGGCGCAGGCTGCAAAGGCCATTGGACAGCCGCTCGGGCAGCATCGGCTCGACCCGGTCGGGGAAATAGACGCTGTTGGCCTTGTCCCGGGCCTCCCGGTCCAGGGCCGAGCCAGGCGCGACATAGGCGGCCACATCGGCGATGGCGACCCAGACCACTTGGCCCTCGGGATTGCGGGGATCATCGTCGGGATGGGCATAGACCGCATCGTCATGGTCCCGTGCGTCCGCCGGGTCGATGGTGATCAGGGGCAGGTCGCGCAGGTCCGTGCGCCCGCCCAGTTCCAGCGGTCTGGCGGCTTCCGCGTCGGCCTCGGCGGCGGCGGAAAAGCCGGTGGGAATGCCGTGGGCGTGGATGGCGATCAGCGAGGCCGCCCGGGGCTGGTCCTCGCGGCCCACCACCTCCAGCACCTTGCCCCGCTTGGGGCCGAAGCGCTCATGGGTGGCGCCGACCTGGGCCAGGACCAGATCCCCGTCCTTCAGGTTCTGAGCCTGGGCCTCGGCCTCGAACAACAGCAGGCTCTCGCGGCTCTTGCGGTCCACGGGCTCCACCCGGGTTTCGCGGCGGGACTTGCGGATCACCCCCAGGATCTTGTGGGCGCTCTGGCCCAGGCGCTTGATGACCTTGGCCTCGAACTGGCCATCGGCCAGCTGCTCGAAGCGCACCAGCAGCCGGTCGCCCAGGCCCGGCGCCCCGGTGACGGCCTCGTGGCCTCCGGGCGCCAGCCGCACGGTCGGCGCGTCTTCGCTGGCCTTGGCCAGCCGCACATAGAGATCGCCGTCGGCGTCCCGCTCGGCGACGTCCACCACCCCCACCGGAGGCAGGGTCCCGGCTTCGGCATAGCCGCGCTTGCCCCGGCGGCCCAGGGCGCCCGCTTCCTCCAGGTCCTTGATCATCATCCGCAGGGCCCGGCGGTCGGCGCCCTTCAGGCCGAAGGCCTTGGCGATATCGCCCTTATCGGCCTCGCCGTGCTCGCGCAGATAGGCGATCAGGGTGTCCCGGTCGGGCAGGCCCAAGGGCGCCTTGGGGATGGCCTTGGCGGATGTCTTGGGCGGGGCGGGGCGTTTGGGCGGAGGCATGGTCCTGGCTTACCGCGACCGGCGCATAAAGGCGAATGGCTTGGCGCCCGGGGCCGTCAAGCCGGTGCGCCGACCCCGGCCGCCAGCCGCGCCCGGGCCATGGGCCACAGCAGGTTCAGGGCCAGACCGCTCATGATCAGCGCCGCGGCGATCAACTTCCAGGCGGGCAGGGGCTCGCCCAGCCACCAGGCCGAGGCGGCCATGCCGAACACCGGGACCAGCAGGGCCATGGGCGTGACCGTGGCGGCGGGGTGCCGGGCCAGGAGCCAGCCCCAGGCGGCGTAGCCGAACAGGCTGTTGCCCACCGCCTGCCACAGCACCGCCGCCCAGGTGACCGTGTCGGCATGGATCAGGCCGCCGCGGATCGCCGGCCAGCCGTCGAAGATCAGGGACAGCACATAGAGCGGCGGGGCGGCGAACAGGCTCGACCAGACCACATAGGCCAGCATGTTGACCCGGCCGCTGGCCCGGCTGACGGCGTTGCCGCCCGCCCAGCAGAGGGCCGCCAGCAGGGTCAGGCCCAGGCCCACCGGCGTGGCGCCCTTGCCCGAATGGGCCAGGATCACCCCAAGCCCCGCGAAGGCCAGCAGCAGGGCGCCCCACTGATAGCCGCGCACCCGCTCCCGGGTGATGGCCATGGACAGGCCGATGGTGAAGAACACCTGGGTCTGGATCACCAGGGACGCGAGGCCCGGCGTGATGCTGGAGCGCATGGCGATGAACAGCACGCCAAACTGCCCGGCCCCGATCAGCAGGCCATAGGCCGCCAGATGCCGCCAGGGGGCTGCGGGCCGCTTGATGAAGAAGATCGCCGGCAGCACCGCGAAGGTGAAGCGCAGGGCCGCCAGCAGCAAAGGCGGCAGGTGCTGCAACGCGATGCGGATGACCACGAAGTTCGAGCCCCACACCGCCATCACCGCGAGGGCCAGGAGGGCGTGGGGCCAGGGAAGCGGCGCGGCCTTGGCGGTCATTGGTGTCTCAGGAGGCCTTGGCCTTCTTCGCCGCGGCCTTCTTGGCGGCCGGCTTCTTCGCCGCCGCCTTCTTGGCGGGCGCCGCCTTTTCCGCCACGGCCTTTTCCGCCTTGGGCTTGGCCGCGGCCTTGGGCTTCGCGGCCGCCTTGGCCTTGGTCGGCTTCTTGCCGCCGCCCTTGGCCTCCCGCTCGGCCAGCAGCGCCAGGGCCTCTTCCAGGGTCAGGGCCTGGGGATCGGCGCCCCGGGGGACGTTGGCGTTGGTCGAGCCATGTTTGATATAGGGGCCGAACCGGCCTGACAGGATGCGCACGGGCGCCCCGTCTGTGGGGTGAGCGCCCAGCTCCTTCAGGGCCGCCGCCGTCGCCCCGCGTCCGCCCCGGGCGCCGCCGGCGCGCTTTTCCGCCAGCACCGCCACGGCGCGGTTGAGGCCGACCTCGAACACCTCGTCGGCGCTCTCCAGATTGGCGTAGGTGCCGGCGTGCTGGACATAGGGGCCATAGCGCCCGATGCCCGCCAGGATCATGGTCCCATCCTCAGGATGCAGACCAACCTCCCGGGGCAGCTTCAGCAGGCGCAGGGCCTTTTCCAGGTCCATGGCCGCCGGCGGCCAGCCCTTGGGCAGGCTCGCGCGCTTGGGCTTTTCGTCGCCCACCTCTTCCACATAGGGCCCAAAGCGGCCGATGCGCAGCCACACCGCGCGGCCGCCATCGGGGTTCTGGCCCAGTTCGCGGTCGCCGCTCTCGGCGGTCTCCTCGCCTTCCTGCTGGGCGATCTGGCGGGTGAAGCGGCATTCGGGATAGTTGGAGCAGCCGATGAAGGCGCCGTATTTTCCGGTCTTCAGGCTCAGCCGCCCGGTGCCGCAGGTGGGACAGGCGCGGGGGTCCGACCCGTCGCCCTTGTCCGGGAAGATGTGCGGGCCCAGGGCCTCGTTCAGGGCGTCCAGCACCTGGGTGGTGCGAAGTCCGCCGATCTCGCCCACCTGGGCGTGGAAATCGAGCCAGAATTCCCGCAGCAGGGCCTTCCAGTTCAGCTCCCCAGCCGAGACCAGGTCGAGCTTTTCCTCAAGCGCCGCGGTGAAATCGTATTCCACGTAGCGGCCGAAGAACTGCTCCAGGAACGCCGTGACCAACCGGCCCTTGTCCTCGGGCACGAAGCGGGTCTTTTCCATCCGCACATAGTCGCGCTCGCGCAGCACGGTCAGGATCGAGGCGTAGGTGGAGGGCCGGCCGATGCCCAGCTCCTCAAGCTTCTTGACCAGCGAGGCTTCGGAATAGCGGGGCGGCGGTTCGGTGAAGTGCTGGTCGGAGCGGGCGGCCAGGACCTTGGCGTCGGCGCCCTCGCGGATCACCGGCAGGCGTCCGCCGTCCTCGCCCTCGTCGTCGTCGCGGCCTTCCTCGTAAACCGCCAGATAGCCGTCGAACAGCACCACCTGGCCATTGGCGCGCAGGGCGGTCTGGCCGTCTGCGCTTTCCAGTTCGACCGT
>JARLIP010000008.1 GCA_031291685.1 Caulobacteraceae bacterium | reverse complement strand
CATCGACGCCGACCTGTCCTCGGGCCTGATCGACCAGGAGCAGGCCAAGGTCCGGCGCAAGGAGTTGGAGCTGGAATCCACCTTCTTCGGCTCCATGGACGGCGCCTCGAAGTTCGTGCGCGGCGACGCCATCGCCGGCCTGATTGTCGTCGCCATCAACATCATCGGCGGCATCCTGATCGGGGTGGCCCAGCACCACCTGCCGATCGCCCAGGCGGCCTCCACCTACACCATCATGACCATCGGCGACGGCCTGGTCAGCCAGATCCCCGCCCTGATCATCTCCATCGCCGCCGGCTTCCTGGTCTCCAAGGCCGGGGTCGAGGGCTCCGCCGACAAGGCCCTGGTCACCCAGTTGGCCATGAACCCCGTGGCCCTGGGCATGGTCGCCGCCGCCGCCGGCGTCATCGCCCTGGTCCCCGGCATGCCCATCATCCCCTTCGCCGCCATCTCCTTGGGCGCCGGCAGCCTGGCCTGGACCCGGGCGCAGAAGGCCCGCGAGCCCGTCCCGGCCGCCGCCGCGGCCGCGCCCACCGCCGAGCCCGAAGATGAGCCGATCGCCACGGCCCTGGTCATCGACGACGTCAAGATCGAGCTGGGCTATGGCCTCCTGGTCCTGATCAACGACCTTCAGGGCCGGCGCCTGACCGACCAGATCCGCGCCCTGCGCCGCACCCTGGCCGGGGAATACGGCTTCGTCATGCCCCCCGTGCGCATCCTCGACAACATGCGCCTGTCCACCAACGGCTACGCCATCCGCATCAAGGAGATGGAGGCCGGCGCCGGCGAGGTGCGCCTTCAGCACCTGATGGCCATGGACCCCCGCGGCGGCCAGGTGGACCTGCCCGGCGAGCATGTGCGCGAACCGGCCTTCGGTCTGCCCGCCACCTGGATCGACGATTCCCTGCGCGAGGAAGCCACCTTCCGCGGCTACACCATTGTCGATCCGGCCACGGTGCTCACCACCCACCTGACCGAGATCCTCAAGGAGAACATGGCGGACCTGCTCTCCTACACCGAGGTGCAAAAGCTGCTGAAGGACCTGCCCGCCGAGCAGAAGAAGCTGGTGGAGGAGCTGATTCCCTCGGTGGTCACCGCCACCACCCTGCAACGGGTGCTGCAAGCCCTGCTCAAGGAGCGGGTCTCGATCCGCGACCTGGCCGCCATCCTCGAGGGCCTGGCCGAGGCCGCCCCCCACACCCACTCCATCACCAATCTGGTGGAGGCCGTCCGCGCCCGCCTGGGTCGCCAGTTGTGCTGGCAAAACCGTGGCGACGACGGCGCCCTGCCTATCGTCACCCTGTCCGGCGAATGGGAACAGGCCTTCTCCGAGGCCCTGATCGGCCCCGGCGAGGAAAAGCAGCTGGCCCTGGCGCCGTCCCGCCTTCAGGACTTCATTCGCTCCGTGCGCGACACTTTCGAGCGCGCGGCCCTGGCTGGCGACTCCCCCGTGCTCCTGACCAGCCCCGGGGTTCGCCCCTATGTCCGTTCGATCATTGAGCGATTCCGCGGCCAGACCGTGGTCATGAGCCAGAACGAGGTGCATCCCAAGGTGCGTTTGAAGACCGTGGGTGTCGTCTGAGCCGAGGTTTGCAACTCTTGCTGTCGAGCTCGGCGGCGGCGCCATTGCAGGGAGCCCGCGCGGCTGCTAGCCAGGGCGCGTGAGGCGAGACCCTACCACCCAAGGACCCTTTCGGCATGAGCCCGGCGGCGAGTAAGCGAAATCCAGCGTCCCGGGGGCTGTTTTGGGATCTGCTCACCTTTGACAGGCTGATCGCCGGGTCCCTGATCCATCTTGTCTATTGGGCGGGCCTGGGAATCATCGCCCTGATGGGCTTCTTCGCCGTGGGCGCGGCGGCGGGCTTGGCCTTGCACAATGACGGCGCGGCCGGCTGGCTGTTGGCGGTTCCCGCCCTGGTGGGCGGCGCCCTGGCGGTGCTGGCCCTTGGTTTGATCTGGCGGGCCAGCTGCGAGTTCTATGTGGCGATCCTGCGCATCAGCGACGACCTGCGCGCCATCCGCCAGAACGACGAAGCCGCCCAGGCCGCGGCCGCCGCCAAGGCCGCCGCCGCCGCGAACCGCACCCAGACCTACTGAACCGGAGCACGGTGGGCGCAAGCGGCTTACGCTTGTGAAGCCCTAGGCGCATCCTGCTCCCCCGTTCCAACGGGGGAGCTGTCGGGGTGAAACCCCGACTGAGGGGGCGCTCGGACGGTCAAGACGCCCCCTCCGCCACGGGGCTTGCGCCCCGCGCCGCTGCGCTATGCAGGGGAGGAAGCAATGGTCCAGATAGGCCTTAGCGCGAGGCGACCCTCAGGCCGATCTCGTCCATGGCCGCGGTTTCGCGCTTGTCGGCTTCCTTGACCCCCGCCAGGCGGGCGATCTCGGCCACGTGCTCGAACTTCTTCAGGGACTCGAAGGCGTCGGACAGGGCGTCGCGGGCGCCGGCCTCTTCCTGTTCGATGTCGCGGATCTCCAGGTCGATGCGCTCGCGGCGATGCTTCATGCCGGCCAGGAAGCCCTGCCAGCCAAAGCCCAGGGACGCGTCACGATTGGCGTGCTCCATCTCGGCGACCACCTGAGCCTCCAGCATGGTCAGGCGCATCTGCGCATCCTGCCGCCGCCCCACGATCTCGCCCAGACGCTTCTGCAGCGTCTCGACCTCATAGTTGGTGATGCGGATCAGGGACTCACGCCAACTCATTGAACTTCACCCTTCAAGATCGCCCCCAGACGGGCGAAGCCTTCGTCGAGGCTCGTGGCCTCGTCCTTGTTCTGCGACAGGAAGGCCTCGATGGCCGGATTGAGCGTGATCGCCCGATCGATCTGCGGATCGGTTCCGGTGCGATAGGCGCCGATCCGGATCAGCTCTTCCATGTTCGCGTAGGCCGCCATGGTTTGCCGGGCATTGGTTACGATTTCGCGCTCGTAGGGCAGCTGGCAGCCCGGCATGGTGCGGCTAATTGACTTGAGCACATTGATCGCCGGGAACCGGCCCCGCTCGGCGATGGCCCGCTCCATGACGATGTGCCCGTCCAGGATCCCGCGCACCGCGTCGGCGATGGGCTCGTTGTGGTCATCCCCGTCCACCAGCACCGTGACCAGCCCGGTGATCGAGCCCGCCTGGGTGCCGTCCGGGCGAATCGGCCCGGGCCCGGCCCGCTCCAAAAGCTTGGGCAGCTCTGTGAACACCGTCGGGGTGTAGCCCTTGGTGGTCGGCGGCTCGCCGGCCGCCAGGCCAATCTCCCGCTGGGCCATGGCGAAGCGGGTGACGCTGTCCATCAGGCACAGGACCTCCTGGTCCTGATCGCGCATGTATTCGGCGATGGCCAGGGTCATGAAGGCCGCTTGGCGGCGCTTCAGGGCCGGCTCGTCGGAGGTGGCGACCACCACCACCGCCCGCTTCAGCCCCTCCTCGCCCAGGGTCTCCTCGACGAACTCGCGCACCTCGCGGCCCCGCTCACCGATCAGCCCGACCACCACCGCGTCGCAGTCGGCCTCCCGGGCCAGCATCGAGAGCAAAACGGATTTGCCCACCCCCGAGCCGGCGAACACCCCCAGGCGCTGGCCCCGACAACAGGTGGTGAAAGCGTTCATGGCCCGCACGCCAAGGTCCAGGCGCTCCCCTACCCGGCCCCGGGCATGGGCCGGCGGCGGTGGGCTGCGCAGATTGTAAGGCGCGGGCCCCTGGGGCAAGGGCCCCTTGCCGTCGATCGGCTCGCCAAAGGCGTCGATGATCCGTCCGCGCCAGGCCAGGGTCGGGCGCACCGAAGCGCCGTCTGGGGAAATCCGGATCTCGGCCCCCGGCGCCACCCCCTCGACGGGACCGAACGGCATCAAGAGGGCGCGGGTGTCGCGAAAGCCCACCACCTCCGCCGCCAACGGCCCGGCGCCCCGCCGCTCGATCTCCGCGCGAGCGCCGATGGACAATCGCGTCAATCCGCCGCGCGCCTCGATCAGCAGTCCGTTGACCGCCGCCACGCGCCCCGAAACGATCAGGGGATCGATGCGTTCGACAGCCGCCAGAAGATTGCGCAAACCTTGACTCCCCAAGGAAAATGAGTCCCTGAAGAAGTTTCCCGCAAGCCCCTTAAGCAGGTGTGAACCCCACCCGTGATTCAGCCGGATTCACAAGGAATCCAAGGCGAAAAATAGTTAACGGCCTGGCTTGCGATCGGAATCCAAATCACCCTAGATTCGTTTTCAACCTGTTCACGATTAACCAAGCTTAAATATCCTTAAGACCATGGTGTGCGTGGGCTTCAACCGGGGCCACGGGTTTTCTCTGTCTAATACCGCCTGGGGGGGGGAGGGGCTGATGCGCGTTCTGTTGATAGAAGATGACAGCGCGACGGCGCAAAGCATCGAATTGATGCTCAAATCCGAGGGGTTCAACGTCTATACGACGGACCTCGGAGAAGAAGGCGTCGATTTGGGTAAGATCTACGACTACGATCTTATCCTGCTGGATTTGAATCTGCCGGATATGAGCGGCATGGATGTCCTGCGGACTTTGCGCGTCGGAAAGATCAATACCCCGATTATGATTCTGTCGGGCACGTCCGAGATCGACACCAAGGTGCGCACCTTCTCCGGCGGCGCCGACGACTACATGACCAAGCCGTTCCACAAGGACGAGTTGGTGGCCCGCATCCACGCCGTGGTCCGCCGCTCCAAGGGTCATGCTCAGTCGGTGATCAAGACCGGCGACATCACCGTTAATCTCGACGCCAAGACCGTCGAAGTGAACGGCGCCCGGGTGCACCTGACCGGCAAGGAATATCAGATGCTGGAGCTGCTCTCCCTGCGTAAGGGCACGACCCTGACCAAGGAGATGTTCCTGAACCACCTCTACGGCGGGATGGACGAACCCGAGTTGAAGATCATCGACGTCTTCATCTGCAAGCTTCGCAAGAAGCTGGCCTCGGCGACCCAGGGCAAGCACCACATCGAAACCGTGTGGGGCCGCGGCTACGTCCTGCGCGATCCCAACGATATGAGCATGATCTCCGCCGCCTAATTTTCAGCGTCTAGGCGGACGGCCGCCCGTCCGGCGGACCATCCATTGATTGAGTCGCCCGCGAATCCGATTCGCGGGCGATTCCATTTGCGACAGCCTTCAGAACTGGGCGAACGCGGCCCTGACAGCCCCTAACAAACATACTTAATGTTCGAACCGGCGCTTCCGGAAGCGCCATCAGCCACGCACGCCCGATATTCCACCAGGACGGCCTATCGAATCCGTTACCATTCCGGGCGCCACGGCGCGTAACACCCGCCTTGGAATAGCCATGACCGCATCCGCTCCTTCGCTGACATCGGCGATGCCTCCCCGGCAATCCACCGGCGCGCGCCCGCAAATCATCGCCAGAACTCATACGCCTGAAAACTCGGTAGATACCGACTTAAGTCAAGGTACATTGATACCGGTCACTCATTAGCGGCGCCCAGAAGACGATCACACACCCTCCCGGATGCTTCACCAAGCCACCCGTCATCACTCGACTGCTTCCAATGGCTAAGCTCTGCGCTAACAGCCTAGTCTGCCGACGCCCCCGGCCATTTCGCCGCGGCCACAGATCATGAATCTGGTATGCGGTATCCAATTAGCCCAAGCAGGGCCATGGATGGCCCTGGTTCGGACCAAACCACGAATACTTTGTTTCAGTAGTGAAACGCTGAAGAAACGCAGGGAACCCTCTCAACTAGTCAGGGTTAATAACTCGCCCTACAACGCGACGTCTCGTCGCGCCCGGGGGGAATAGACTGGACATTCGACGGCCGCGCGACCACATACCGGATACAAAAGGAGACCCAAATCGAATGAAAGAGCCAGAAAAAGAATCGACCCCCAACCGCCTCGACGTGGCGCTTGGCCTGCGTATCCGTCAACGTCGTAAGGCGCTTGGCGTGTCCCAGACCGCCCTCGCGGATGCGATCGGTCTGACCTTCCAGCAGATCCAGAAGTACGAGCGGGGCTTCAACCGCGTCAGCTTCTCCCGTCTGGTGGACATCGCCCACGCCCTGGACTGCCGCGTGGTCGATCTGATCGGCGATCTGGACGACGCCAGCATCCCGAGCCCCCTGTTCCGTCAGAACACCGCTCACCTGCGTGAGAGCGGCGCGCCGGAACTGCTGTCGGCCTATTCCGCGGCCCCGCCGGCCCTGCGCCGGGTCATTCTCAAGCTCGTGCTTGAGATCGCCAAGGATCAGCAAGCCCGTCAGGGTGAGGAAGACGGCGCCGACGACGCCGAACAGCGCAAGGCGGGCTAAGGCTCGCCTTTGTCCCGCCGGAGCCAGGGTCGGGCTCCGGCCGGGACGCGCCTCCCCCTCGCCTCGCCGAGCTAAGGCTCGAACAGATGGGGGACGAACTGCGCCATGTTCGACGTGATCGGACCGCTCGACTCGCGAACCCCTAGCCCTCGGGCCAGGCCACCGATCACCCAGCTTCCCAGAACCGCATATCGCGCCTCCCCCCGGCTTCCCCGGGCGTGCGCCAGCCGCGCCCGGCGCTGATAGACCACGGCGTCCCCGCCATAGTCGCCGGACGCGCTGGCCACGGCCTGCCCCCCTTCGAAAAGGACCACATTGGCCCCTTCCCGCCCGTGGGCCGGCTTGCGCGCATAGGCGCCGTAGCCCTGGGCCTGGACCAGGGACGTGGTCGCCTCCAGCAGCAGGGGATGACCGGGAAACATCTCCCACAGGCTCGCCAGCAGCCGCTTGTCCGAGGCCAGCATCTTCCAGGCCGGCTCGATCAGCCGCAGTCGCCCGCCCAGGACCTCGCTCGCCAGACGGTCGCCGAACGGGTCGGCCAGCAGCCATTCCCAAGGCGCCAGCTTAAACAGGGCGGTGATCTCGCGATCGGCCAGATCGACGAACCGTCCGGGCCCGTCCCCCGTGCGCCAGCCGATCTCCTCCAGCCCCAGCACCTCCCGCGGCAGCCCCGCCTCTCCGGCGCAGGCGGCCAGGTAGTCGATGGTTCCCTCGTCCTCCGCATGGGGCCGCACGCAGGTCAGGTGCAGCATCTGACCCGCTGGGGCGTCCCGGCGAAACCCGCTCAGGGCCTCTACCAGGCCCTCGTGGATGGAATTGAACTGGTCCATCTGCGGGAACCGCTCCTCCAGCCACCACCACTGGACCACCGCGGCCTCGACCAGACTGGTGGGGGTGTCGCCATTGAGCTCCAGCAGTTTCAGATCGCGACCATCGAAGGCCAGATCGAAGCGGGCATAGAGGCTGGGATGGCGATCACGCTCCCGCCAGCTTTGCTCGATCAGGGCGATGGCCGTCGGATCATAGCCCCACAGCCCCAGGTCGCCCCGCCCCACCAGACGCTCGATCCCCTCCAGGCAAAGCCCATAGAGGGTCTCGGTCGCCGCCTCGATGCGGTCGATCTCTTCGGCGGTGAAGCGCCAATAGGCGCTCTCGTCCCAATAGGGCTGGCCGTCATCGCCGGTGTGCCAGGCCAGCCCCCGCGCCTCGACCGCCGCGCGCCAGTCCGGCCGCGGCGTCAGCGAAACCCGATCCACCCTCAGCCGCCGTGAGCGCCGAAATGGAAGCCGAGGGACCGGCCAAAGCCGCCGCGCTCGGTCACCCCCGTGGCGCCCACGCCCCGCCCCAGAAAGGTCTCCCCCGGGCGGGCGGCCGGGGTGCGATAGCCTCCGTTCGACGAATAGAACACCGGCCGACCCGTGAAGCCTCCAGAGCCGCCGCCCCCTCCGCCGCCGCTGTAGCCGGCCCCGGGCGGGCTGTTTGAATTGGGACGTCCGTCCCGGCCCCGCATCATCTGCCCGACCATGAACCCCGCCATCATCGGCATGAAGATCCAGCCGCCGGAACCCTGCCGCCCCTCGCAGCGCCCCACCCCATACTCCGCCTCGCAGGCCGAACGCTGGGCGTAGTGCGGCGCGGTCTGGCTTTGCTCGGCCACGGAGGCGTCCCAGGCGGAGTCGCACGTGGCCTTGTCGTGGTCCGCCGCGCAGTCGGCGACCGAGGCATAGACCTTGGGCTGCCCGCCCGCCCCGCCAGGTCCCGCGCCGCCGACGCCCGCGGATGGGGCGTCACACCCCGCCAAGGCGGCGGAAATCCCCAAGACCGAGAAGCCGACGTGAACACTTCGCCTGCGACCTTTCATCACCCCCACCCCGTCACGACCGGCCCAGACTGGGTCCGCAAAAAGGAATCCAGGCGATAAAGTGGCCGAGGGTTTCAATCCTGTCAGCCCTCAATCACCCAAACGATCGTTTAAGTCATTCCAACGCTTGCTGAAACCGGCTCCGCGTCGATCGCCCCAGACCATGCCCCAAACGCGGAATCCCATGGCTGCAAAGGCGCCACACTATGCTGCTTAGTGAAATCGAGCAGTTGACAGACGCCCGGCTCGCATAACTTATCGATGTTTCACCTGCCAGCCGCGGGCGGGGGACTCGAAATAAAGCGGCATGTAGGAAACACCGTGGAATAGCGTTCGCGCGGTCGCTCAATGAGCCGTTGCGACGTTTGGGAGGGACAACCTGATGAATCGCACGCATCAATTGCGGGCTGTGCTGGCGCTTGGCGCATCGACAGCCGCTCTGCTAGCGGGTGCGCCGGCCTTCGCGCAAGCGACTGGCGGTGCGGCCGCGTCTCAACCGACCGCTTCGGTCGGTGAAATCGTCGTTACCGCGCAACGCAAGTCGGAAAGCCTGCAAAGCGTGCCGGTGGCCGTGTCGGCCTTTTCCAGCGACACCCTGAAGACCCAGCGCCTCGACGGCGGCCAGAACCTCGAACTGTCGGTTCCCAACGTCAACTATTCGCGAAGCAACTTCGGGGGCTACAACTTCCAGATCCGCGGCATCGGCACCAAGGTGGTCTCGCCCACCGGCGACCCGGGGGTCAGCTTCAACATCAACGAACTGCCCGTCGCCGCCAACCACCTGGGCGACACCGACTTCTACGACGTGGAACGGGTCGAGGTTCTGCGGGGCCCGCAGGGCACGCTCTATGGCCGGAACGCCACCGGCGGCGCGGTCAACGTGATCTACGCCAAGCCCTCCGACATCTTCTCCGCCAGCATCACCGGCGAATACGGCAATTTCGACAGCAAGAAGGTCACGGGCTACGTCAACATGCCCCTGGGCGACGCCTTCGCCGTGCGTCTGGCGGGCTTCTATCTGGACCGGGGCGGCTTCGGCACCAACAGCTATAACGGCGACAAGATCGACGACCGTCACCTGGGTTCGGGCCGCATCACCCTCGACTTCCATCCCACCGACAAGTTCAAGGCCTATCTGACCTATGAACACTTCGGCGAGAACGACCATCGCAACCGGGTCGGCAAGCAGCTCTGCACCAAGGACCCGGGCAATGCGACCCTCGCGGCCTATGGCGGATCCTTCGCCTCATATGATCAGGGCCTGTTGAGCCAGGGCTGTAAGGCGGGCAGCCTCTATTCGCCCCAGGCCTATGGCACCGTGAACAGCGCCGCCACCCTCGGCGGCATCCTGTCGGGCGCGCCCTTTGCCGGCCTGACCAACGGCGACGTCTATGCCAACCACCCCCTGCAGAACCACAATCTGCACGACATCGAATCCTCGGTGGACCCGCAGTACAAGGCCGAAGAAAATCTCTTCATCTACAAGATGGCCTACGACATCACCGACGGCCTGAACCTGTCATCGATAACCGGCTACAACCGCAATACTGGCAGTTCGGTCGAAGACTACAACCGCCTGGTGCCGCTGATCGCCTTCAACACCACCAATCCAAACTTCCCAGGTGGCGTGGTCAATGACCCTCAAGTCGGAAGTTCAAAATATTTCCGCAGCTACGACTTTGGACAGACCAAATCCGTCGAAATAAGCGAAGAAATTCGCTTGCAGTCCACCTTCAAGGGACCGTTCAATTTCTCGACCGGTTTCCAATACATCAACACAGATATCACCGACGACTACGTCGTCATGAGCAATGGCCTGACCGCGT
>JARLIP010000047.1 GCA_031291685.1 Caulobacteraceae bacterium | reverse complement strand
GAGGGCCTGGCCGCCCTGCTGGATTACAGCCGCCGCTTCGATCACGCCGACCTCACCGAGGAGACGATCCGGGTCACCGAGGCCGAGATCGAGCGGGGCGCGGCCGAGTGCGAGCCCAAGGTGCGCGAGGCCATCGCCTTCGCCGCCGAGCGCATCCGCCTCTATCACGAGCGTCAACGCCCGGCGGACGCCCATTTCGTCGATGACGCCGGGGTCGAGCTGGGCTGGCGCTGGACGCCCCTGGAGGCGGTGGGGATCTATGTGCCGGGCGGGCGGGCCGCCTATCCGTCCACCGTGCTGATGAACGCGGTTCCGGCCAGGGTAGCCGGGGTCGATCGAATCGCCATGGTCACCCCCCCGGGGCGCTTGCAGCCGGCGGTGCTGGCGGCGGCCAAGATCGCCGGGGTCACCGAGATCTGGCGGGTGGGCGGCGCCCAGGCCGCCGCGGCGCTCGCCTATGGCGCGGGGCCGATCCGTCCGGTGGACAAGATCGTGGGACCGGGCAACGCCTATGTCACGGCGGCCAAGCGCCGGCTCTATGGGGTGGTGGGGATCGACGCCCTGGCCGGTCCCTCGGAGATCGTGGTGGTGGCGGACGGGAACAACGATCCCGACTGGATCGCCGCGGACCTCTTGTCCCAGGCCGAACACGATCCGGCGGCCCAATCGATCCTGATCACCGACGACGCGGCCTTCGCGGCGCGGGTCGAGGCGGCGGTGGAGCGGCAGTTGTCGGTGCTGGCCACCGGCGAGGACGCCCGCGCCTCCTGGGAAAGCCATGGGGCGGTGATCATCGCGCCCCTGGACCGCTCTCCCGAACTGGTCGACCGAATCGCCCCCGAGCACGTGGAGTTCGCTCTGGACGAGCCCGAGCGCCTGGCCGACCGGGTGCGCCACGCCGGCGCGATCTTCCTGGGGCGCTATACCCCCGAGGCGATCGGCGACTATGTGGCCGGCTCCAACCACGTGCTGCCCACCAGCCGGGCGGCCCGATTCTCTTCGGGCCTGTCGATCTATGACTTCATCAAGCGCACCTCGATCGTGAAGTGCGATCCGGCCTCCTTCGCCCGTCTGGGCCCCCACACCGTGGCCCTGGCCGAGGCTGAAGGCCTGCCGGCGCACGCCAGATCGGCCTCGATCCGGCTGAATTCCCGTGAATAGGGCCAAGCTGGACAATTCGCCTGGATGACGAACGGGGGGGGATTGCTTTACACCACCCCTGATCGCGGCGTCGGCATCGGCCGGCGCCCAACCCCCTTGCGCGGCGCGGGATGACCGAGGACCGATCCAAGCACTACCTGCAGAGCGTCGCCCTGGACGATACCTCGCTGGCCTCGGCCTCGCGGGACCAGGAGCATGAGCGTCAGGTGGCGATCTTCGATCTGTTGGAAGCCAACTATTTCGAGCCCGAGGGCGCCCCGGGCGGCCCCTATGATCTGAAGATCGCCCTGATCGACAATCGCCTGGCCCTGGACATCACCGGGCCCGACTACCAGCATCGCCACCTGTTGTCGCTCTCGCCCTTCAGGGGAGTGATCAAGGACTATTTCCTGGTTTGCGAGAGCTATTACGACGCCATCCGCAATGCGACCCCCGCCCAGATCGAGGCCTTGGACATGGGCCGCCGCGGCTTGCACAATGAAGGCTCGGCCCTGCTGCGCACGCGGCTGGAGGGCAAGGTCAAGACGGATATCGACACCGCCCGGCGGCTGTTCACCCTGATCTGCGCGTTGCACTGGCGGGGTTAGCAAACGTGCCGGTGGAGACAGTGACGGCGCTGGGGGAGCTTCCGGGCGCGGTGCTTTTCGCCTGCAACTTCAACCGGGTCCGTTCGCCCATGGCCCAGGCCCTGGTGCGCCTGATCTATGGCGACCGGGTCTATGTGGACAGCTGCGGCCTGAAACCCGAGGGGGAGATCGACCCCTTCGTGGTGATCGTGATGGATGAGCTGGGGGCGGATCTCAGCCGCCACCAGGCCAAGAGCTTCGACGACCTGCGGGACGGCTCCTTCGATGTGGTGGTCTCGCTCACCCCCGAGGCCCAGCACCGGGCGGTGGAGATGTCTCGGGGACGGGCGGTGGATATCGAGTACTGGCCGACCACTGATCCAACCCTGGTGGAGGGCTCGCGGGAGGCGCGTCTTGAGGCCTATCGGGCCACGCGGGATGAACTCCGGGCGCGAATCCTGGCTCGATTCGGCAGGCCATCGACGTTCGGGGGCTAAATAAGGTATGCTGTGATTTGCTCAACGGCTCGCGCACCGGTTTGTCCCGGTACGGCGCGGGCCGTCTTGCTTTAGGTCGTATTACAGGAAGGCCGTATGGCGAAAGAAGAACCTCTGGAATTTCCGGGCACGGTCAGCGAATTGCTGCCCAACGCCACATTCCGCGTGAAACTCGAAAACGAACACGAAATCATCGCCCACACCGCGGGCAAGATGCGCAAGAACCGCATCCGCGTGCTGGCCGGGGACAAGGTCCTGGTGGAAATGACCCCCTATGACCTGACCAAGGGCCGCATCACCTACCGGTTCAAATAGCTGAAGGCCTTCGCCCTCAGCCTCCGCGGCCCCCACGGGCCGAGGCGCCGTGTCCCAAGGCGGCGAAGTCGCCGCCCAGACCCCCCAAATACAAGCTTCAAAGCCTGTCTTAGGGACCTCGTGGCCTGCTCATGTCCCTGATTCCGCCCCCCCTTGTGCTCGCCAGCGCCAGCCCGCGCAGGCTCGATCTGCTGCGCCAGATCGGACTGGAGCCGAGCCGCGTCGAGGCGGCCGATCTGGACGAGCGGCCCCTGCCTAAGGAAACCCCCAGGCTGATGGCCCTGCGGCTGGCCAAGGCCAAGGCCCAGGCCGTGGCCGAGCGGGCGCCCGGAGCCTTTGTCGTGGCCGCCGATACGGTGGTGGCGGTGGGGCGGCGGGTGCTGCCCAAGGCCGAGACCGAGGCCGAGGCGATCCATTGCCTGGAACTGCTGTCCGGGAGGGCGCACAAGGTCCTCACCGGTGTCGCCGTTTCGGCGCCCGACGGGCGGCTGTCCGCCCGCCTTTCCGAAAGCCGCGTCCACTTCAAGCGCATCACCGCCGAGGAGCAGGCCCGCTATCTCGCCGGCGGCGAATGGCGTGGCAAGGCTGGTGGCTACGCCATCCAGGGCGCCGCCGCGGGCTTGGTCATCGAGATGGAGGGCTCCTACACTGGCGTGGTGGGATTGCCTCTCTATGAGACCCTCTGCCTTCTGGAGGGGCTCGGATACCGGCGGCCATGAGCCGTCGCCGCCTCTATCTGGATCGGGCGCCCGGGGAGGATCGGGCGGTGGTCACCCTGGACGGACGTCCCGAGCGATTCTTGATTGAGCGGCCTAGCGAGCCCTTTGACCTGGCCCTGTCGTCCCAATGGGTTGGCCGGGTGGCCCGAATCGAGCGCGGCCTTGCCTCGGCCTTCCTGGATCTGGGGGAGGGCGGCGAAGCCCTCCTGGCCCTGACCGGCGACGGAAAGGCCGTGGCTGAGGGCGCCTGGATCGAAATCGAAATCACAGCCGAGGCCCGGCGGGGAAAGCTGGCCCTGGCCCGGATGCTCGGGCCCTCGACCGGCCCCGCCCGGCGGTTGGATCGGGCCAAACCCCTTATCGATCGCCTGAAGGCCTTCGCGCCGGGCGTCGCGGTCATCGAGGGGGCCGCGGCCCGGGAGGTCGCCGACGAGGCGGAATCAGAGATGTTGGCCATCGAGCACGCCCTGCCGGGCGGCGGGTCCATCGCCATCGAACCCACCCGCGCCCTGACGGCGGTGGACGTGGACCTGGGCGCAAGGGGCGCCGACGCCCGCCGGGCGGCCCGCCAGGTCAATCTGCTGGCCATCGAGCACTGCGCCCGCCTTTTGCGCCTGAAGGGCCTGGGTGGGCTCGTGGTGATCGATCTGGTGGGGGCCGGTCATGATGGCGCGTCCCTGACGGCGGCGGCGACCAAGGCCTTCGCCCCGGACATGCCCGGGGTCTCGATCGGGCCGATCACCAGATTCGGAACCTTTCAGATCGCGATTCCCCGTCGATGGCGGCCGGCCGCCGAGATTCTGTGCGACGAATCCGGGGCGATCACCACCGTCAGCCTGGCGCTACGCCTGCTTCGGGCCATGGAGCGCGAGGGCCGGGCCGATGGCGGCGCCCGAATTTTAGGCTATTGCGCCCAAGACGTGGGCGAGGCGGCCAAGATCCTGGCGCCAGCCTTGAGCGACCGGATCGGCGCGCGTTTTGATCTGATCCTGGAGCCATCGCGGCGCCGGGAGCATCTGGAGGTGACCCGTCGATGAGCGGCTGTCCGATCTGCGGCAAACCCATGGACCCCGTCCTGCGCCCCTTCTGCTCGAAGCGCTGCGCCGACGTGGACCTGCAAAGATGGTTCTCGGGCCGCTATGTGATCCCCGGCTCCCCTGACGAAGAGGGGGAGGAGCGGCAAAATTCGGAACAGGACCCAGAAGACTGAGGCTTATGCTGGACAGCCGCCGGGGGCTCCCTTATAGACGGCGCTCCCGCGATTTGGTCATCACCTGATCGCGCCGCGATGGCGGGCCTGGGTAGCTCAGTTGGTAGAGCAGCGGATTGAAAATCCGCGTGTCGGTGGTTCGAATCCGCCCCCAGGCACCATCCCCCGCCGAACACGGCGACAATTCCACATAACAATCTATGTTGCAGTGCGGCAAAGACTTTCGTCCAGCTTATGAAAATAGGCTCAAGCGCCAGGGCCGCACGCATTGTGCACCGCAAAATCAAATTTGAGGCGCCCTGAGCCCCTTCTACTGAAATACGCGCTTCGCCCTTGACGATACAAAAAGGGGTTGCCAAAGGAGCCGTGCCGCAAGTCTAACACTGCGGTAAGATTTCGACGGCGTGCTGCCGTCGCGATCACAACGTGCCTTCGTGGCGATCCATATGAGCCTTGATTTCAAGTAGGATCTAGGTCGTATGGGCGCAACGGGTCGGGCGCAGCGAAAGCGGTTCGAGACCGGATCCCGAAGGGGGGCGGTCTTGGGCGAATTCACGGGGAGACGCTCTCGCGCGACGACCCTTCGGTCCAAATTGTGCTAGACCAAGCAGGAACTGGCGACAGATGCTCGACAACAAACGAACGACCCCCATCATTGCTATCGTTGGCGCTATTGCGCTGATGATGAGCGCGCCAGCCCTCGCTCAGACGGCTGCGCAACCGGCGGCCACCGCGGCTAGCGCCACGGCGGCTTCGTCCGCTCCCTCCGACGCCTCGGCCGCCGCTTCCTCGGCTCCGGCTGACGCCTCCGCCGCTCCGGCTTCCAAGCCGCAGTCGCTCACCGTCACCACGATGTTCATGAACGCCACCGCGGTCGTGAAAATCGTGATCGTCGCCCTGGCCCTCTGCTCGGCCTTCTCCTGGGTGCTCCTCATCACCAAGCTCTTTGAGTTCGGTGGTCTGAACCGCGAAACCGACAAGTTCCTCGAAGCTTTCCGGGGCGCTCGCTCGATCAGCGACATCAACCGTATCGCGACCTCGGAAGAGTTCGAAGGCAACCCGATCGCCGACATGGCCGCCGCCGCGGCGACCGAAGTCGAGCTGTCCAAGCAAGCCGGCCTGGCGGTTAGCGGTGAATTCCGCGACTCCACCATCACCCGTTCGAGCTCGGCGGTTCAGGCGGTTCAGGCCTCTCTGGCCAAGCGCCTGTCGGGCGGCATGCAGTTCCTGGCCTCGGTCGGTTCCACCGGTCCGTTCGTCGGTCTGTTCGGCACCGTTTACGGGATCATGAACTCGTTCATCGGTATCGCTAACACCAACACCACCAACCTGGCCGTCGTGGCTCCGGGTATCGCTGAAGCCCTGCTCGCCACCGGCGTCGGTCTCTTCGCCGCTATCCCGTCGGTGGTCATGTATAACTACTTCCAAACCCGCATCTCCGCCTTCGGCACTCGTTCTGAAGGTTTCGTGGCTGAAGTCCTGAATGTTATCTCGCGTCAGCTCGACAAGGGGGCCTAATACCGATGGCCGCCAAACTTTCAGGTTCTGGCGGGGGTAAGTTTAACGTCGAGGCGAACCACGAAATTAACGTCACACCCTTTGTGGACGTTATGTTGGTTCTCTTGATCATCTTCATGGTGGCCGCTCCATTGGCCACTGTGTCGGTGAAAGTCGATCTTCCTCCCGCGGTGGCGGTCCCGTCACCGAACCCGCCGAAACCGGTCTACATCACTATCCAGAAGGACGGGTCGATCCATATTGGCGACTTCGCAACCAATCTGGGTGCGATGGGTGGCGATCTGCGAAAGTTGATCGGCAAGCGGGATCCCACGAAGGAGCGGGTTTATATCCGCGCCGACAAAGACACCCTCTACGGGGACTTTCTGGGCGTGATGAACAAGCTCCAAGACAATGGCTTCTATAGCGTCGCGCTGATCGGCACCGATCAACGCGGTGGCCCCAAGTAGGAGCTCGCGGAACATGTCTGATCAACAGCAAGGTCCCCTCGAGCACCACTATGACCCGTTGACGTCCGAGCGTCGGCCCAAGCGCCGCAGCAAGGGCTTCTACGTCGGCATCGTGTTCTCCTGCCTGCTTTACACCGGTATCGGCTACTATCTGTACAAGGCCAAGTTTGAGCCGAAGTACCAGGAGTTCTCGGACGAGGCGGTGAAGGTCAACCTTCTCCATCCGCCGCCGCCCCCGCCTCCGCCTCCGCCGCCGCCACCGCCGCCGAAGAACTCGCCGCCGCCTCCGCCGCCGAAGATCGCTCCGCGTCCGCCGGTTCCGCCGCCCCCCGGGCTGCCGCCGCCGCCGCCGCTGGAACTGCCTCCGGCGCCGAAGTCTCCGCCGCCGCCTCCGGCCCCCCCGGCTCCGCCTCCGCCTCATGCGGTCGCGATCACCAGTCCGCAGTTCTCTCGGCTGCCGAGCGACGAGGACATGGCCCGGTACTACCCGGACCGTGCTCAGCGGAACAACGTGGAAGGCTCGACGAGCCTGAAGTGTTTGGTGACGTCCAAGGGTCAGCTGGTTAACTGTGAAGTCCTCTCTGAAACCCCTTCGGACATGGGTTTTGGCGCGGCTTCGCAGCAGATGGCTAAGATCTTCCGGCTGAAGCCGATGACCAAGGATGGGGTCGCCGTCGAAGGCGGCATCTACACCTTCCGGATCACCTGGCGTCTGCCGAAGGAATAGATCGATCTGGTCCGGGATCCGGCGCCTTGGCGGCGGATCCCGGCTCCAAACCAACGAAAACGCCCCGAAGAGCGATCTTCGGGGCGTTTTTGCGTGACGGGGCGGGGGGCGCGCCTAGCCGCCCTTGAGCGCCTCGCGGTCAAGGCCCTTGATGGCGAGCCAAGCCAGCATTCGCTCATTGACCCCATCAGGGTCGTCCTGCTGCACCCAGTGGGACGCGCCGGGCAGGCGGTTGAGGGTCAGATCCCGCACATAGGGCTCATAGCCCTGGCTCAGTTCGATCCCGAGGAAGGGGTCCTGTTCGCCCCAGATCATCAGGGTCGGAACCTCGATCCGCTGAGCCCGGCCGGGACCCCACTGGGGCAGGCTCAGGGTGTTGGCGCGGTAATAGTTGACCATGGCCGTGGCGGCGCCGGGCTTCAGGGCGTTTTGCCGATAGTGGTCGAGAACCTCCTTGGGGAAGGCGGCCGGATTGGTGGTGGTCTTGGAAAAGGCCCGGCCCACGGCCCGCGCCCCCTGGGCGGTCAGGGCCAGTTCGGGCAGCCACGGCAACTGGAAGAAGCCCACATACC
Source organism: Caulobacteraceae bacterium (assembly GCA_031291685.1). Lineage (GTDB taxonomy): Bacteria > Pseudomonadota > Alphaproteobacteria > Caulobacterales > Caulobacteraceae > Poindextera. The sequence continues at coordinate 12,642 of JARLIP010000047.1, read as the reverse complement.
AGGAGCGCGCCCTTTGCCGCCAATTGTGGCCCATGTGCTCGATGAAGACGGCGGGGTGGGGGACGTTCATGATCACCAGGCCATCCAGGGGGCGGGCGCGCTCGATGGCGAAGGCCCAGGCGATCACCGCGCCCCAGTCATGGCCGATCAGCAGCCGCCGCCGGGCGCCAAGGGCGTCGAACAGGGCGCCGACGTCCTCGATCAGCCGTTCCACCCGATAGGCGGCCTTGCCTTCCGGGCGGCTGGATTCGCCATAGCCCCTCATATCCGGCGCCGCCACATGCCAGCCTGCCTGGGCCAGGGCCGGCATCTGTTTGCGCCAGGATTTACGGCTTTCCGGAAAGCCGTGCAGGCAAAGGGCGACGGCGTCGCCTTCTCCCGCCTCGTCCAGGGTGAAGCTCAGACCATTGGCTGAGATTGTGCGTGTGGTGATCTCGCTCATGGGGCGAGCATGCCGTCGTCGTCGTCCCCATGCAATCGCCAGATGCGGCGCCTCAGCGCTTGATCCGTCGGCGAGGGCGGACTAGAGAGAGTGCCCTCGCGATGGGCCGCCTTAGCTCAGTTGGTTAGAGCGCTAGATTGTGGCTCTAGAGGTCCTCAGTTCGAACCTGAGAGGTGGTACCATCGCGAGGTATCAAGCCGGCGTCCGGCAGGCTCAACAGGAGCCGAGGCGCCGACATTCCGGACACAGTCCGCCGCAATCCTCATAACATCGGTCCCGTGACGTGAATATGTCTGGGCCATGGCGCTTTTGTTCAATTGCCATGACAGGGCGGCGCCTAGACTTCCCCGTGAACTGGCGTGCGCCCACAGCCGTGCGCGCGGGTCAGGACGGCCAGATCGCTGCTGAAGTCATGACGCCCCTTGGGCGGGACCGCACCGGGACCTGATCCCCGCGCCACGTCGCGCGGCGCTCGCGGACAAGGCGTGTCATGACGGATCGGCGGGGCAGGGGCGCGAGGGCGCGCCCTGGTGGGCGGCGGATCAATCAGGGGGTTATTCTATGGGGATTTTTGGTGCGGGCCTTGAGCGAAGCGGTGGAATGACCGCCGGCCGACGCGGTTTGCTAATCGGCGCGGCCCTGGGCCTGGCCCTGTCCGCCCCGGCCTTCGCCCAGACGGCGCCCGCCGCCGCGGCGCCGGCGGTCAAGCCGGATCAGATCGACGCCATCGTCGTCACCGCCCAGCGCCGGGAACAGCGGCTGCAGGACGTCGGCATCGCCGTGACGGCCCTGGGGGGCAAGTCCATCGCCAGCCTTGGCCTGAAGGACAGCACTGACCTTGTGCGCGCGGTGCCGAGCCTGAAGCTGAACGCCTATACGCCCTCGGCCGTGGTGTTCAACATTCGTGGGATTTCCCAGAACGACTTCGGCGATGAGCAGGAGCCGCCGGTGGCGGTCTATCAGGACGACAGCTATGCCAGTTCGTTCGTCTCCTCCGGCTTTCCCATGTTCGACTTGCAGCGGGTCGAGGTGCTGCGCGGGCCCCAGGGCACTCTGTTCGGCCGCAACGCCACCGGCGGGGCGATCCAGTTCATCTCCAACAAGCCGACCAAGGACTACCAGGGCTATGTCAGCGCCACCTATGGCAGCTATGACGACCTGAACGTCGAGGGCGCCGTGTCCGGCCCCCTGGCGGACAATGTGCAGATGCGCCTGTCCGGCATGCATGAGGCCGGTGACGGCTATCTGAAGAGCATCTATCCGGGCGTCTCAAGCCGGGGCGGGCAGAACCACTGGGCTCTGCGCGACATCATTGAATGGCAACCCACAGCAAACAGCAATGTCGAGTTGGAGGTCCGCTACGGTCAGAATCCGCATGAAAACTCGGCTGGGATGTATTCCTGGGAAGCGGCCTATCCCGGCCTGCATGGCCAGGGCGCCTATCTGCCGGCCAATGTCGATTACTGGGGCACTGGCGCCGGCGCCGACGCCAGCGGCTATCGCAATGACGCCATCGACGCCGTGCGCGGCGGAGACCCTTGGAAGGTCGCGGCCTTGGGGCGATCCTACACTGATCGATCCCTGTTCGACACGAAGCTGAAGATCGAAGCCCCCCTAGGACCGGTGCGGATCACTTCAATCACCGACTACCAGGCCAACTATAAGTATTATCTGGAGGACGCGAGCGCTTCGCCGAACGACGTGGTGATCTTCCAGCAGGGCGCCCACATCAAGCAATACTCGCAAGAATTGCGAGGCGCCGCTGAGTTCGGCGATCATCAAGTCGTGGTCGGCGCATTTGGTATGGTCATCGACGGGCGCTATACGGCGTCTTACGGCTTCCCCAGCCTAGACTTCATCCCCGATGTGCGATTCTCGGAAAGGACTACCTCCTACGCCTTCTTCGCGCAGGATGAATGGAAGTTGCCGGGAGATTTCAAAGCGATCCTGGGTGCGCGCTACTGGCATGACCAGCGCAAGGTCAACTATCTCGCCACGGACAACACCGGTGAGAAGATCATCTTCAATTCCAGCGAAGTGGTTGCGATCAAGGCGGGCACGAACGTGTCGGATCTGACCGGCGTGACGGTGACTCCTGCCGACGCGAACAAGGAGTTCTCGGACTACTCCCTGCGCGCCGAACTCGACTACAAGCCCTCCAACAGCCTGCTGGTTTATGCCAGCTTCAACCGCGGCACCAAAAGCGGGGGCTTCACGCTGTCCACCTCGACGCCGACCGCGGGCTTTGAGGCCGATTTCCTCAACGGCATTCCCTATAAGCCGGAGGTTCTCAACGCCTACGAAATTGGGGTGAAGACGAATCTGCCCTATGCCACGACCTTCAACGTCACCGGCTTCTACTACGACTATCACAACTATCAGGCGTTTGCTCAGTATGGCCTGGTGCAGAACGTTGTGAACCTGCCGGCCGAGGAGCTTGGGCTTGAGGTCGAACTGACCACCCACCCGATCCACGGCTTGACCCTCCAGGCCAACACCTCGTTGCTGGACAACAAGGTCAAGAACGTTCCGCTGCCGGACCACACCATCGTTGATCACCGCTTCCCGCAGGCGCCGAAGGTCTCGGCTGACGTCTTGGCGCGCTACGAATTCCCGGTGGGACCCGGTGATGTCTCGATCCAGGCCGACGCCGAATATACCGGGCGCTACTGCTTCTCGGTGCTCTGCGCGCCGGTGGAGCGTGAGGCTCCTCACATCGTCGGCAATGTCCGGTTCGGCTTCACCCCGAACAACAAAAAGTGGGACGTGGCGGTGTTCGTGAACAATGTCGGCCAGGAGATCTACCGCGTCTATACCTTCGACGTGGCCGGCTATACCGGCCAGATCCCGAGCGTTTACGCCAAGCCCCGCACCTGGGGCGTGTCGGCGACCTATCACTTCGGCGGCTGACGGCGGGTTCCTGTAGATTCCTCCCATGCATCGCGTAGCGATGCGGGGGAGGTGGCGCGGGGCGAAGGCCCGTGACGGAGGGGGCGACCGGACCGTCCGAACGCCCCCTCAGCCGGGGCTGTGCCCCGACAGCTCCCCCGTCGGGACGGGGGAGCAGGGTTTGCGGATCGGGTTCGGCGTCGCCCCCCTCAGGCCACGCCCGCCTCCAGGGCCAGGCGCACCAGATCGGCGGTGCGGGAGACCCCGAGCTTGGTCTTGATCTGACTGCATATATTGGCGGCGGTCTTGTAGCGCACGCCGATCTCCTCGGCGATTTCCGACAGGCTCTTGCCGATGGCCAGGAGCCGCATGATCTCGATCTCCCGGGGGGTCAGCTGGCCCATGGACTGGTCTGGCCCCGCGCCGCGCCAAGCCAGGGCCTGGGCGATTTCCGCCTCCACATACCGCCCGCCCGCCAGCACCTTGCGCACGGCGGTCAGAAGCTCGTCCGGGGCGGCGTTCTTGCTGACATAACCTGAGGCGCCGGCCTCCAGGGCCCGGGCGGCGTAGAGCGGCTCGGCGTGCATGCTCAGCACCAGGACCCGGGTGCGGGCGCCCTGCAAAATGCGCCTGAGCAGCTCCACCCCACCCAGGCCCGGCAGGTTCAGGTCCAGGATCACCAGGTCGATATCCCCCAGCTGCACCCGGGCGAGGGCCTCGGGGCCGTCGGCGGCCTCGAACACCCGATCGTCGGACGAGGCCTCCAGCAGGCGGCGCAGGCCGGCCCGGACAATGGCGTGGTCGTCCACCAGCAGGATCTTCATGCGCTCGCCGCCGTCTCAAGGGTGTCTCGGGCGGGCAGGGGCGCCCGCGCGGTGATGGTCCAGCCCCGCTCGGGGCCCTGGTCTATGGTCATCTCGCCGCCGACAGCCTCCACCCGCTCGCGCATGCCGATCAGGCCAAAGCGCGCGGCGCCGGGGGCGGTGTCCCGGGCCAGGCCATCGTCGCTGACCCGCACCTTCAACCCTCCCTGGCCGTCCAGGGCGACCTCGACGGCGATGCGGCTGGGGTGGGCGTGGCGCACGGCGTTGCTCAGGCCCTCCTGCACCACCCGATAGGCCATTTCCTGGAGCGCATCGGGCAGGATGGTCTCGTCCAGGGCCAGGGTGACGGCGAAGGTCACGTCCCGCCGCCGGGCGCGCCAGAAATCCACCAGGTCCTCGATGGCGGCGCAAAAGCCCAGCTCGGTCAGGCGGGCGGGGCGCAGGCGTCCCAGGATCTCGCGCACCTGACGCTGCATGCGGGCCACGGCGGCCTGGATCGACTTGACGTGGCCCAGGGCCTCATCCGTGCGGCCGGCCTTCAGGGCCTGGCCGATCATGGTGGCGTCGATATTGGCGGCGAACAGGTGGGGCCCGATCTCGTCGTGCAGGTCCCGGGCCAGCTCGGCCCGCTCCTCGTCCTGCAGCTTCAGGATCTGCTCTTCCAGCACCCGGGTGCGGCGGCGCATGGCGGCCAGGTCCCCGGCCATGCTGTTGAAGCTCCTGCCTAGGCGGGCCAGCTCCTTGGGGCCGCGCACATCCACCCGCGCGCCATAGTCCCCCGCGCCCACCTGGGCGAAGGCGCCGGCCAGGACCTCCAGAGGGCGCAGGGCTCGGCCGATGGTGACATAGACCAAGCCCACCCCGGCCATGCCGACGATAATCAATACGCCCGCCTCATGCGCCGCCTGGCGCCAGGAATCGGCGATGTCGGCGTCGGCCATGGGGCGAAGGACGATGTGGGTCGCGGCGGGGCCTGGGCTCGGAACCGCGATCCGGATGGGGGGCAGGCGAGGGTCGAGCAGGGCGGCGAACCAGGCGGGGGCGGGGGCGATCCCGCGCAGGGGGCTCGATGTGAAGCCGGCGCCGAGACCAGGGCCGTCAAGCTGAGCCACCAGGTGCCGATTGCCGTCGAAGGTGGAGATCAGCTGGCGCAGGTCCCGGTCGGGATGCACCGAGCGCGGCAGGTCCTCGAAGGCGCTGGCCACGGTCTGGCGGCCCCCGAGCTGGGCCGCGGCCAGTTCCTCCCGAAGGCTCAGGCGCGCGTCCCACAGGGCCAGCATCACCCCCACGGCGGCGCCCAGGAGCAGCACGGAGGCGATGGCGACGAGAACGCGCAGGCGCAGGGACATGGGCTCTTTCCGCCGAGGATCTGAACCTTTCTAGCAGTTGCGGCCCAATCGGGAAAAATTCCCGATCCGATCGGGAACGCCGCCTATCGCGGGGCGCGCGGAAGGCTGGTTAAACGCCTCCATGGCGGCCTTGCCGCGATATTGGGGATCAGGGTTTTGGCTTTGACGGTTTCGAGGACGGCGCTGATCGCCGGCGCCTTTGGTTTGGGTTTGACGTTTCAGGCGGCCGCGGCCCGCGCGGACGAGGCGCCGCCGACCAAGGACAAGGTCCAGGACATCGTGGTCACGGCCCGGCGCCTCAACGCCGCCCGGGCCAGCATCCAGCCCCAGATCGGCGCCTCCACCTATACGATCGATTCCAAGGCCATCGAGGCCCTGCCGGGTGGTGACAATACGGCCATGAACCAAGTGGTGCTGCAGGCGCCCGGGGTGGCCCAGGACAGCTATGGCCAGCTGCACATCCGCGGGGAACACAACGGCCTGCAATTTCGCCTGAACGGGGTGATCCTGCCCGAGGGCCTGTCGGTGTTCAGCCAGGCCCTCAGCCCGCGTCTGGCGGAAAAGGTGCAGTTGATCACCGGCGCCCTGCCGGCGGAATACGGCCTGCGCACCGCGGGGATCGTCGACATCACCTCCAAGACCCAATTCGACAATTCCGGTTCGGTGTCGATCTATGGAGGCAGCCATGGGCAGTACCAGCCCAGCCTGGAATATGGCGGCAACAGCGGGAACCTGAACTACTTCGTCTCGCTGAGCTATCTGCACAGCCAGCTTGGGGTGGAGTCCCCCGACGGCCGCTCCACGCCCCTGCACGACCAGACCGACCAGATCCAGGGTTTTGGCTATGTCGAGGACATCATCGACCCCGCGAGCAAGGTGTCCCTGATCGTCGGCTCCTCGGTACAGCGGTTCCAGATCCCGGACCTGTCCGGACAGGCCACGAATGGCCTGAGCGTGAACGGCCAGACGACCTATCCGAGCGACAAGCTGAATGAGAACCAGAAGGAGCTGACGCACTACGCCATCGCCAGCTATCTGCACACCACGGACCGCTTCACCGGCCAGGTGTCCCTGTTCGCCCGCTATTCGACCCTGAAGTTCTCCCCGGATGTGGTGGGGGACCTGCTCTATGACGGCATCGCCCAGACGGCGGACAAGGGCGACACCGCCGGCGGCATCCAGGCCGAGGCGGTCTATAAGCTCACCGACAGCCACACCCTGCGCGCCGGCCTGATCGCCGAGATCGACCGTTCCACCAGCCAGACCAGCTCTCAGGTGATCCCCCTGTGCGGCTATCAGGGGGTGACCGACTGCGTCGATGGGGCCCAGATTTCCGAGCAGCCGGTGACCATCATAGACAATGGCGCCAGGACCTCCCGCACCTACAGCGTCTATGCCCAGGACGAGTGGAAGCTCTTGTCCAGCCTGACCCTGAACTACGGCCTGCGCTTCGATCAGTTCGAGGGCTATCGCACCGAGAACCAGGTCAGCCCCCGGGCCAATCTGGTGTGGACGCCGCTGAAGGGCACGACCCTGCACATCGGCTACGCCCGCTATTTCACCCCGCCGCCGTTCGAACTGGTGGCCTCCGAATCCGTCGGCAAGTTCGCCAACACCAGCGCCCAGGCGCCGGGGAGCCTCGACACCACCCCCTATGCCGAGCGGGCCAACTATTACGACATCGGCGCTGAGCAGGTGGTCGTCCCCGGCCTGACCGTGGGATTGGACACCTATTACAAGACCTCCAAGCACCTGATCGACGAGGGCCAGTTCGGCGCTCCGATCATCGAAACCCCGTTCAACTATCAGGACGGCCTCCAGTACGGGATCGAGTTCAGCAGCAGCTATCAGCATGGGCCGCTGTCCGCCTATTTCAACCTGGCCTATCAGCGGGCCCAGGGGCGCAACATCGTCTCCAGCCAGTTCAATTTCGACCCCGGCGATCTCGCCTATATCAAGAACAACTACATCTATCTGGACCACGATCAGAAGTTCACCGGCTCGGCGGGGGTCTCCTATCTGTGGCTGGGCACGCGCTTCAGCACCGACCTGATCTATGGCGGCGGCCTGAGGGCGGATGGAACCGTGCCTAACGGACGGGCCCTGTCGCCCTATACCCAGGTCAATCTCGGGGTCTCCCACCGCTTCGCCAAGGTCCCCACCGGCCCCTATGAGGTGCGGCTGGACGTGATCAACCTGTTCGACAAGCGCTACGAGATCCGCGACGGCACCGGGGTCGGGGTGGGCGCCCCGCAATATGGTCAGCGGCGCGGGGTGTTCGTGGGCCTGACCAAGGCGTTCTGACGCGAGGCGGGAGTGTTGCGAAATTCGTGCGTCCTTCGACTCGCGCTCTTACGAGCGCGGCTCAGGATGACGTAATATATTGAAAATATTGAATCTACGTTATCCTGAGCCGGCGCGAAGCGATGAGTCGAAGGACGCACGAATTACGCGGCGATCCAGCCCTGAACCCCTGAGGAAGCGCGCTTAGGCGGTCCTCGGGCCAGATCGCCTCTTTCCAGGGATGGATGGCCGGGACGGGGCCCGGCCATGACGGAGCCGTTGGGCTGGGGGCGGAAACCTCGACGCCATGGACCACGTCCATGTCCGAAAACCGCGAGACAGGACGTCCGTCAGCGCCGATCATGGGCGCATGGACCTTGACCACGACGCCTGTTACCGCGCGATCTGCACCCGGGACGCCCGTTTTGACGGGCGGCTGTTCACGGGGGTGAAGACCACGGGGATCTATTGCCGCCCGATCTGTCCCGCGCGCACCCCCAAGAGCCAGAACGTGGTGTTCTTCCCCACCGCCGCCGCCGCGCAAGGGGCGGGATTTCGCCCCTGCCTGCGCTGCCGGCCGGAGACCTCGCCGGACCTGGCGGCCTGGCGGGGCACGTCCAACACAGTGTCCCGCGCCCTGGCTCTGATCGAGAGCGGGGCCCTGGACGCCGACGATGTGGAGGGTCTGGCCGATCGCCTGGGGGTGGGGCAAAGGCAACTGCGGCGGCTGTTCCAGCAGCATCTGGGCGCCTCGCCGGTGGCTGTGGCCCAGACCCGCCGGGTGCTGCTGGCCAAGCAACTGATCCACGAGACCCGCCTGCCCATGGCCGAGGTGGCCCTGGCCTCGGGCTTTGGCAGCATCCGCCGCTTCAACGAGACCTTCCAGGCCCTCTATCACCGCCCGCCGGGCGAGCTTCGACGGGCCACCACGGCGGAGGTATCGGCCCAGGGGGGCGAGGCCCTGTCGATCCGGCTGCCCTATCGCCCCCCCTATGACTGGGAGGCCATGGTCGGGTTCCTGAGCCTTCGCGCCATACCTGGGGTCGAGGTGGTGAGCTCCGACCGCTACGCCCGCACCATCGCCATCGGCCCGGACCGGGGGCTGCTGGTGGTGCGACCCCTGGCGGGAGACCGGCTGGGAGTGGAGATCCGCTTTGGGCGGCTGTCGGCCCTGCCCACCATCATCGCCCGGGTGCGGCGGGTGTTCGACCTGGCCGCCGACCCGCTGGCCATCGGCATTCATCTGAGCCAGGACCCGCATCTGGCGCCCCTGGTGGCGGCGCGGCCCGGCCTTCGGGTGCCGGGCGCCTGGGATGGGTTCGAGCTGGCCATCCGCGCCATCCTGGGCCAGCAGATCACGGTCACGGCGGCCACGGTTCTGGCGGGCAAGATCGCCGCCGCCCATGGCGAGCCCCTGCCGGGGGATCTGGCGGGGCGGGTCGAGGGGCTGAGCCACACCTTCCCGACGCCCGCGGCCCTGGCCGGGGCGGATCTGGCCGCCATGGGCCTGATGCCCCGGGTTCGAGCCGGCTCCCTGTCGTCCCTGGCGGCGGCGGTCCTGGCCGATCCCAACATCCTGGGCGGACGGGGCTCTCTCGATGAGGCCGTCGCCCGGCTCAAGGCCCTGCCGGGGATCGGGGAGTGGACGGCGCAATATATCGCCATGCGCGGGCTGAGGGAGCCGGATGCTTTTCCCCACGGGGATATCGGCCTGATGCGCGCCTTGGCTGGCCCTGACGGCGCGCGCCCCAACCCCGCCCAGCTGTTGGCCCGGGCCGAGGCCTGGCGGCCCTGGCGCGCCTATGCCGCCCTGCACCTTTGGGCCTCGGACACTCCTGCAAGATCTGAAAAGAAGAAGCCCCATGACCGCCATGCCGCCCCCCAAGCTGCCTGAACGCCTGACCCTGTCACGCCTGGAGACGCCCATCGGCGTCGCCCTGCTGGTCGTCGATGAGGTCGGGGTGCTGAGGGCCTTCGATTTCGAGGACTTCGAGCCCCGGATGCGCCGGCTGATGCGCGCCCACTACGGCGATGCGCCTCTGCATGACGGCGCATTGGATGAGGGCATTAAAGACAAGATAAACAGATATTTCAGTGGTGATCTTGAAGCGCTTGGTGAACTTTCCTGGGCGGTGGCCGGCACGCTGTTTCAGCGCCAGGTCTGGTCGGCCCTGACCACCATCCCCGTTGGCGAGACCCTCAGCTATGCGGGCCTGGCCCAGCGCATCGGTCGCCCCACCGCCATGCGCGCGGTGGGGCTGGCCAATGGCGCCAACCCCGTGGCGATCGTGGTGCCCTGTCACCGGGTGATCGGCGCCAATGGCGCCCTGACCGGCTATGGCGGCGGCCTGCCGCGCAAGCGCTGGCTGCTGGAGCACGAGGGCGTCCTGGCCCGGACCCTGATGTGATCGGGCCACCCCGGGAACGGAATTTGATCCTGATTGATCGACGGCGCCTTTAGCGCCTTGACCCGGGCGCCGGCTGGGAGTGGTTTGCGCCCATGTCCGGCTTATCCAATGCCCGGGTGATTGTCGCGGGCGCGGGCGCGTTCGGATCGACGGTCGCCCTTCGTCTCGCCCAGGCGGGCGCGTCCGTCGTCCTTGCCGATCCCCGACTTGAGGGATCTGGCGCCGGTTGCGGCGCGTCCGGCGTCGCCGCCGGCATGTTAGCCCCGGCCTTCGAGGTGCTTCTGGACCCGGAGACGGGGCTGTCGTTCGATCTGTTGCGGGACGGGCGGGACCTTTGGTCAGGCTTGGCGGACCGTCTGAGGGGCGGGCCCATCGGCCTTTCCCGGGCCGGCGCGGTGTGGCTCGATCTGCCGGGCCTGGAGCCCCGGGCCGAGGCGATCGCGGCGGGAATGGATAGCATCGGCGCCCGTCGCGCGCCGCCGCCCCTGGCCGCCCTGAGGCTGGTGTCCGCCGAGGCGATCAGCGGGGCCGCCGTGTTCACGCCGGAGGATTGGCGCCTGGGGCCACGCGCGGCCCTGACGGTTCTGCACTCGGCCCTGATCGAGGCTGGCGGCCAGATCGCAGGCCAGGGCGTGATCACCTTCGAGGGCGGGCAGGCGCGGCTGTCCGGGGGCGGGACGGTCGCGGCGGACCATCTGGTGGTGGCCGCCGGCGCCGAGGGGGCGGGCCTGGCGCCGGAACTGGCCGATCTGGTTCCGATCAAGGGGCAGATCCTGAAATACCCCGATCTGATCATCCCGCCCGGAACCCCGGCGCTCCGCTGTGTCGGCGGCTATGCCGTGGGCGGCGCGGACGGCCTGTGCGTGGGCGCCACCATGGAGGCTGGCCGCCGGGACCTGGAGATCGACGCCGCCGTGGCGGGCCGACTGCGCGCCCTGGCCGAGCGGCTTTATCCCGAGGCGGCCGGGATGACGCCTGTGGCCCAGGCCGGCGTGCGGGCGGCGTCCCGGGACGGGCGGCCGATGATCGGCCCGTCGGCGGCGCCCGGGGTCTGGCTGGCGGCGGGGGCGCGGCGCAATGGCTGGCTGCTGGGGCCGCTTGTGGCGGAAATCATCGCATCGTATCTGGCGGGGCGCGATCCCGGGCCTCATGCAACACCGCTTGAGCCCGGGCGGTTCGCTGCGGCCGAGTCATAAACGAAGGGGAAGGGCGCCATGCCGGGTTTCTGGCTGACCGAGGAACAGGAAGCGATCCGCGAGGGCGTCAGCCGCGTCTGCGCCAAGTACGGGGACGACTACTGGCTGAAGACCGACGACACGGGTCACTTTCCGGAGGACTTCGTCGCCGACATGGCCGAGGGCGGTTGGCTGGGGGTGGCCATGCCCGAGAGCGTCGGCGGGGCGGGCCTGGGCCTGACCGAGGCGGCGGTGGTGATGCAGACCGTGGCCCAGTCCGGGGCGGGCTTCACCGGCGCCTCGTCCATCCACCTGAACATCTTCGGGCCCATGCCCCTGGTGAAGTTCGGCTCCGACGCCCAGCGCGACACCCTGTTGCCGCGGCTGATCGCCGGCCAGGACAAGATGTGCTTCGCCGTCACCGAGCCCAATTCCGGCCTGGACACCTCCAGCCTGGAGACCAAGGCCGAGCGCACCAATGACGGCTATCGGATCAATGGCCGCAAGATCTGGACCACGGGCGCCCAGCGGGCCAACAAGATCCTGATCATCGCCCGCACCACGCCGAAGGATCAGGTCAAGAAGCCGACCCAGGGGTTGTCGCTGTTCTATACCGACCTGAACCGCGACCATATCGAGGCCAAGCCGATCCCGAAGATGGGGCGGCGGGCGGTGGAGTGTAACACCCTCTTCATCGACAACCTGGACATCCCCGCCGAGGATCTGGTGGGCGAGGAGGGCAAGGGCTTTCAGTATCTGCTGCACGGCCTGAACCCGGAGCGGGTGCTGTTCGCGGTGGAGGCGGTGGGCCTGGGCCGGGCGGCCCTGGCGCGGGCGGCGACCTACGCCAATGAGCGGGTGGTGTTCGGCCGGCCCATCGGCCAGAACCAGGGCATCCAGCACCCCTTGGCCAAGTCCTGGGCCGAGCTGGAGGCCGCCAACCTGCTGGCCTTCAAGGCCGCGGCCCTCTACGACGCCGACAAGGACTGCGGAGCCGAGGCCAACGCGGCCAAGTATCTCGGCGCCGAGGCCGGCTTCCATGCCTGCGAGAACTCGGTCCTGGCCCATGGCGGCATGGGCTACGCCAAGGAATATTATGTGGAGCGCTATTTCCGCGAGGCCATGATCGCCCGGATCGCCCCGGTCAGCCGCGAGATGATCCTGAACTTCATCGCCGAGCGCGTGCTGGGCCTGCCCAAGAGCTATTAGCCCTCAGCCTGCCTGCCCGCGCCCGGCGCGCCGGATCAGCTGTCCTTCTTCACCATGTGGTGG
>JARLIP010000046.1 GCA_031291685.1 Caulobacteraceae bacterium | reverse complement strand
GGCGTCGACCTCCACCAGGGCCTCGTCCTCTCCATCCTCCAGCTCGGCGTCGCCGCCCATCAGGGCCGCGTCGTCCACCACGCATTGCAGCACCGATCGCAGGTCCACCCGCTCGCGGGCGCCGGGTTCCGAGGCGTCGCGGATGAAGGCCAGGACCGAGGTGATCATGTCCTCCATCTGCTCGACATCCCCCAGGATGCCCTTGCGCGTCTCCGGCGGCACGCGCTCCAGCCGGAAGCGAATCCGGGCCAGGGGCGTGCGCAGGTCGTGGGAGATGGCGCCCACCATGCCGGTGCGGTCATCGATGAAGCGCCGCAGCCGCACCTGCATCTGGTTGAAGGCCCGCGCCGCGCGCCCAACCTCCGCCGGCCCGTTGATCGGCAAAACGGGGGCCGAGGGGTCCCGGCCCAGGCGCTCGGCGGCGGCGGCGAAGGCGGCTAGGGGCGCGGCCAGCCGGCGGGCGAACAGGAAGCCGATCGGGGCCACCACCGCCAGGGACAGGGCGAACCACAACAGGACCCGGCGCTGCCAGCTGTTAGGGAAGGGCTCGGGCTGGGGCCGCACGGTCACCCAACGTCCAGGACCCACCTTCATGGCGGCGACGAAATCCCCTTCGACAAAGGGGGCGGGGGCCAGGCCGAACAGGCCGCGGCTGACGGGCGGGGCGCCGATCGGCTCGACCACGCCGGGGTCTTCGGGCGGATCAGCCTGGTCGGAGGGGTTGACGGTCTGGGAACTGGGGGCGGGACTGAGGGGCGCCGTCGCGGCGACGGCCGGCGCTATTTCCGTGGCGGGGGCGGGCTTGGACTTGGATACCGGCGCGTCCGACTGGCCCTGGCCCGGCCATCCCTGACGATCACCATCGGCGGGAGGCGGGGCGGTCTTGACGGGTGGGGCTTGGATAGGTGAGGCGGGGGGCCAGATCTGTCCGCTGTATGTGGGCAAGCCGGTCGGTGACTGGCGGCCGGGCCATGATGCGGGGCTAGATCCCGAGCCTGTGTTCGTCGGGCGGCCGGTGGTGACCACCTCGCCGCTGGAGCCCTGATCCTTGACCCCGCCCGCTGTTCCGGTCTTCCCGGCGTTTCCGCCCGATCCCGACCCGGATGCCGGACCCGATCCCGTGCTGATTGGTTGAGATCCGCCCTCGGCGCTTTCACCCGTGGTCCTGCCGCCCGTGGACCCCGAGCCATTGGACGGGGTGGTGGTCCGGGACGGGTCCTGGCCCCGATCAGGACGCTCCTGGCCCTGGGCCGGACGGGTGGTCGGCGCGCGTGTTGTCCGCTCGCCGGTTGTGGCCGGACCGGAGGGCCAGCCGAACGGACCGCCGCCGCCCGACCCAATCGGACCGCCTCCCATGGGGCCGCCTCGCCCTCCGCCGCCTCGCCCTCCGCCGCCCATGCCGCCGCCGCCCATGCCACCGCCACCGCCACCGTGACCGCCGCCGCCACCTCCGCCGAACTGGAGGGCGCCGTCATAGGCGGTGCGGATCAGCCGCGCCCGCGGCTCGCCCCCGTCGATCCACACCCTGGGATCATCCGGTGGTTCCAGATAGGCCGCCGGCGCCGTCTTGACCCGGGGCGCGGGGTCTGGTTGCGGGGCGGCCGCGCCGGCGAAGGGCAGGGGGGAATAGAACAGCAGGCGCACGTCGGATTCCTGGGCGCCCACCAGCCGCGCCAGGTCATGGCGCGAGCGCTCCGACACCAGCCACCCGGGATTGCGCAGAGAGGGCGGCGCGGTCGCGGTCGCCCGCACCAGGGGGCGGCGGTCCGACAGCTTCAGGGGCCCGCCCTTGAGGGCGGCGGCTATGTCGTTCAGGCTATAGGCCGCCGGCGGGGCCGGGGGCAGCAGCAGGGTCAGGCACAGGGTCGATAGCTGGGCCACCACCAGACAGCCGAGCAGCAGCAGCAGGATCTGCACGGCGATCGGCAGATCGGGTCGCCACCAGCGTCTGGTCAGGGCGCCTTTCAAATCGTCGTCACCGGGGTGTCGAGGATGTAGCCGCTGCCGCGTCGGGTCTTGATGATCTCCTGGTCGCATTGGGCGTGGATCTTGCGGCGCAGGCGGCTGATCTGGATGTCCACCGCGCGGTCGAGGGATTCCACCGGCGCTCCGCGGGCGATCTCCATCAGCTCTTCCCGGGCCAGGACCTTTTGCGGATGCTCGACAAAGGCGCCCAGCAGCGACAGCTCTCCAGGGGTCAGCATCAGCACCACCCCATTGGGCGCCTTCAGCTGGCGACGGGTCAGGTCCAGCCTGAACCCGGCGAAGGCGTAGCCCTTGACCCGGCCGGATCGTGGTTCGCCCGAACGCCGGCGCAGCATGGCGCGCACCCGGGCCAGCAGCTCCCGCGGATTGACCGGCTTGACCAGATAGTCGTCGGCGCCCAGCTCCAGGCCCAGGATGCGGTCCACGGACTCGCCCATGGCGCTGAGCATCAGCACCGGCGGACCGCCGGTTTCCAGCAGCCGCCGACAGATGGTCAGCCCGTCTTCGCCCGGCAGCACCACATCCAGGATCACCAGCTGGATGGGCGCGCTGCTCAGCTTGGACCACATATCCTCGGAATCCCGGGCCTCATGCAGCACGTAGCCGTGGTTGGTCAGGTAGGCGCTGATCTCCGAGCGCAGCTCCGCGTCGTCATCGACGATCAGAAGATGGACGTCATCGGCCGGGGGAGGATCTTGCATCATCGTCACCGGGCTATGTCAGAGCGATGTCGGGACTGTCATCGGCCCCGATTGGTTGCACATCGGCCAAGGCGACGCCAGAGCGTGACCGTCATCCGGCCGCGGCGAAAAACACGATCCCGTGCGCGCGTTTGTAACGTAAATGATACTTAACCCTCTGAATTATCGCATTTCCTGTAGGATAGCCAAGCTGCCTGCATGTGCAAGCGGCCAGGTGCGCGCGTCAGGGTTGGGCGCCCGGGGGGCGCCCCTTGATCGCCTCGGGTTCGAGCAGGGCCAACAGTCCCGCCAGCAGGGCCTCGGGGGTGGGCGGACAGCCGGGAATGCGCAGGTCCACCGGCAACACCGCCGCCACTCCGCCGGCGCAGGCGTAGCCACCCGCGAATTCCCCGCCGTCGATGGCGCAGGCGCCAACCGCCACCACCCATTTGGGGGCGGGGGTGGCCGCATAGGTGCGCTCCAGGGCCTCGCGCATGTTCAGGCTCACCGGCCCAGTGACCAGCAGCACGTCGGCGTGCCGGGGGGAGGCGACGAAGCGAAAACCGAACCGTTCCAGGTCATAGAAGGCGTTGCTAAGGGCGTGCAGCTCCAGCTCGCAGCCGTTGCAGGAACCCGCGTCCACCTGCCGGATGGACAGGCTGCGTCCCAGCCGGCGCCTGGCCGCGCCGTCCACGCGCCGGGCCAGCTGGGCCAGGGCGTCCTCGCTCACCGGGGGCGCCGGCTCGGTCAGGGCGGATTTCAGCAGGCCCTCGGCCAGCAGCTTGGGCATGGACATCAGAGGTCGACCCCCGCATAGGCGCAGTTGTAGGATTTGTTGCACAGGGGAAAGTCGGCGACGATGTTCCTCTCGATGGCGACCTCCAGCAAGGGCCATTGGAACCAGGAGGGATCGCGCAGCCGGCCCCGGGCCACCACCCCGTCCCTGATCCGCACCCAGGCCAGCACGTCCCCGCGGAAGCCTTCGGCCACGGCCACGCCTTCTCCGGATCCATCGGACAGGCCCTGGCGGATCGGCCCCTCCGGCAGCCGCCTGAGGATCTGGTCGATCAGCGATAGGCTCTCCTGAACCTCCAGGATGCGGATCCAGATCCGGGCGTTGACGTCGCCGTCCTGGCGGACGGGAACCTCGAAGGCCAGCTGGTCATAGGGGGCGTAAGCCAGGTCGCGGCGGGCGTCGAAATCCCGGCCCGAGGCGCGGCCGACAAAGCCGCCGGCGCCGAAGCGCGCCACGAGCGCTGGATCGGTGAAGCCGGTTCCCACCGTGCGGTCTTGCAGCGAGGCCGTCTCGTCATAGAGGCCGATCAGGGTCGGCAGGCGGGCGCGGATCTGCGCCGTCAGGGCCGACAGCCGCGCGGCGCCCTCGTCATCCAGATCCCGCGCCACCCCGCCGGGGACGACCTGATCCATCATCAGCCGATGGCCGAAACAGGCCTGGGCCGCGCGCAACACCTGCTCGCGCAGGACCCCGCAATGGGCGAGCATCAGGGCGAAGGCGGCGTCGTTGCAGATGGCGCCGATGTCTCCCAGGTGGTTGGCCACGCGTTCCAACTCCGCCATCAGGGCGCGCAGGGCCACAGCCCGGGCCGGGGCGGTGGCGCCCAGGGCGGCCTCACAGGCGCGGGCGAAGGCGATGGCG
>JARLIP010000007.1 GCA_031291685.1 Caulobacteraceae bacterium | reverse complement strand
TCAAGTCGACCTTCGTCGACGGCCTGCGGGTGACGGACGAGGCCACCATGGAGGTGGCCGAGATGGTCCTGTCCGGCGCCATCAACAAGGAGATCGTCCACTTCATCAACCGCGCCGGGGCCGAGGCCGATGTGCGCGGGGTGGGGCTGTCGGGCAAGGACGCCCGGCTGATCACCGTGGAGAAGACCAAGAAGACCCGCCGCGACCCGGATTCCAATATCGAGCACATCGTCGATCTGGGCTTCGTCGGCGATCCCAAGACCGTGGACCCCAAGATCGTCGAGGCCCTGATCTATGCCGATCAGGACTATATCCCCGTGATCGCCCCGATCGGCGTCTCGGACGAGGGCGAGACCTACAACATCAACGCCGACACCGTGGCCGGCGCCGTGGCCGGGGCGCTGAAGGCCAAGCGCATGCTGCTCCTGACCGACGTGGCCGGGGTGCTGGGCGCCGACGGCGAGCTGATCCGCCAGATGACCGTGGCCGAGGCGCGCCAGGCGATCACCGACCGCGTGGCCACCGGCGGCATGATCCCCAAGCTGGAGACCGCCATCGCCGCGGTGGAGGCCGGGGTCGAGGCGGTCGTGATCCTGGACGGTCGCCGCCCCCACGCCATGCTCACCGAGCTTTTCACCGAGCACGGCGCCGGGACCCTGGTGCGGGCGTGACGGAGTGAACGCCGACCTCAGCCACATCGGGGTCTGGCTGTTCGACCTGGACAACACCCTCTATCCCGCCGAAACCGAGTTCATGGGCCTGATCGAGGCGCGCATGACCGAGTTCATGCAGCGCGAGACCGGCCTGCCCCGGGAGGAGGCCCGGGCGCTGCAGAAGCGCTATCTGCATGAACACGGCACCACCCTGGCCGGGCTGATGGCCTATCACGGCGTCAATCCGGAAAAATTCCTGGATGAGGTGCACGACGTCTCCCTGGACCGGCTGAGCCCCGACCTGGCGCTCAACGCCGCCCTGGCCCGCCTGCCCGGCCGCCGGCTGGTCTTCACCAATGGCGATGCGCGCCACGCCGACCGGGTGCTGGAACGCCTGGGGATGGCCGAGCTGTTCGAGGCGGTGTTCCACATCGCCTCCGCCGACTATGTGCCCAAACCCAATCCCGCCACCTTCGCCCGCATGGTCGCCGAACACGCCATCGACGCGCGGGAGGCGGTGTTCTTCGAAGACAGCGAAAAAAACCTCGCCCCCGCCGCCGACCTGGGCATGACCACCGTACTGGTGGGCGCCCACGCCGCGGCCTCGGCCGCCCCCTTTGTCCACCACCGCACCGAAAAGCTCGCGCCGTTCCTCAGCGCCGCGCGGCTCAAGGAGATCTGACCCCATGACCGACCGTCTGCACGACCTGGAACAGGCCATCGAACAGGCCTGGGAGGCCCGGGCCGAAATCAGCGACACCACCAAGGGCTTCATCCGCGAGTCGGTGGAGGAATCCCTCAGCCTGCTGGACGACGGCTCCGTGCGGGTGGCGGAAAAGGTCGAGGGCGAATGGGTCGTGCGCCAATGGCTGAAGAAGGCGGTGCTGTTGTCCTTCCGCCTGCACGCCAACACCCTGATGACCGGCCCGGGCGGCCTGACCCACGAGCCCGGCCTCGGCCCCTGGTGGGACAAGGTCCCCGGCAAGTTCGCCAGCTGGACCGCGTCGGACTTCGAGGCCGCCGGCTTTCGCGCCGTGCCGGGCGCCATCGCCCGCCGGGGCGCCTTCGTCGGCCGCAATGTGGTGCTGATGCCGTCCTTCGTGAATATCGGCGCCTATGTGGATGAGGGAACCATGGTCGACACCTGGGCCACCGTCGGCTCCTGCGCCCAGATCGGCAAGCACGTGCACCTGTCCGGCGGCGTGGGTATCGGCGGGGTGCTTGAGCCCCTGCAGGCCAACCCCACCATCATCGAGGACGGCTGCTTCATCGGCGCCCGTTCGGAAGTGGTCGAGGGCGTGATCGTCGGCGAGGGCTCGGTGCTGTCCATGGGCGTATTCCTGAGCGCGACCACCAAGATCGTCGACCGCAAGACCGGCGAGGTCCACCGCGGTCGCGTGCCGCCCTATTCGGTGGTGGTGCCCGGCGCGCTGCCCGACCCCCATGGCCTCGGCCCCAGTCTGTCCTGCGCCGTGATCGTCAAGACCGTGGACGCCCAGACCCGCTCCAAGACCTCGGTGAACGAACTTCTTCGGGATTGAGGGCGCGCTGGCCATACGCGCCCCACGCGTATTTGCTTCTAATTATCCTTCCGAACAGCCGGGCGCGCCTGTAGGCTCGATTCCACGCACGTCGCATGGCCACGGCCGTGCGACGGTGGACGGGAGCGATACATGGCCGATGACTACGCCCGGGCGGAACGCCACCTGCGAGATGTAGCGGAATATGACGTCGAACGCAGGCGGCGCTATGTCGATCTGCAGCCCATCGACATCGCCCAGATCGGTGAGCTGCGCGAGGCGATCCTTAATCATCTCGACGCGCACGTCGAGGCCTTCTTCGGCTACCTGGCCCAATACCCGGAGGCCTCGGGGCTGTTCTCCCGCCGCAACCTGCTGGAGGACGCCCGGCGGCTGAAGCGGGAGCACCTGATCGCCATGGTCGGCGGAGAGTACGGCCGCCCCTATGTGGAACAGCGGGTAGCCCTGGGCGCCCTCTACAGTAAGGTGCGGCTGGACATCCGGCTGTTCCTCGGCGCTTTCCAGGCCCTGTCGCGGTCCATCGTCAACCAGATCATGGCCCTGTCCCCAGGCGACGGTCCAAAGGGATTTCAGCGCAGCGAATCCCTGATGAAGATCGTCTTCTTCGACATCGGCATCATCATGGACGTGCTGATCGCCGACCGCGAGCAGACCATCACCCTGCAACAGGAGGCCATTCGCGAGCTGTCGACCCCAACCCTGCAGGTGCGCGACCGCCTGCTGATCATGCCGATCATCGGAGTCCTGGACACCCATCGCGCCCGGCAACTCACCGAGGGTCTGCTGAACGCCATCCGGGCCAACCGGGCCAAGGTGGTGGTGATGGACGTCACCGGGGTGGCGACGGTGGACAGCAAGGTCGCCAACCACCTTTTGCAGACCATCGCCGCCGCCGGGCTGATGGGCGCCGAGGTGATCGTCACCGGCCTCTCCGCCGAGGTCGCCCAGTCCCTGGTGACCCTGGGGGTGGACCTGACCAAGCTCAATGCGGTCGGGGACCTTCAGGGCGGCCTGGAAGAGGCCGAACGTCTGCTGGGCTACGAGGTCGTCAAGACACGGGTCCAAGTCGCCCGGCGCCCGTTGGACTGAGGCGGCCATGGTCGTTCCGATCCTCAAGCAATCCGATGTCCTGATCGCCTCGATCCAGGCGGCCCTGACCGACGCCGACCTGTTGCAATTGCGCGATGACCTGCTGGCCAAGGTCGGTCAATACCGCTCCCGGGGGGTGGTGATCGACGTCACCGCCCTGGACGTCATGGATTCCTTCGCCACCCGCACCCTGCGCAGCATCGCCGAGGCGGCCCGGTTGCGCGGCGCGCGCACCGTGATCGTCGGCATCCAGCCCGAGGTGGCGATCACCATGGTCCAGCTCGGCCTTGTCCTGGGCGCGGTCTCCACCGCCCTCGACCTCGAGGAGGGCCTGGAGCTTCTCGGCGCCTTGAACCGCAAGGACGCGCCGGGTGGTTGATGAGGCGCGCGAAGGCCTCGAAGGCGAGCTGCTGGTTCCCATCGAACGGGACCCGGATGTCGTGACGGCGCGGCAGAAGGGCCGCGAGATGGCCGTGGAGGCCGGCCTGTCGGGGAGCGACCTGACCCTGATCGCCACCGCCATTTCCGAGGTGGCCCGCAACATCCTGGTCTATGCCGGGCACGGGGAGATCATACTGCGCCAACTGGAGCGAAACGGCCGGCGGGGCGTTTGCGTCATCGCCCGGGACGAGGGTCCGGGTATCCAGGACATCCCCCTGGCCATGCAGGACGGCTATTCCACAGGCAGGAGCCTGGGCCTGGGCCTGCCAGGGGCGAAACGGCTGATGGATGATTTCGAGATCGTCTCCGAGGTGGGCAAGGGCGTCACCGTCACCATGATGAAGTGGCGCCGATGACTGGCGCGCCAATACCTGGGGCGCCGATAACTGGAGCGCGGGGATGACCGGGGCGCTGGAATGGGCCGTGGCCGAACGCACCCTGCGGGGAGAGACCGAGTCTGGGGACCTGTATCTGGTCGCTCCCTTCGCCGACGGCGCCCTGGTCGCCGTGATCGACGGCCTGGGACACGGACCCGAGGCGGCCCAGGCCGCCCGCGCCGCCCGCGCCATCCTCAGCGAGGATCCCGGCGCCCCAGCCGAGCGGCTCATGCGGTGCTGCCACGAAGGCCTGCGAGGCGCCCGCGGCGTGGTTCTGAGCCTGGCCAGCATCAACACGGTGACCGACACCCTGACCTGGATCGGGGTGGGGGATGTGGAGGGGCTGCTGCTGCGGGCCGATCCCGCCGCCCATCCGATCAACCAGTCGATCCTATTGCGAGGCGGGGTGGTCGGCTATCAGCTGCCGCCCCTGCGCGAGGCCCGTCACACCCTAGCGCCGGGCGACATGCTGATCCTGGCCACGGACGGGGTGAGACGCGATTTCCTCAGCCAGACCCCGTGCGAGGGAGACGTCCAGAGCATCGCCGACAGCGTGATCTTCAACCACGCCAAGAACACCGACGACGCCCTGGCGCTTATCGCCCGCTATCGGGGAGGCGGCGCATGAACGGTCTGCCCAGGGGGTTCACCGAGGCCTATTCGGTGGGCCTGCGCACCCAGATCACCAGTCAGAACGAGGCGGGCCTGCTGCGGGCCTACGAACTTGGCCGATGGGCATTGAACGAGGGCGTCAGCGTCCTGGATCTGGCCCTGCTGCATCATCAGGTGCTGGGCTCCATCGGAGTCGAGGCCGACGAGGACGAACAGCGCTCCTGGCTGATCCGCGCCGCCGCCTTCTTCGCCGAGACCCTGACCCCCTTCGAGATAACCCTTCTGGGGGTGCGGGAGACCAATCAGAGACTCACGGCCCTCAATACCGAACTGGCCGCCGCCAACCGGGAGGCGCTGGAGGCCACCGAACGCCTGCGCGGCGAGACCCTGGAGCGGCGCCGGGCGGAGGAAGCCCTCTGGCAGGCCCAAAAGCATCAGGCCGTGGGGCGTCTGGCCGGCGGGGTCGCTCACCACTTCAACAACCTTCTGACCGTGATCCTGGGCAATCTGGACATGGTTCGGCGCGGCGTCGCGGACGACGCCACCCGTGCCTCCAAACTCGATCGGGCCTCCGAAGCGGCCCGGCGGGCCACCAAGCTCACCCGCCAGCTTCTGACTTTTTCCGGGCGCCAGATGCTGCATGCGGACCGCTTCGAGCCCAGCCACGGCTTGCCGGACATGATCAACCTTCTGGGCGGCTCCCTGAGGAACCGAATCGCCGTGGAGACCGATATCCCCGAGGGTCTGTGGCCGGTGCGCGTTGATTCGGGGGAATTGGAGCTGGCCCTGCTCAATCTCGCGATCAACGCCGGGGACGCCATGCCTCAGGGGGGGCGCCTGTGTTTCTCCGCCGCGAACCGGACCCTGCACGACCCCCGCCTGGGCCTGGAGGGCGACTATCTGATGATCGAGGTGGCCGACGATGGTCCCGGCATCCCCCTGGACATCCTGCCCCGGGTGTTCGATCCGTTCTTCAGCACCAAGGAGGTTGGGGTGGGCACGGGCCTGGGGCTCAGTCAGGTTCACGGGTTCGCCCACCAGGCCAAGGGCGCGGTGGACATCGAGAGCGCCCCCGGCAAAGGCGCGACCATCCGTATCTATCTGCCGGCCCTGCGCGAATCTTCGGTTGGTCCCGGCAAGTCCGACAGCGATGGCGGCGTCATCCTGATCGTCGAGGATGATATCGACGTGGCCGAAGTCGCCGCCTCCATGCTCGACAGCCACGGTTTCGGCGTGAAACTGGCCTATCGCGCCCAGGTGGCCCTGGACCTGCTGCGCCGGGGTGAATCCATCGATCTGGTGTTCTCCGACGTGGTCATGCCCGGCGGCATGACGGGCCTGGACCTGGCGCGGGAGATCAAGCGCAGCTTTCCACGCATCCCGATCCTGCTGGCCACGGGCTACAGCGACACCCTGGGCGGAGCGGAACAGCTGGGGGTGCCCGTGATCACCAAACCCTATCAGTCGGGAGAGCTGTGCGGGCGGATTGGCGCCCTGCTCCAGGCCCGCGACGAGACCAAGACGGACCCGCCCGCCACGACCTGAATCGCGCCCGGCGCAAATCGGGTTAGGCTGGGTTCATGAGTCGAGGCGCGCCCTTCCGCTTCTATGAGTTCTTCGCCGGCGGCGGCATGGCCCGTGCGGGGCTCGGCGACGCATGGACCTGCCTGTTCGCCAACGACTTCGATCCCCTCAAGGCCGCGACCTATCGCGCCAACTGGGGCGGTGATCACCTGCGCCTGGGAGATGTCTGGGCCGTGGAGCCAAGCGACCTGCCCGGCGGCGGCGATCTGGCCTGGGCCTCGTCGCCCTGCCAGGATTTCAGTCTGGCCGGGTCCCGGGCGGGCTTGGGCGGCGGGCGCTCCTCGGCCTTCTGGGGCTTTTGGCGATTGATCGAGGCCCTGGACCGGGCCGGGCGGGCGCCGGGCGTGGTGGTGCTGGAGAACGTCGGAGGACTTTTATCCTCCAAGGGCGGGGCGGACTTCACCGCCCTGTGCGGGGCCCTGGCCGAACGGGGCTATGATTTTGGCGCGATGGAACTGGACGCGGCCCACTTCACCCCCCAGTCCCGCCCCCGGGTGTTCATCATCGCCGCCAAGACCCCCGCGCCGGATCTGGCGGGTCCCGAACCCGGCTTTGGCCACGGCGCCGCGGTCCGCCAGGCCCACGACCGCCTGCCTCAGGACCTCGCTCCGCGCTGGCGCTGGTGGCGGCTGGGAACGCCGGCGACGCGAAACACCCGCCTTGCGGATTTACTGGAGCCCGACCACGCGGTGGCCTGGCGCACCCCGGACCAGACCCGCGCCCTCCTGGCCCTGCTCAGCCCTCAGCACCGCACCCGGCTAGACGAGGCGGCGGCGGGCGGCGCGCGAGTGGTGGCGGCGGCGTTCCGGCGCATCCGCGTCGAGGACGGGGTCAAGGTTCAACGGGCCGAACTGCGACTGGACGGCCTGGCGGGCTGCCTGAGAACCCCTGGCGGCGGCTCCTCGCGGCAGTTGCTGCTGGTGGCCGAGGGCGGCGACATCCGTTCGCGGCTGATCTCCCCACGGGAGGGCGCGCGGCTGATGGGCTTGGCCGAGGACTATGCCCTGCCCCCCGGCGCCACCGCCGGTTTCAGGGTGATCGGCGACGGAGTCGCGGCCCCGGTGGTGCGTTTCCTGGCCCAGCAACTGCTAGAGCCCCTCTGCGCCCGAGGCCGGATCGCCCGGGCGGCTGAATAGATTTACATTATTTCTAATGCTGTCAGAGGCGTATATCCGCGCTTAGAGTGCCGCGGAACGCTGGCCTGCAACCTAGAGACCCCGCCATGACCATTACGGCTATCCCCGGCTACGACGCCGCCCGCTTCAAGCGCGCCGGACGCGGCAAGATCTACGACAGCATCATCGACACCATCGGCGACACCCCCCTGGTGCGCCTGCCGCGCCTGTCAGCGGAACTGAAGCCCAAGGCCGAGGTCCTGGCCAAGCTGGAGTTCTTCAATCCCCTGTCCAGCGTCAAGGACCGCATCGGCGCCTCGATGATCGAGGCCCTGGAGGCCCAGGGACTGCTGAAGCACGGCTCCACCATCATTGAGCCCACCAGCGGCAATACCGGCATCGCCCTGGCTTTCGTCGCGGCGGCCAAGGGCTATCCCCTGATCCTGGTCATGCCGGAAAGCATGTCCATCGAGCGTCGCAAGATGCTGATCCTGCTGGGCGCCCGCCTGGAGCTGACCGCCGCCGAGAAGGGCATGCGCGGCGCCGTGGCCCGGGCCCAGGAACTGCTGGCCGAAATCCCCGGCTCGGTCATGCCGCAACAGTTCGAGAACGCCGCCAACCCCCTGGTCCACCGGGTATCCACCGCCGAGGAGATCTGGAACGACACAGACGGCAAGGTCGATGCGGTGGTCTCCGGCGTCGGCACCGGCGGCACCATCAGCGGCATCGGCCAGGTGCTGAAGGCCCGCAAACCCTCGATCCAGATGATCGCCCTCGAGCCCGAAGCCTCCCCGGTGCTGTCCGGCGGTCAGGCCGGGCCGCACAAGATCCAGGGCATCGGCGCCGGCTTCGTGCCCGGCAATGTCGATCGCGACGTGATCGACCAGATCATGACCGTGAACAACGAGGAAAGCTTCGCCATGGCCCGCAAGGCCGCCCGGGTCGAGGGCATTCCGGTGGGGATCTCCTCCGGCGCCGCGCTCTCGGCGGCCTTCCGCCTGGCCAGCCTGGACACCTGGGCCGGCAAGACCATCGTCGCCATCATCCCAAGCTTCGCCGAGCGCTACCTGTCCACGGCCCTGTTCGACGGGCTGTGACCACGGACGTCTATCCGCCGGCCAAACGGTCGGCGGTAATGGCCAGGGTCAAGGGCAAGAACACCGGCCCAGAGCTGACGGTGCGCCGGACGCTCTGGCGCCTGGGAGCCCGCTACCGCCTGCATCGGCGGGACCTGCCCGGGGCGCCGGACATCGTCCTGCCCGGGCGGCGGCTGGTGATCTTCGTCCATGGCTGCTTCTGGCATGGGCATGACTGCGCCAGAGGCGCCCGGATCCCCAAGGCCAATCGCGACTACTGGCTGGCCAAGGTCGGCCGCAACCGCGCCCGGGACATCGAAAACCGCACCCGTCTGGAGGCCCTGGGGTGGCGGGTGGAAGTGATCTGGGAGTGCGATCTGAAGGACGCCGCTGCCCTGGAGGCGCGGTTGAGGGCCCTGCTGGAGCCCCCTACATCCGCATGATCTTGTCGATCCGGCTCTCGGCGCGGGCGTGGATCGGGCGCTCTTCGACCTGAGCCGCGGGCCGCAGATGGCGGCGGCGGTCGCGGACATCCTTTGCGGGGCTGAGCCCCGGCAGCCAGAACTCACCCTCCTTCTCCCGACGGCTCATGGCCAGCATGATGGCCGCCACCACGGTGGCGCAGCCGGCGGCGGCGAGGGTCGGCAGCAGCGCGATAAGACGATCGCCGACCACCCCTTGAATGGCGTCCACCAGGGCCTGATTTGACTCGTCTCGTGCCAGAAGGCAGCAGAGCAGGATCATGGAATACTGAGCAACGCCGCTGAAGGTCAGCGACAGGGCGAGCGCAAGCGCGGGGCTTTTTACGAAAAGCCCCGAGGTCGACCCCAGAATGGCGGCGAGGACGACGGCGATCATGCCCCCATCATGGCCGATCAGCGTTTAGACACGGTTAAGCCTAGCGTGACCCGACGCCGCGGCCAGGGCCCGCCCCTTCAGCCCAAGGGATCAGCCCAGGGGATAATGCCGCTCGACCACGTAGCGGGAGCCGGCCTTGGTGCTCCAGCTGGAATAGAGCGCGAAGCCCGTGACTGAAAAGGTCGGGGAGCGCAGCAGATTGTTGGCCTGGATCCAGGCCGCCACCGCCAGGGGATCGGGCCGGCGCAGATAGGCCAGGGTCACATGGGGGCGATAGGCCCGGGCGTCGGCCTTCAGTCCCGCCCGGCGGGCGGCGCCCTCGCAGGCCTGGGCCAGCCGCCGCAGCGGCGCGTTTTCGGTCACCCCCGCCCACACGGCATGGATGTCCGGTCCCTCGCCGAAGGCCCCGGCGCCCTCCAGGGTCAGGTCGAAGGCCTCGCCTCCGAGCTTGGACAATTCCAAATCGAGGTCCTCGGCCACCACCTCGGCCACCTCGCCGAAGAAGCGTAGGGTGATGTGCAGGTTTTCCAGGGGGCTCCAGCGAGCGCCGTCAATGCCGGTCTGGCGGCGGGCAAGCCCCTGGCCCAGCTCGGGCCCGATCGGGATGGCGGCGAACAGTCGGATCATGGCCTGGGATATGAAACCCCAGGCCGATAGGTGCAAGTCGCCTTGATTTGGCCTAAACCCCGGGGGAAGAGATTATCCAAAATGTGACCGGGGGGCGAGGGCGTCCCCATGGTTCGGATACTTTGGGGCAAAAACCACCGTGAAATCCCTGTTCTTCGTCAGCTGCGCGGCGGCCGCGCTCACCCTTTTCAATCCGGCCCTGGCCGGCCCCGCCCTATCAGGCGAGGTTCCCCCGCTGGACCCGGCGGCGGTGGCCACCCCGCACTACGGGACCTGGGGCTATGACATCACCGGCGAGGACACCAGCGTCTCCCCCGGCGCGGACTTCTATCGCTACGCCAACGGCCGCTGGGAGGATCAAGCCGAGATCCCGCCGGACCGGGCGCGGTTCGGCAATTTCGACAAGCTCGCCATCCTGTCGGAAAACCGCACGCGGCTTATCATCGAGGCCGCCGCGGCGGGCCAGTCCAGCGACCCCGACGCGGCCAAGATCGGGGCCGCCTATCGCGCCTTCATGGACCAGGCCCGCATCGAGGCCCTCGACGCCAAACCCCTGAGCGCCGACCTGGACGCGATCCGCGCCGAGAAGACCCACCAGGACGTCGCCGCCCTGATGGGCAAGGCGCCCAAGAGTTTCCAGAGCGCCATGTTCGACGTGGCCATCCAGGCCGACGAAAAGGCGCCGACCCGCTACGCCGTCTATCTGGACACCTCGGGCCTGAGCCTGCCGGATCGGGACTACTATCTGGAGCCCAAATTCGCCGAGAAGAAAAAGGCCTTCCAGGCCTATGTGGCCAAGATGCTGGGCCAGATCGGCTGGGCCGACGCGGAGGCTCAAGCGAAAGCCATTGTCGATCTGGAAACCGAGATCGCCAAGGTCAGCTGGACCAAGGAAGAGCAGCGGGACGCCGACAAGACCTATAATCCCATGACCGTTGCCGAGCTCGAAAAGTTCGCTCCCGGTTTTGACTTCAATGCCTATCTGGCGAGCGCCGATCTCAAGGGCGCCGACCGGGTGATCCTGGCCTCCAACACCGCCTTCCCCAAGGTGGCGGACCTGTTCGCCAAGGCGCCGATCGAGACCCTGAAGGCCTGGCAGGCCTTCCATGTCGCCGACGCCGCCGCCCCCTACCTGTCGGAGCGCTTCGTTACGGCCCGGTTCGATTTTCGCAACAAGACCCTCAGCGGCCAGCCCCAGATCCGTCCCCGGTGGAAGCGCGGGGTGGGCTTCGTCGAGGGCGCCCTGGGCGAATCCATCGGTCGGCTCTATGTGGCCCAGTATTTCACGCCCCAGGCCAAGGCCCAGATGGACGCCCTGGTGGGCGACCTGAAGACCGCCCTGCACGGCCGGATCGAACGGCTGACCTGGATGAGCCCGGACACCAAGGCCAAGGCCCTGGAGAAGCTGTCCAAGTTCACGGTCAAGATCGGCTATCCGGACAAGTGGCGGGACTACAGTCCCCTGACCATCACCGCCGACGACCTCTATGGGGACGCCGAACGCAGTTCGGCCTATGAATGGGCGCGCCTGGTTCACCGGCTGAACGATCCGGTGGACAAGATGGAGTGGGACATGACCCCCCAGACGGTCAACGCCTACTACAACCCCACCAATAACGAGATCGTCTTCCCCGCCGCGATCCTGCAGCCGCCCTTCTTCGACCCCACCGCCGATCCGGCGATCAACTATGGGGCCATCGGGGCGGTGATCGGCCACGAGATGACCCACGGCTTCGACGACCAGGGCCGCAAGTTCAATGGCGACGGCGCCCTGGCCGACTGGTGGACCCCGGAAGACGCAACCAAGTTCAAGGCCCAGACCGCCCGCCTGAGCGCGCAGTATTCCGCCTTCGAGCCCGCCTCCGGCGCCCACATCCGCGGCGACCTGACCATGGGTGAGAACATCGCCGACCTGGGCGGGGTGCTCTTGGCCCTGGACGCCTATCACGCCTCCCTGCACGGCAGACCAGCCCCGGTGATCGACGGCCTGACCGGGGACCAGAGGGTGCTGCTGGGCTTCGCCCAGGTCTGGCGTCAAAAGACCCGCGAGGACGCGCTGCGCCAGCAACTCGTCTCCGATCCCCATTCCCCGGCCCATTATCGGGCGGCGGGAACGGTGCGCAATGTGGACGCCTGGTATGACGCCTTCGGGATCAAGCCCGGCGATCCGATGTATGTGCCGCCGGAGCAGCGGGTCCGCATCTGGTAGGGGGCTCGCCCCCTACTGCGCCGCCACCGCGACGGGGGCGGCGCGAGCCCCGCGCAGCAGGCGCCCCGGCAGGGCGTCGGTGGGCTCGCCGCCGCGATAGGTGACCTGGCCGGCGACGATGGTGGCCACATAGCCGTCCGCCCGCTGGATCAGGCGCCGCCCGCCCGCCGGCAGGTCATAGGCCACCTGCGGCGCCCGCAGGGTCAGGTGGTCGTAATCGATCACGTTCAGGTCCGCCCGTAAGCCCGGGACGATCCGGCCACGGTCGAACAGGCCGACAATGGAGGCGGTGTCGGCGGTCTGCATCCTCACCGCCGTCTCCAGGGCCAGCTTCGGCCCCCGGGTGCGGTCCCGGGTCCAATGGGTCAGGAGCGAGGTCGGGAAGCTGCCGTCGCAGATCATGCCCACATGAGCGCCGCCGTCCGACAGACCAGGCACGGTCTGGGGATGGGTGAGCATCCTGTAGGCTGGATCGATGGATCCCTCGGCATAGTTGAGGAAGGGCGCATAGAGCATGGCCCGCCCGCCGTTCTTCAGCATGTGGTCCAGGGTCACGGCCTCGGGAGCGACCCCAAGGGCGGCGGCCCGGGCGCCAACAGTGCTGTCAGGGGTCGGCTCATAGTCGGGACTGTCACTGTCCATCAGGTGCATCCGGTCCCAGTTGGAGACCAGGTTGCGCACCGGATGGTCCGGGTTTTCCGACAATAGCGCCGCGCGCGCCTGCGGATCGGCCAGCCGCGCCGCCCGCTCCGCCAGGGGCAGGTCGGCCAGGACGCGATAGGTGGGATGGAAGCTGAACGGGTTCAGGGTCAGCTCGAAGCCCAGCAGCACGCCCACGGGCCGGGGCGCCACCTGGGCCTTCATCGGCAGGCCGGCGGCCACGGCGTCATCGAGGGCGGCCAGCAGGATCTTGTAGCTGTCCGGCTGGATCGGGCTCTGCACCAGGCTGAAGGACAGGGGCCGGCCCGAGGCCTCGACGATCCGCCGCAGCATGGCGAACTCGGCCTCGGGATTGGCGAAGTCCGACACCACCTGCAGGACCCCACGCCCCGCCGCCTTCAGGCCCATGGCGATGCCGGTCAGTTCATCCTCCCCCGCCGTCAGGGTTGGGGTCGGCTTGCCGTCGCTGGTGCGGTGATTGAGGGTGCGGGAGGTGGAGAAGCCCAGGGCGCCGGCCTCCACCGCCCGTTTGGCCATGGCGGCCATGGCGGCGATATCGGCGGGGGTGGCCGGCTCGCGGTCTGCGCCGCGCTGGCCCATCACATGCACCCGCAGGGCCGCGTGGGGCAGTTGCGAGCCGATATCCACGTCGAAGCGCCGCCCCGCCAGGGCGTCCAGGTAGTCGGGGTAGCTGGTCCAGTTCCAGGGCAGGCCCTGGCTGAGCACTGGGAAGGGAATGTCCTCCACCCCCTCCATCAGCCGCACCAGGGTATCGTGATCCTCCGGCGAGCAGGGGGCGAAGCCGACCCCGCAATTGCCCATCACCACCGTGGTGACGCCGTGCCAGGACGAGGGCTGCATCCTCTGGTCCCAGGTGGCCTGGCCGTCATAGTGGGTGTGCACATCGACGAAGCCGGGGGTGACGATCCGGCCCCGAGCGTCGATCTCCTCCGCCCCCCGTCCGGCGACCTTGCCGACGGCGGCGATCAGCCCGTCCCGGACCGCCACATCGGCCTCGAAGCCCGGCGCGCCGGAGCCGTCAAACACCGTCCCGCCACGGATGACGAGGTCATAGGCGTGGTCCATCCGAACGTTTCCCTGATCGTTGTTTAGTCACATCAGGCGCGCGGTCTGGAGGGCCGTCAAGCGTAACGGAGGGTAAGGCGGCGCCTCAGTAGCGGGCCCGCAGGCTGACGAAGAAACTGCGGCCAGGCTCTGGGAAGCCGTCCACCAACTGGTAGCTGGCGTCGAACAGGTTGCGGCCGCCGACCCCGATCTCCACCCCCTTGGCCAGCTCGTAATCCACCCGCAGATTGGCCTGGGCGTAGGCGCCGGTGCGATAATAGCGCGTGCCGGCGCTGTTCACCGTCCAGCGCTCGGAGGCCAGGTCCAGGTTGGGCAGGACGTGCAGCTTGGCCAGGGGCGACCACTCCGCATAGATGAACCCCTTGTGCGTGGGCAGGTCGGTGGGGTGGAAGGCCGCGTTGGTCGGATCGCGCAGATCCCGGTGGATATAGGTATAGTTGCCCCCGACATTCAGCGCTGAATTGACCCGCATCGAGAGGGACAGCTCCGCCCCGTAATAGTCCCCATGCCCCAGGTTGCGGCTCTGGCTCACCGAGGTGGTGGTGCAGACATTGGGCGCCGTGCAGCTGGTGTAGAGCAGCGGGAAGGAGACGATCACGTCGTCCAGGTGGGAATAGAACACCGCCCCCTCGGCCTGGATCGCGCCGAACCGGTGCGAGCCGCCGATCTCGGTATTGGTGGCCCGCTCGGGCTTCAGGCCCGGATTGGAGAGCGCGCCGCCAAAGCGGGTGCTGAACCGCTCGAACAGGGTGGGAAACCGCGTCCGGGACGAGACGCTGAGGTGAACCTCGCTCAGCTCGTCCGGCCGCCAGCTCAGCTTGCCCTGGCCGCCGAAGGCGTCGCTGTCCTTCAACGGATAATGGATATAGGCGCCGCTGGCGTAGTCCTCCGCCTGGTTCAGGTTGCGCCA
Source organism: Caulobacteraceae bacterium (assembly GCA_031291685.1). Classification (GTDB taxonomy): domain Bacteria; phylum Pseudomonadota; class Alphaproteobacteria; order Caulobacterales; family Caulobacteraceae; genus Poindextera. The sequence continues at coordinate 14,440 of JARLIP010000007.1, read as the reverse complement.
GTCATAGCTGGCGCCCACCGTGAAGGTCAGGGTCCGGGTCAGGTCCAGACGGTTCTCCAGGGCCAGGCTGTAGGTGTCCTCGATGGAGGTCTGGTGCGGCTCGGTGACCTTGCTGGGAAAGCTCTGCTGCCATTCCACATGGGTGTCGCGGCGATAGTTGAAGGCCAGGCCCAGGGTGTCGGCGTCCGTGGCGCGCCAGTCCAGCCGGGCCGAGGCGCCATAGGCGTTGTCGGCATAGTAGCTGTTGAAGGCCCGCCCTAGGGTCTGGGTGTTCTCATTGCGGTTGTCGAAGGACCGCAGGAGGTTGTCGAAGGTGTTGCGATAGAGCTTGGTCTTCAGGGTCAGGCGATCGCCGATGGCCGTGCTGGACAGGAAATAGAGGCTGTCCAGGTTCCAATAGGGCCAGGTCCAGAACTTCTGCGTCCCCAGGGAATCGGTGGTGCTCAGGGGCGCGCGCTTGGAGCCTTCCTGGCGGGTGTAGCTGATGGAATATTCGTCGGTGGCGTTGGGGGTGTAGCCGGCCTTGACATTGACCCGCCAATCCTCGGTCCGCGACAGGTCCCGGTGGCCCCCGTTCTCGGTGGGGGTGGGGGTGAAGTCGCCGGGCAGGTCGGTGTGGTCCTGGACATTGCGGGCGTAGCTGACCTGGCCATACCATTGGTCGCGCTTGGTCCCCACCAGGCCAAAGACGTTATAGCCGGCATATTCCGCGTCCCGTCCGAGGCTGAGGGTAGCCCGGGCCTCGGCCTCGATCTCCTTGGTGGGCTTGCGGGTCACCAGATTGACGGCGCCGCCCATGCCATCCGGTCCGTCCAGCACCGAGGCGTAGCCCTTGGCCACCTGGATCTCGGCGATGTCGGGGGTCAGGAACCGGCCATAGTCCAGGCGGTTGTCGGCGGGCAGGAACACCCGGACGCCATCCACCAATAGCGGAACCTGGAAGCGGTTGAAGCCGCGCACATAGATCACCCGCTCATTGCGCGAGCCGCCGGTGTTGGCCGAGGACACCCCCGGGATCAGGTTGGCCGCATCATCCAGGCTCGGACGATTGAAGGCGTAGATCGCTTCCGAGGACAGGGTCGTGGCGTCGATAATGACACCCTGGCTTTTCGGCGCGGTGACGGTGATCTCCCCAAGCCCGAAGGCCTGGTTGGCCGGCGGCTGGGTCGCGAGGCCTTGCGGGTCGGCGGCCAGGGCCGGGGCGGCATAGGCCAGGGCGGACGCGGCGGCGAACAGCGCGGTGACGAGACGCATTGGAAATCCCCCCGATCAACTCGGCCTTGCGACCGATCGACTCACTATATATGTCCATATACAGCGTTTCAGGGAATGGAGAAGCCGGTGGCCAGGGGGTTCTATTTCAGGCTGGGCCTGGCGGCCTTGGCCCTCGGCGCGGCCCTGTCCAGTGGAGCGCAGGCTCAGACGCCGACGCCCGCCCCGGTCTGCGCGACCGGCGACAAGGCCCTGCCACCGGAATTCTCCGCCTGGGCGCACAAGTCCGATCTGGCCGCCGCCAAGGGGCCGGCGGATCTGCCCCGGGCGTCCCTGGTCCCCGGCCAGGCGGTCACCCTGACCCTCACCCCGACACCGCGGGTGACCTACCTCGCCCAGCCGGAAAAGCCCGGGGGCTCGGTCAGCCACGGGGGCCTGGCCAGCCTGACTATCGATAGAGCGGGGTCCTATCGCATCGCCCTGGACGGCGGCGCCTGGATCGACCTGCTGAAGGACGGCAAGGCCCTGGTCTCCACCGGTCACGGCCATGGGCCGGACTGCTCGGGCATCCGCAAGATCGTGGATTTCGACCTGGCGCCGGGGCTCTATGTGCTGCAGATCTCCGCCAATGCCGGCCCCACCCTGGCGGTCCTGGTCACGCCCCGTCCCGTTGGCGATTAAGCCCAGCAAGATGGGCGCTCCCTGGCGTCTTGGCCTGGCCCTATTGGCCCTGATCGGCCTGTGCGCGGCCGGCCCCGTGTTCGACTGGGGCCTGCCCCCCGGCGTCGCGCCGCCGCCGGTTCCGGCGGACAACCCCATGAGCCCGGCCAAGGTCGCCCTGGGTCGGCGCCTCTTCTACGATGCGGACCTGTCCATCGACGGAACCATGGCCTGCGCCACCTGCCATGAGCAGCGCCGGGGTTTCAGCGACGGCAACGCCGCTCACCCCGGGGTCAATGGGGAGCCGGGCCGGCGCAACCCCATGACCCTGGCCAATGTCGGCTATTTCGGCGCCCTGACCTGGGGCGATCCCAGGATCGGCAGCCTGGAGCGCCAGTCGATCGTCCCCCTGACCGGGAATCATCCGGTGGAGATGGGCCTGACCGAACAGGGCAAGGTTCTGGCCGGGCGGCTGGGCGCCGATCCCTGCTATCGTCGCCTGTTCGCCCAGGCCTTCCCGGACGGGGGCGGGCGGATCGAACTGACCACCATCGCCAAGGCCCTGGCCGCCTTCGAACGAACCCTGATCTCCCGCGACGCCCCCTTCGATCGCTATCGGCGCGGTGACAGGGCCGCCCTGTCCGCCTCGGCCCAGCAGGGCATGGCCCTGTTCTATGGTCCTGGGCAGGATTGCGCGTCCTGCCACGCCGGGTCCCTGTTCACCGACGCCGCCGGGGCGCCCACGGGATCACTGGCGGCCTTTCATCGCATTGAGCCGGTCTCGGACCGCCCCGACCAGGGCCTGAAGGACATCACCGGCGATCCGGCCGACGCGGGCCGTTTCCGCACCCCCAGCCTGCGCAATGTCGCCCTCAGCGCCCCCTATCTGCACGACGGCTCGGCGCCGACCCTGGGCGAGGCCATCCGCCGTCACGGCGTCATGCTCAAGGACACGGACCTGACCGATCTGACCGCCTTCCTGAACAGCCTGACCGACCAGGGCTTCGTCACCGACCCAAGGTTTTCCCTGCCCAAGCCGGGGTGCCCCGCGCCTTAGGCGCGGCCTCACTCATCCGGCGGCGGCTCGTGCTGCGAGGCCCGAGGCTGCGGCAGCAAGTGGCCCGTCAGAATATCCAGGGGCGCGCCCTTGGCGGCGGCGGCCAGATCGTTTTCCAGGGCGCGAAAGGCGGTCAGCACCCTGCGGCCACACGCGGTCAGGCGCGCGCCCTTCTGGGCCCCGCCACCGGGAATGGCCTCCACCAGGGGCTCGGCCCAGCAGCGGTTCATGGTGTCGACCAACAGCCAGGTGCGCCGATAGCTCATGCCCATGGCCCGGCCGGCGCCGGAGATCGAGCCTTCCTTGTCGATGGCGTCCAACAGGTCCGCCTTGCCCGGGCCAAAGGCCGTGTCCCGTCCGCAGAACAGTTGCAGCTTCAGTTTCAGGGGGCCGATCTGGGGCATGCTCTGGAGTCTCGCCTTAAGTCCGCGAATAGAGCATGTCCGCCCGGTTCAGCCCAGCCACAGCCGGGCCCCCAGGGACGCGATCAGGGCCGGGGGCATGACCACCACACCGACCTTGAAGAAGCGCCAGAACCCGACCGCCTCCCCCTCCCGGCGGATCGCCGCCAGCCACAGGATCGTGGCCAGGGAGCCGGTGATCGACAGGTTCGGCCCCAGGTCCACACCGATCAGCATGGCGTCGACCACCACCCCCGGGGCATGGGCCTGGTTCAGGGTGGCGCTGGCCACCAGGCCGGCGGGCAGATTGTTCATCAGGTTGCCGGACACGGCCACCAGTCCTCCCGCCCAGGCGCCCGCCCCGGTTGGCGAGACTGCCGCGGCGTGGCGCAGGGCGTCGGCCAGGGCCGCGATCACGCCGCTATGTCCCAGGGCCTCCACCAGCACAAACAATCCGGCCACCAGGGGCAACACGCCCCAGGACACACCCCTCAGAATCGGCCAGGGCGAGCTCCGCCCCCGGACCAGCACCGCAAAAGTGGTCAAGGCGCCCAGGATGAAGGTGGCCAGGCCCAGGGGCCGCCCCAGGGCGGAAACAGTCAGCAAGGCCCCGGCGGTGACGCCGATCCCCACGAGCACGCTCCAGCCTCCCGCCGACAGCCGGGGCTGCTCCACGCCGCTGGCGCAGGCGCCGCTCAGGCTCCTGCGCTCGGCCCAGCGCAGGGCGGCGAAGGTGACCCCGACGGCCAGGAGCGAGGGCGGTGCGAAGCGCTTCAGCCAGTCGATCAGGGGCGGCAGGTGATCCCCATAGAGCACCAGATTGGCCGGGTTGGAGATGGGCAGGACGAAGCTGGCGGCGTTGGCGATCAGGGCGCAGGCGAACAGGTGCGGCAGGGGATCGGCCTTGGCGTGCCTGGCGGCGGCATAGACCGCCGGGGTCAGCACCACGGCTGTCGCGTCGTTGGACAGGAACACGGTGACCAGGGTTCCCACCCCGTAGATGAGCAGGAACAGTCGCCCGCTGGAGCCCCCCGCCAGGTTCACAGCCCGGGCCGCCGCCACGTCGAACAGACCTTCCCGCCGGGCGGTCTCCGACAGCAGCATCATGCCCACCAGGAACAGATAGACGTCCGTCCCCTTACCCACCGCCCGCAGCCCGTCCGCCAGGGGCAGCAGGCCAAGACCAACCAGCAGAAACGCCCCGCCCAGGGCCCAGACCGCCTCGGGCCAGCGGAAGGGGCGGGTGATCACCCCGGCCGTCGCCGCCCCGGCGATGGTCCAGGTCAAGAGATGAGACAGGAAGGGAGTCATGCCGTGAACGGAAATCGCGCCTCAGACCTGTTCGATTCGGATGGGCCGCGCCCCTTGCCAGAGCACCTCGCGGCCCACTTTCGCCAGGCGCTCAAGACCATCCCGGATCGTCAGAAAATGGTTTCCAGCCAGCTGGCCGGCCTTGCTGGCGAACCGGGTCGGGCCATAGGCGATCAGGATCTCCGTCTCGCTGATCCCGCCGGGATAGAGGATCATCTGTCCGGGCGCCGGATAGCTGGTGGCGTTTTCCGGGCCCAGCTCCAGATCCCGATTTCCCATGGGTATCCAACAGGCCTCCCCGCTCCAGCGCACATGGATGATCCGTTCGGCATAGGGCAGCAGGGCCCGGAACCGCGCGCAGGTCAGGGGCGCGGCCCGCCCCTCGAAGGCCGCGAAAAAGATCTCGTCGCCGATGGTGATGCGCAGATCGCTCATGAACACTCGCCTATGGCCCTGCGCCCGGGCCCCTGTGGCGCCGGCGTGACCCAAACTCAAAACAGTCTTTCGCCCCAAAAGCTGGGCTAGCGTAACGGCAGCCTCTCCCCTAGGGTGCGCGGGAATTCAAACCATTGTTTGACGTTAAGGGAAGCAAACGCCATGCGCGATGTCGTCGTCGTATCCTATGCCCGGACCGGACTGGCCAAGTCCATTCGCGGTGGGTTCAACAATACCCATGGCGCGACCATGGCCGGCCACGCCATCCAGCACGCCATCGCGCGGGCCGGCATCGATCCGACCGAGGTCGAGGACGTGGTCCTGGGCTCCGCCCAGCCCGAAGGCGCCACCGGCCACAATGTTGCCCGCAACGCCGCCATGTGGGCCGGTTGCCCGGTGACCACCTCGGGCACCACCATCAACCGTTTCTGCTCCTCGGGCCTGCAGGCCATCGCCACCGCCTCGCACTACATCAAGAACGAAGGCGCCACCGTGGCCATCGGCGGCGGGGTCGAGTCGATCTCGCTGGTGCAGATGGGCGGGCACATGAACACCTACCGCTTCACCGAAGACAAGCTGATGCGGATCCGTCCCGACCTGTGGATGGCCATGATCGAAACCGCCGACAACGTGGCCGAGCGCTACCAGATCAGCCGTGAGGCCCAGGACGAATACGCCCTGGAATCCCAGCGCCGCATGGCCGCCGGTCAAGCCGCCGGCATCTACAAGGACGAGATCGTTCCCCTCGCCGTGCAGATGAAGAAGGTCGACAAGGCCACCGGCGAGGAAAGCCTGGTGGACTATGTGGTCGACCGCGACGAGTGCAACCGTCCGGAAACCACCCTGGAAGGCCTGCAAGGCCTGCAGCCCGTCCGTGGCCCGGGCAAGTTCGTCACCGCCGGCAACGCCTCCCAGCTGTCCGACGGCTCCGCCGCGGTGGTGCTGATGGAAGCCAAGGAAGCCGAAAAGCGCGGCCTGACCCCCCTGGGCCTGTTCAAGGGCTTCGCCGTCGCCGGCTGCACCCCGGACGAGATGGGCATCGGCCCGGTGTTCGCCGTTCCGCGCCTCCTGGAACGCCACGGCCTGAAGGTCGATGACATCGACCTGTGGGAACTGAACGAGGCCTTCGCCTCCCAGTGCCTCTATTCCCGCGACACCCTGGGCATCGACCCGGCGAAGTACAACGTCAATGGCGGCTCCATCGCCATCGGCCACCCCTATGGCATGACCGGCGCCCGCTGCACCGGCCACGTCCTGATGGAAGGCAAGCGCCGCGGCGCCAAGCTCGCCGTGGTGACCATGTGCATCGGCGGCGGCATGGGCGCGGCCGGCCTATTCGAGGTCCTCTAGGACCAGGCCGGATCACCGCGCCCATTGCTTTGGGGGTCAGCCCAGATCGCATCGCGGTCTGGGCTGATTGCTTTTGATCTTCTCCCTCTGGGGACCCACCGCGTTAGTCGTGCGTTCTTCGACTCGCGCTCTTACGAGCGCGGCTCAGGATGACGTAATACATTGAAAATAATAGAACTACGTCATCCTGAGCCGGCGCGGAGCGACGAGTCGAAGGACGCGCGGGCGCTTTGCAGTAATCCCAACAAAGGGGGCCGTTACCGCTTACGCCCGTCGATGTGGGCGTCGTCGATAGCAATGGTCACCTGGCCAGTCTCGCCGACCGGCAGGGTCACGGCGCCGGCCACCTCGCGGTAGCCGTGGGCGCCGACCCCGGCGCTGATGAAGCCGTGGGGCTTGCGGTCGGGTTTGCCGTCCTCCTCGGAGGAGACCAGGCTGTCGTCGGCGGTCTGGATTTCGGTCTGGGGGGTGACCGGGGGCGCGGACTGACCCTTTCCCGTCGCCACGGGCGTGTCAGCGTCCACAGGCGCCGCCTCCGCGGCCAGAACCGCGGCCGGGCTCGTCAGCAGCGCCAGGACGGCAAGGGTCGCGGCGATGGGAAAGCGCTCGATCGACATGGGTTCTCTCCGAGACTGACAATCACCCTAGACCCATATCTGGCCGGAACAATGGCGCGGCTGTAACGCGGCCGCCACGGCAGGTGCGGTTTCCGTAACGGCTGCCCCTTCGTCACCCCCTTGCCCGGCGCCATTCACCGCTCCAGGGTGTCGCCAAACAAGACCCTCGGAGGAATGACCGTGACCGATCTGAAGCTGCTCATCGACGGACGCCTGGAAGACGGCGACCTGACCATGGAGGTGATCAATCCGGCCACCGAAGCGGTGCTGCGGATCTGCCCCCGCGCCTCCAAGGCCCAGCTGGACAAGGCCGTCGCCGCCGCCAAGGCCGCCTTCCCGGCCTGGAGCCGCACCTCGGTCGAGACCCGCAAGGCCGCCCTGAACGCCATAGCCGGCGTGATCGAGGCCAATGCCGGCGAGCTCGCCCGCCTTTTGACCCAGGAACAGGGCAAGCCCATCGCCGACGCCACCGGCGAGGTCTATGGCGCCGCCGCCTTCTTCCGCTATTTCACCAGCCTGGACCTGCCGGCCAAGGTCATCGACGACAGCGAGGGCCGCAAGGTCGAGGCCCGTCGCCGGCCCCTGGGCGTGATCGGGGCCATCGTGCCCTGGAACTTCCCCTTGATCCTGATGGCCTTCAAGGTTCCCGCCGCCCTGCTGGCCGGCAACACCGTGGTGCTCAAGCCCGCGGCCACCACCCCCCTGTCGACCCTGCGCCTGGGCGAGCTGATCAAGGACATCCTGCCCGCCGGGGTGCTGAACATCATCGCCGACGCCAATGACCTGGGCGGCGAGCTGACCAAACATCCGGACGTGCGCAAGATCTCGTTCACCGGCTCCACCGCCACGGGCCGCCGGGTCATGGCCGGCGCCGCCGAGACCCTCAAGCGCATCACCCTGGAGCTGGGCGGCAACGACGCCGGCATCGTGCTGGGAGACGTGGACCCCAAGACCGCCGCCCCAAAGATCTTCCAGGGCGCCTTCCAGAACAGCGGGCAGGTCTGCATCGCCATGAAGCGGGTCTATGTCCACGAGTCGATCTATGACGCCATGTGCGAGGAGCTGGCGGCCCTGGCGGACGCCGCCGTGGTCGGGGACGGCCTGGAGCAGGGCACGCAGCTGGGTCCGCTGCAAAACAAGATGCAGTACGACAAGGTGCTGGAGCTGATCGAGGACGCCCGGCGGCACGGCAAGGTGATCGCCGGGGGCGGCGCCGTGGATGGCGCCGGCTATTTCATCCGCCCGACCATCGTGCGCGACATCACCGACGGCTCACGCCTGGTGGACGAGGAACAGTTCGGCCCGGTGCTGCCGATCATCAAGTTCTCCGACGCCGATGACGCCCTGGCCCGGGCCAACAACTCGCCCTACGGCCTGGGAGGTTCGATCTGGAGCGCCGACCTGGACAAGGCCTGGAGCCTGGCCGAACAGTTCGACAGCGGCACGGTGTGGATCAACAAGCACGCGGAACTGGCGCCCAACATCCCCTTCGGCGGGGCGCGCCAGTCGGGGATCGGCTCGGAGCTGGGCGAGGAAGGCTTGGCTGAGTTCACCCAGCTGCAGGTGATCAATATGGCGCGATAGAACGAAGCCCTACCTGCTCCCCTGTTAGGCGAAGCCTCACGGGGGAGCTGTCAGGACGCAGTCCTGACTGAGGGGGCGTTCGGGCGGCCGGTTCGCCCCCTCAGTCATGGAGCCTTGCTCCATGCCACCTCCCCCACATCGCTACGCGATGCAGGGGAGGAAAAAACCCTGTCCGCCGATTAGCTATAGTCGCTGTCGTCGCCGTAGCTATTGTCGTCCGACCAGTCCCCGCCGCCGCTGTCGTCGCCATAATTGTTGATGGTGACGTTCTCCACCGGCTGGCCATAGCCGCCGCCGAAAAACCCGCCGCCACCGCCGCCGCGATGGCCGCCCAACAGGTTGGACAGGCCCTCGAACAGGAACTCGCCGCCAGCCACCCCGGCCGCGGTGGTCCCCACATTGCGCAGGAACGAGCCGAAGCCCCCAGGCGCCGCCGGGGCGCCGCCGCCGAAGAAGCCGGGGGCGGCCGTGGGCGGCACAGCGGTCTGGGCGGGATAACCGCCACTGGAATAGCCGGGCGCCGGGCCCTGTCCGCCAAGGAAACTGACCGGCGCGGCGGGTTGAGGCGCGCGCAACTGGCCCTCCAGGTCGGCGATCCGCTCCTGCGCCGTATGCAGCGCCTGGTCGGCGAGCAGGGAATGCTGGACGAGGAGATAGGCCGCGTCCGGCTGGTTGGCCACGGCCCGGTCGATCAGGGCCTGGGCTTCCGGGTCCTTGGCCACGCCCCGCACCTGGGCCAAGTCGTCAAGGAAACGCGTAAGGAGAGCGCGTTCGTCGGGGGTCATTCTGGTTCAAGCTCCGCTTGTTGATGAGTGCTTCATGGCGCCATTCGATGGCGTTCATGTGGCGATGCGTGAGCCCACAAACCAGGGGTGAGGCGCCTCAGGAGGCCGGACCCAGCGTCCCGCCCTTGCCGCTGCGGGTGGCGTCGAACCGCTCCAGGGCGGCGAGGACGGCGTCGACCGCCTCCCGCTCGGGGCTGCCGCTTCGGTAACAGTCACGCAGGATGGGGGCGCGGGAGCGGCACAGGGCCATGGCGTCGAGGGCGGCGTCGATCTTTCGGGTCAGCATGGATGGCGTCTCGAATTGGACAAAACGGGAACATTTAGAGCTATGCCGCAGGGCGGCGCCAGCGACTTTGAGACGTGATTCTGCGCCTTCGCGCCACCCTGGAGGAGTCCTCATCCCCCGTTGTCTGCGCCCCTTGGCGGCGGGCCCGATCCGGCGTATCTAGACGCGGAAATGTTACCGCAATCATTTTGACGGAACCGCCTCGCGCGACCGGCGCCCGCGCGCGGTGTGCTAAAGCGCGAGCCGGCGCGTTCAAACAAGAAGGCGTTCATGGGAGTCGAGCCGATGCATGAGGTCGTCACCGAGGTCACCGCGCGAATCCGGGCGCGCAGCCAGGACCGGCGCACCGACTATCTGGCGCGGATGGACGAGGCCCGCCACGCCGGCCCTGGTCGCGCCAAACTGTCCTGCGCCAACTGGGCCCACGCCTTCGCCGCCTCCCCCGGGGAGGACAAGCGCCGGATCATGGACCCGGCGGCGCCCAATATCGGCATCGTCACCGCCTATAACGACATGCTCTCGGCCCACCAGCCCTTCGAGCACTATCCCGAGATCATCCGCCAGGCCGCCCGCGAGGCCGGCGCCACCGCCCAGGTGGCCGGAGGCGTGCCGGCCATGTGCGATGGCGTCACCCAAGGCCGGCCCGGGATGGAGCTGTCGCTGTTCTCTCGGGACGTGATCGCCATGGCCACGGCGGTGGCCCTGACCCACGACGCCTTCGACGGCGCCCTGTGCCTGGGGGTCTGCGACAAGATCGTGCCGGGCCTGGTGATCGGCGCGCTGTCCTTCGGTCACCTGCCGGTGGTGTTCGCCCCCGCCGGCCCCATGACCAGCGGCCTGTCCAACGCCGAAAAGGCCCGGGTGCGCGGCCTCTACGCCGACGGCAAGGCCACGCGGGAGGAGCTTCTGGCCTCGGAAATGGCCTCCTATCACGGGCCGGGCACCTGCACCTTTTATGGCACGGCCAATTCCAACCAGATGCTGATGGAGATGATGGGCCTGCACCTGCCGGGCGCGGCCTTCGTCAATCCAGGCACGGCCCTGCGCGAGGCCCTGACCCGGGCGGCGACCCAGCGCCTGGTGGAGATCGGCGCCGGCCGCCAGGCCTACGCCCCCATGTCGCGGGTGATCGACGAGCGGGCGGTGGTCAATGGCCTGGTGGGCCTCCTGGCCACGGGCGGCTCGACCAACCACACCCTGCACCTGGTGGCCATGGCCCGGGCGGCGGGGATCGAGATCACCTGGGACGATTTCGCCGACCTGTCGGCGGTCACGCCCCTCTTGTGCCGGGTCTATCCCAATGGCTCGGCGGACGTGAACCACTTCCAGGCGGCCGGCGGCATGGCCCTGGTGGTGCGCGAACTCCTGGACGCGGGCCTGGCCCACGAGGACGTGCTGACCGTGGCTGGCCCAAGCCTACGCCACTATCAGCGCGAACCTCATCTTCAGGACGGCCAACTGGTCTGGCGTGAGGGTCCCACCGCCTCCCTCGATCTCAACATCCTGCGCCCGGCCAGCGATCCCTTCGACCGGGAGGGCGGCATCCGCCTGCTCACCGGCAATCTCGGCCGCGGCGTGATCAAGGCCTCGGCGGTCAAGCCGGAGAGCCGAACGATCGAGGCGCCGGCCAAGGTGTTCGAGGACCAGGATCACATGCTGGCCGCCTTCAAGGCCGGGGAACTGACCGGGGACTTCGTGGCCGTGGTGCGTTTTCAGGGCCCCAAGGCCAACGGCATGCCCGAACTGCATAATCTCAGCCCGACCCTGGGCCTGCTGATGGACCGGGGACAGAAGGTCGCCCTGGTCACCGACGGACGCATGTCCGGCGCCTCGGGCAAGGTGCCCGCCGCCTTGCATGTTACCCCGGAGGCCATCGAGGGCGGCCCTCTGGCCTATGTCCAGGACGGCGACGTCATCCGCCTGGACGCCGAGGCCGGGGTGTTGGAGATCAAGGTCGATCCGGCCGTGCTCGCGGGCCGCTCGCCCAAACAGGGCCGGCCGGTGGGCCACGGCTTTGGTCGGGAATTGTTCAGCCACATGCGCGCGGCGGTCAGCGGCGCCGAAGCCGGCGCCTCGGTGCTGTTTTGAGCGCCCTGGCCACCGCCCCACGGACGGATGACGCCACCCTGGGCCTGATCGGCGACATCGGCGGCACCAACGCCAGATTCGCCCTGGGCCGGATCGAGCAGGGCCGCATCACCGTGGACTCCCTGCGCATCCTCCAGGCCTGCGACTATCCCAGCGGCACGGACGCGATCCGCGCCTATCTGCACGGCCTGGAATGCGGAACCCAGCCGCGCTTCGCGGTGATCGCCTGCGCCGGTCCGATCGAGGACGGCGCCATCGAGTTCACCAACAACACCTCCTGGAGCTTTTCCGAGCGGGATTTGATGAGCAACCTGGGCCTGACCCGGGCGCGGCTGATCAACGACTTCACCGCCCAGGCCCTGGCCATCGACCATTTCCACCCAGAGGACTGGCGTCTCGTGGGCCCTGACATCCCCGGCCTGGCCGGCGGCTCCATGGCCATTCTGGGGCCAGGCACCGGCTTCGGCGCCGGGGGACGGATCAGCGACAGCACCGGGCGAGTGACCCTGACCGGGGAGGCCGGCCATGTCAGCTTCGCCCCCTGCGACGAGGTCGAGTACGAGATCTGCCGGCGCCTGAGCGCCAGGCACGGCCGCGTCTCCATCGAGCGACTGATCTCCGGGCCGGGCCTGCGCAATCTCTATGAGACCCTCAACGCCATCGAGGGGATCGACACCCCCTCCCTCGCCCCCAATCAGATCACCCACCGGGCGATTGAAGGTGACGTCCTGTGCCGCGCGGCCCTAGGGCGGTTCTGCGCCATGCTGGGCGGAGTGGCCGGGGATCTGGCCCTGGCCTTCGGCGCCCGGGGTGGGGTCTATGTCACCGGCGGCATCGCCCCGGTCATCCTGGAATTCCTGCGCGACAGCGAGTTTCGCGCCCGTTTCGAGGCCAAGGGGCGCATGAGCCCCTATGTCCAGGCCATCCCCACCCGGGTCGTTGTGCGGCCAGACGCGGCCCTGGTGGGCGCGGCCAGCGTGCTGACCGAGCTGGAGGCTCAGGCGTGATCCGCGCCCGTCACGCCCGGATCGTCGCCACCCTGGGCCCCGCCAGCCGGGCGCCTGACCAGGTGCTGGCCCTGGCCAGGGCGGGGGTTGACGTCTTTCGGCTGAACTTCAGCCACGGGACCCACGAGGACCACGCCGCGGCCCTGGCGGCGGTCCGCGCGGCGGAAGAACGGATCGAGCGGCCCCTGGCCATCCTGGCCGACCTGCAGGGCCCGAAATTTCGCCTGGGGGACTTCCAGGGCGGCCGGGCCCTGATCGGACCCGGCTCGCGCCTTCGCCTCGACCTTGACCCGGCCCTGGGAGATTCCAGCCGGGTGTGCATGCCCCACCCGGAACTGTTCGCCGCCCTCGGCCCCGGGGCCCAGCTGTTGCTGGACGACGGCAAGGTCCGGCTGAAGATCCTGGCCTGCGGGGCGGACTACGCCGACACCGAGGTCGTGCAGGGGGACTACCTGTCCGACCACAAGGGCGTGGCCCTGCCCGGCGCGGTGATCGAGCTGTCCCCCCTGACCCCCAAGGATCGCGAGGACCTGGCCTTCGCCCTGCGCATCGGGGCCGATTGGGTGGCCCTGTCCTTCGTCCAGCGCGCCGCCGACATGGCTGAACTGCGACGTCTGGTGGAGGGCCGCGCCGCGGTCCTGGCCAAGATCGAAAAGCCCGCCGCCCTGAAGGAGTTGAGGCCGATCCTGGACCTGTGCGACGGGGTGATGGTGGCCCGGGGGGACCTGGGGGTCGAGATGGACCCCGAAGAGGTGCCCGTGGCCCAGAAGGTGATCGTGCGCGCCGCCCGCCATCGCGGCCTGCCGGTGATCGTGGCCACACAGATGCTTGAGTCCATGATCCACGCCGCCGTCCCCACCCGGGCCGAGGCCTCGGACGTGGCCAACGCCGTCTATGAAGGCGCCGACGCGGTGATGCTGTCGGCGGAGACCGCTTCCGGAGAGTTTCCCCTGGAGGCGGTGACCATGATGAACCGGATCATCGAGCGGGTGGAGCGGGACCCTAACTGGCCCGGCCTGATGGACGCCGAGCACGCCTGGGCCGAGGAGGGCGAGGCCGACGCCCTGGTGGCCGCCGCCCGCCGGGCCGCCGAGTCCGGCCCCACCGCCTGTCTGGTGGTCTATACGACCACCGGAACCACCGCCCGGCGCCTGGCCCGGGAGCGACCCCTGCAACCGGTCCTGGCCCTGACCGACCGGCCCGAGATCGCCCGCAGGCTGGGTCTGGTCTGGGGGATCGAACCCCGGGTCGCCGATACGCCCAAGGGCCTGGATCACCTCACCCAGGTGGCTGGGTTGATGGCGGCGTCCTTAGGATTGGCCGAGGCAAACGGCCGGATCTGGATCCTGGCCGGCACCCCCTTCGGCTCCCCCGGCGCGGCCAACCTCCTGCGCCTGACCCACGCCCCGGCCTTGTCCAAGAAATAGGGAAAAGCCAGGTCAGACCCTGACTACGTCATCCTGAGCCGTCGCGAAGCGGCGAGTCGAAGGACGCAGCGGCGGCGGTGTGCGTCCTCACATGGGGATTTGAGAGTCAAGGTTGGTGTTCAATTGATCAATCATCTGCTCCGTCTTTTCGGGATCCGATGGTCTGAGCCTTTGTTTTGAGACGCTTTGGCCATTGGCTGTCCGCATCAACCTCACATTC
>JARLIP010000045.1 GCA_031291685.1 Caulobacteraceae bacterium | reverse complement strand
GGTGATCAGGCCGGACAGGCCGACGATGTCGACCTTTTGCTTTTCCGCCTCGTCCAGGATTCGGTCGGCCGGGACCATGACCCCACGGTCGATGACCTCATAGTTGTTGCACTGCAGGACCACGCCGACGATGTTCTTGCCGATGTCGTGGACGTCGCCCTTGACCGTGGCCATCAGGATCTTGCCCGCGGTCTCCCGGGGCTTGCCTTCCTTCTCGGCCTCCATGAAGGGCATCAGCCAGGCCACGGCCTGCTTCATCTCCCGGGCCGACTTGACCACCTGGGGCAGGAACATCTTGCCCGCGCCAAACAGGTCGCCGACCGCATTCATGCCGTCCATCAGCGGCCCTTCGATCACGTGCAGGGGCCGCTCGACCCCCAGGCGCGCCTCCTCGGTATCGACATCGATGAATTCGGTGACTCCGTGGACCAGGGCGTGCTTGAGCCGCTCGGCCACCGAGGCCTCGCGCCAGGACAGGTCGACCACCCGGTCGGCGCCCTTCTGGCCCTTGTACTTGGGCGCCAGCTCCACCAGCCGCTCGGTGGGATCACCCCCGTCATTGCGGCGGCGATTGAGGATCACGTCCTCGACGGCGTCGCGCAGTTCGGGATCGATATCATCATAGACCGGCAGGTCCCCGGCGTTGACGATGCCCATGTCCATGCCCGCGGCCACGGCGTAGTAGAGGAACACCGAGTGGATCGCCCGGCGCACCGGCTCATTGCCGCGGAAGCTGAAGGAGACGTTGGAGACCCCGCCGGACAGCCGGGCGTGGGGCAGGGTCTGTTTGATGATCCGGGTCGCCTCGATGAAGTCGACGGCGTAGTTGTTGTGCTCCTCGATCCCCGTGGCCACGGCGAAGATATTGGGGTCGAAGATGATGTCTTCCGGGGGAAATCCGATTTGCTCCGTGAGCAGACGATAGGCTCGGGTGCAGATGGCGATCTTGCGTTCGGCGGTGTCGGCCTGGCCCTGTTCGTCGAAGGCCATGACCACCACGGCGGCGCCATAGCGCAGGCAGGCCCTGGCCTGTTCCAGGAACTTGGCCTCGCCTTCCTTCATGCTGATGGAATTGACGATCGACTTGCCCTGGACGCACTTCAGCCCAGCCTCGATCACCTCCCACTTGGAGCTATCGATCATCACCGGCGCCCGGGCGATGTCCGGCTCGGCGGCGATCAGGTTGAGGAAGGTGATCATGGCCTGCTTCGAATCCAGCAGGCCCTCGTCCATGTTGATGTCAATCACCGCGGCCCCCGCCTCGACCTGCTGGCGGGCCACGTCCAGGGCGGCGTTGAAGTCGCCCTCGACGATCAGCTTCTTGAACTTCGCCGAGCCGGTGACGTTGGTGCGTTCGCCGATATTGATGAAGGTGGGTCTCATGATCCTACTCGGCAGATATTACCTTCCCCCCTTGCGGGGGAAGGAGGGGCCCGCCCGCGAAGCGGGTGGGAGGATGAGGGGTCGCGCGGACCGGTCCGGTATGGCGTCGCATCGTGGCCGACGGGCTGAAGGGCCGGTGAGACCCCTCATCCTCCCGTCGCGCCGCATCACGCCAACTCGAACGGCTCCAGCCCGGCCAGGCGCATGGCGACGGGGCGTTCGGGCACGGGGCGGGGTTTCATGCCGCGCACGGAGTCGGCCGCATGCCTGATGTGGTCGGGGGTGGTGCCGCAGCAGCCGCCGAGGATGTTGACGATGCCAGCCTCGGCCCATTCGTGCAGCATGTGCCCGGTCTCGTCCGGGGTCTCGTCGTACTGGCCAAAGGCGTTGGGCAGGCCGGCGTTGGGATAGGCCGAGATCAGGGTGTCGGCCACCCGGGACAGGTCCGCGATATGCGGCCGCATCAGCTCGGCGCCCAGGGCGCAGTTGAGGCCCACGGCGAAGGGCTTGGCGTGCTTGACCGAGTTCCAGAAGGCCTCGACCGTCTGGCCGGACAGGGTGCGCCCCGAGCGGTCGGTGATGGTGCCGCTGATCCAGATGGGCAGGGCCTCATAGCCCTCGTCCTCCAGGTCCAGGATCGCCTTGATCGCCGCCTTGCAGTTCAGGGTGTCGGTGATGGTCTCGATCAAATACATGTCCACCCCGCCCTCGTTGAGGGCCCGGACCTGTTCGCGATAGGCCTCATAGACCTGATCGAAGGTCACCGTGCGGGCGCCCGGATCATTGACGTCCGAGGACATGGACAGCATCCGGTTCAGGGGCCCGATGGAACCGGCGACGAAACGGGGCTTGTGCGGCTCCTTGGCGGTCCAGCGGTCGGCGGCTTCCCGGGCGATCTGGGCGCCGCGCAGATTGATGTCCCACACCGCGTCCTGCATCTCATAGTCCGCCTGGGCGATGGAGGTGGCGCTGAAGGTGTTGGTCTCGCTGATGTCGGCGCCGGCGGCGTAGTACTGGTCGTGCAGGTCGGCGATGATGTCCGGCCGGGTGATGCACAGAAGATCGTTATTGCCCTTCAGCTGGCCGTCGTGATGGACGAAGCGGTCCCCACGATAGTCGGCTTCGTCCAGGCCCTGGCGCTGGATCATCACCCCCCAGGAGCCGTCGAGCACCAGGATGCGCTGTTTGGCGATCGCCTTCAGGGCGGCGATGCGGTCTTGGCGGGGGCTCATGCGCGGCTCTCACGGACATGCGCCTTGACGCCCAGAACGCGGCACAGCGCGTAAACCAGATCGGCGCGGTTGAGGGTGTAGAAGTGGAATTCGGTGAAGCCCTCCTCCTCCAGCCGCGCGCACATCTCGGCGGCGACGGAGCAGGCGATCAGGCGGCGGGTGTCGGCGTCCCCGTCCAGGCCATCGAACAGTTCGGCCAGCCAGGGCGGCAGGGTGATGCCGCAGGGTCCGGCCATCTTCACCAGGCCCTTGTAGTTGGACACCGGCATGATCCCCGGCACGATCGGGATGGTGATCCCGGCGGCGCGCACCTGATCGTGGAAGCGCAGGAAGCCGTCGATGTCGAAGAAGAACTGGCTGATGGCCCGGGTGGCGCCGGCATCGACCTTGGCCTTGAGCACGTCGATGTCGTCGGCCATGGACCGGCTTTCCGGGTGGCCCTGGGGATAGGCGCCGACGCTGATCTCGAAGGGGGCGATGCGGGCGATGGCGGCGGTCAGCTCGGTGGCGTTGGCGTAGCCGTCGGCCCGGGGCTCATAGGCGCCGCCCAGGGCGCCCGGCGGGTCTCCGCGCAGGGCCACGATATGGCGCACCCCCGCCTCCCAATAGTCGCGGATCACGGCGTCGACCTCCTCGCGGGAGGCGGCGACGCAGGTCAGGTGGGCGGCGGCCTTGAGGGCCGTCTCCTCATTGATGCGCTTGACCGTGCGGTGGGTGCGCTCGCGGGTGGAGCCGCCGGCGCCATAGGTGACGGAGACGAAGCTGGGCTCCAGGGGCTCCAGCCGGCGGATCGCGGCCCACAGGGCCTCCTCCGACTCCGGCGAGCGGGGCGGGGAGAACTCAAAGGAGATGTCCAGGGCGTGGGCCGAGCCGGCGGCCTGGCGCTCCCCCGCCCGGGCGATCGGACCCAAGGCGCTGGTTTCGTGGGCGCTATTTTCGTCCGTATGCAGGGCCATCACGGTCATGCGGCGCTCCTTGTCTTGGCTGCGGCGCGGCCGGCGGACCAGATCTTGACCGTCAAACCTTGCGCATTGGTGGCCGGCAGCGTGATCGGGGCCATGGGCTCGAGGCCGGCCGCCTCCAGCCAACGGATCATCTCGGCGTCGGAAAAGCCCAGGCGGCGGTGCTGGTGGGCCTCACGCAGGAACTCCAGCCGGTGGGGGGCGAAGTCGATGATCAGGATCCGCCCGCCATCCGCCACCAGGCGGCCGGCCTCGGCCACAGCCGTGGCGGGATCGGACAGATAGTGCAGCACCTGATGCACCACCACCAGATCGGCGAAGGCGTTCGGCAGGCGGGTGGCGAAGATGTCCCCGTGGCGCAGCTCGCAATGGGCCAGGCCCGCCTCTCCGGTCTGGCGGCGGGCGACATTGAGCATCTGCTGCGACAGGTCCAGGCCGACCGCGGCGTCGGCGCGGCCTCCCAGCAGGGTCAGGATGCGACCGGCGCCGGTGCCCAGGTCCAGGAGCTGCTTGAACGGTCCCGGCCCCGCGGCCTCGACGATGGCGGCCTCCACATCGGCCTCGGCCACATAGAGCGAGCGCAGCTCGTCCCAGTGGGCGGCGTTGCGGGCGAAATAGTCGGCGGCGTTGGCCATGCGCCCGTCCCGCACAGTCTCCAGGCGAGCCCAGTCGCGGGCGAGGTCCGGGTCATCGTCGGGGATCAGGGACAGGGTCTTGTCGAGAAAGGCGCGGTGGGGGCCATGGGCGGCCAGCCGATAGAACATCCAGGCGCCGTCCGGAAACCGCTCCACCAGGCCGGATTCGGTCAAAAGCTTGAGATGCCGTGAGACACGTGGCTGACTTTGGTCAAGAATCTGGCTCAATTCCATCACCGCCAGCTCCTCGCGGTGCAAAAGCGCAAGAATCCGCAGCCGCGTGGGCTCCCCCGCCGCGCGCAACACCTCCACCGCTGTTTTCGCCGTCAGCTTCATGGCTCATATAAAGATATCTTTATGTCTTTATGTAAAGCCCCTTTTGACTATCGAGACGGTCATGACCCATTGAAATCGCGGCCGTCGCGCTTAGGTGATCGGTTTCAGTCGGCGGCCGTGTTTCCCGCGAGCCAATGGCCTCACAGGGGAATGAACGAATGCGCCGTAGCCGCGCCAGTCTGATGCTGATCGCCAGTCTGGGCCTGACCTGCGTGGCGCAGGCCGCCCGGGCCGACCAGGGCGCCGCTCCGAGCGGAGCGCCGGTCTCCGCCAAGGTCAACGATCCCTTCGAAGGGCTTAACCGCGGCCTGTTCAAGGTAAACAATGGCCTTGATCGCGCCATCGTTCGGCCCCTGGCCTTGGCCTACAAGCACGGCCTGCCGCGCACGGTGCGCACCGGGGTGCGTAACGGGCTGAACAATCTGGGCGAGCCGGTGACCTTCGTGAACGACATCCTGCAAGGCGAACCCAAGCAGGGTGGCAAGACCGCCCTGCGCTTCGCCGTCAACAGCACGATCGGCATCGGCGGTCTGTTCGACGTGGCCGGCAAGGGCCTGGACACGCCGATCCACTATTCCGATTTCGGCCAGACCCTGGGCCGCTACGGCGTGGGGGCCGGGCCTTACGTGTTCGTGCCGCTGCTGGGTCCCAGCAATGTGCGGGACGGGTTTGGGCGGATCGTGGATTCCTTCACCGGCATCCTCAATATTCACGACCTGGGCGCCACGACCACTGACCGCCTCGCCGTCGCTGTTCTGGACGGGGTCGATACCCGGGCCGAATATGACGATCAGCTGAAATTGCTCTTCAAGACCGCCACGGATCCTTACGCCACCGAACGGGCTTTCTACACGCAGTACCGGGCCGCCAACGTTTCCAAGCACGGGGCGTCGGTGCAGGATCTGCCCGATTTCGACAGCCCTTCGGAGGACCAGGCCCCGGAGCCCACGCAAAAGACCCCCCAGCCGCACCGTAACCGGCCGGGCGAATAACGGAGTTGACCATGAACCTTGGCCCCAAAACCGACCGCGCCCTTGGCGCCCGTCTGGCGGGCGCGAGCCTCGCCCTCGCCGCCATCCTCGCCCCCGCGATCGGCCTCGCGCCGCTGATGGCCGCCGCCCCCGCCGCGGCCCAGTCCAGCCAGAGGGACGCCGCGGCCGAGCAGTTCGTGCAGACCGAGGCCCAGACGGCCCTGGCGATCCTGGCCAAGGGTAGCGACAACGAGAAGATCCGCGCCTTCCGCGGCTTCGTCGATCGCGTCGCCGACGTGCCCAAGATCACCTATTTCGTGCTCGGCAAATACGCCCGCACGATCACCCCGGCCCAGCGCCAGCAGTTCGCCACGGTGTTCCGGGAATACGCCTCCAACGTCTATGAAAGCCGCCTGAGCGACTATCACGGCGAGACCCTGAAGGTGACCGGATCGGTGATCCGCAAGCCGGGGGACGTGATCGTCACCAGCACCGTCCTGGGCGGCGCCCAGCGCGAACCGGTCGCGGTGCGCTGGCGGGTGCTGCAGTCGGGCGCCAGCTGGAAGGTGGTCGATGTCGAGGTGAAGGGCGTGTGGCTGGCCATTACCGAGCAGCAGGACTTCGTCTCCACCATCGACAACGCCGGCGGCAATATCAACGTGCTGATCGCCCAGCTGCAAAAGCACAACCAGGACGTCACCATCGCCCGCAAGTAGGGGACGGTCCGGAAAAAGACAAAGCCCGCCGCGCGGATCCGAGCACGGCGGGCTTTTTACGTCAGAGGCCCGAGATCATGGGCCACCGGGACAGGCCCGGTGGCGACGATGGTTACCGTCCGAACTTCTGGAACTTGATCCGGTGGGGGATCAGGCTGTCGGCGCCCAGGCGGCGCTTCTTGTCTTCCTCATAGGCCTCGAAGTTGCCTTCGAACCACTCGACATGGCTGTCGCCCTCGAAGGCCAGGATGTGGGTGGCCAGGCGGTCCAGGAACCAGCGGTCGTGGCTGATGACCACGGCGCAACCGGCGAATTCCTCCAGGGCCTCTTCCAGGGCCTGCAGGGTTTCGATGTCCAGGTCGTTGGTCGGTTCGTCGAGCAGGATGACATTGCCGCCGGAGGCCAGGGTGCGGGCCAGGTGCACGCGATTGCGCTCACCCCCTGACAACAGGCCGACCTTCTTCTGCTGGTCGCCGCCCTTGAAGTTGAAGCCGCCGACATAGGCGCGGCTGTTGATCTCGCGGGCGCCGACCTTCATCACGTCGGTGCCGCCGGAGATCTCTTCCCAGACGGTCTTGCCGGCGTCGAGGGCGTCGCGGCTCTGATCGACATAGGCCAGCTTCACCGTCTCGCCCAGGCGGATCGTGCCATTGTCGGGCTTTTCCGCGCCGGTGATCAGCTTGAACAGGGTCGACTTGCCCGCGCCGTTGGGGCCGATCACGCCGACGATGCCGTTGGGGGGCAGCTTGAAGGTCAGGCCCTTGAACAGGACCTTGTCGCCATATTCCTTCTCCAGGTTCTCGACCTCGAGGACCACATTGCCCAGGCGCGGGCCCGGTGGGATCTGAATGGTGGCGAAGTTCTGGGCCTGGCGGGAATTTTCCTGCGCCCGCACCATCTCGTCATAGGCGGCCAGACGGGCCTTGGACTTGGCCTGACGGGCCTTGGCGCCGGAGCGGACCCATTCCAGCTCCTTGGTCAGGGCGCGCTGGCGGGCTTCGCTTTCGCTCTGCTCCTGGACGACGCGCTTCTGCTTCTGTTCCAGCCAGCCGGAATAGTTGCCCTCATAGGGCACGCCCTTGCCGCGATCGAGCTCCAGGGTCCACTTGGTCACCTGATCCAGGAAATAGCGATCGTGGGTGACCAGGATCACGCAGCCGGGGAAGGCCTCCAGATGGTGCTGCAACCAGGCCACGGACTCGGCGTCCAGGTGGTTGGTGGGTTCGTCCAGCAGCAGCATGTCTGGCTTGGACAAAAGCAGGCGGGCCAGGGCCACCCGGCGCTTTTCGCCCCCGGACAGCTTGTCCACCGGCGAGTCGTCGGGGGGGCAGCGCAGGGCGTCCATGGCCATCTCGATCTTGCTGTCGATGTCCCACAGATCGCCGGCGTCGATCTTTTCCTGGAGGGCGTTCATCTCCTCCATCAGGACGACGCAATATTCCTCGCCCATAAGCGTAGCCACTTCGTTGTAGCGATCGAAGATCTTCTATACCTCCTCCCAGGCGATGACGTTGTCGTCGACATTCAGGGCCGGATCCAGGTGCGGCTCCTGCTCCAGATAGCCCATCTTGGTGCCTTCGGCGGCCTTGGCCTCGCCGGAGAACTCCTTGTCCAGGCCGGCCATGATCTTCAGCAGGGTCGACTTACCCGAGCCGTTGACCCCGACCACGCCGATCTTGGCGTCGGAATAGAAGGACAGCCAGATGTTCTCGAACACCTTCTTGCCGCCGGGAAAGGCCTTGGTCAGGCCCTGCATCTGGAAAATGAACTGTTGGGCCATGCGTCGGCTCAGGCTTTCGAAATCGAGGTGAGGGGTTTGGGCGCGGTTCTAGCGAAAGGCCGGGCTGGCGTCCATGCGGCGCGCGCGCCGAGGCAACCCCAAGGGCCCCAGGGCGTTCATTTCCAGGACGGCGACAAATCGCCGAGCAATCCGGAGACCCTCACCATGGACAAGAACCGCATCGACGGCGCGGCCAAGGAAATCAAGGGCGCGACCAAGGAAGTGATCGGCAAGGTCACTGGCGATCATCTCAAGGAAGCCGCCGGCGCCGCCGAAAAGGGCGTGGGCACGGCCCAGCGCAAGGTCGGCGAGGCCATCGACAAAGCCAAGGACGCCCTGGGCTAAGATTAGCTCTGAGCTCCCGATTGGACGCCGCGCGGCCCCCTCCGCGCGGCGTTCTTTGTTTTGGGACCATAGGCTTGCTCCCCTGTCTGGCGAAGCCATACGGGGGAGCTGTCGGGGCGCAGCCCCGGCTGAGGGGGCGTTCGGACGGTCCGAACGCCCCCTCCGTCATGGAGCTTTGCTCCATGCCACCTC
>JARLIP010000044.1 GCA_031291685.1 Caulobacteraceae bacterium | reverse complement strand
CCTACTCCGCCGGCGGCTCCCACAACTCCACCGGATTGCCCTCGGGATCGTGGATGCGGGCGAACCGGCCGGTCTCGGGCGTGTCCCATTCGGGGTTGGTGGTGATCGCTATCCCGGCGTCTCGGAGAGCTGAGAGAAGGTGATCCAACTCCGCCACGCGGAAGTTGATCATCCACTGCTTGCCTTCGGGAAAATAGTCGGTGTCACGGCGAAACGGCATGAACATCGTGGGGCCAGCCTGTTGCATCCAGGGCGATCCGTCATCGGCGCCCAGGCCCAGATGCTTTCGATACCACTCTTGCAGAGCCTTGGGATCATTCGCCCGGAAGAAGACGCCGCCGATACCCACCGCAGACATGAGGATCTCCCGCTTAACGTCCAAGCCTAACTCCGAAAAAGCTTCGAGCCAAGCAGCACCCCCTTGACCGTAACAGTCGTTACACGTAACAATCGTTACATGAACATCCCCACCGACCGCCGCGCCGAATTGCTGGAGAAGATCGTCGACGCCCTGCTGGAAGGCGGCGCCGCGGACCTGTCCCTGCGCCCCCTGGCGGAGCGGGTTGGGACCAGCGCGAGGCTCTTGATCTATCACTTCGATTCCAAGGAGCAGCTGGTGGCCAGCGCCTTGACCGAGGTTCGCCGGCTTATCGGAGTGTCCCTGACCCAACGTTCCGCCCGCGACCGCCCCCAGTCCCTGCGCGATCTTCTGCTCATGTTCTGGGACTGGGCGACGGACGCCGCAAACCAGCGCTATTTTCGCCTTCTGTTCGAAGTCGATGGCCTAGCCATGTTCGAGCGCATCAGCTTTTCGCAAGAGGCGCGCCGGGCCAACAGCGCGGTCTGGGTGGACCTGATCGGTGGCGCGGCTTCGCGGCTGCCCAAGGGCGCGGAGCTTTATTCCGCCCGCGCCACCCTGATCGTCTGCGCCCTCAACGGCCTCTTGCAGGAGTTTTTGCAGACCAACGACCTGGAAACGACCAGCTCGGCCCTTGTCGCCCTGATCGATCTGGTCTGCGCCGACAACGCCGCCTCGGTTGTCCTGCAAAGCCCCAACTCGTGACCGACGCCCCGCCCCCGTCCGGTTGGCGAAAGGTCACCGGCCACGTCGCCGTGCGCGCCCTGTTCAAGAGCGTGCTGATCAACATGATCGCCCCCGCCCTGCTCTATCGGCTGGCGACGCCACACTTCGCCGCCTCCAGCCTGGCGCCCCTGGCGATCTCGGGGGCGCCGCCGATCCTTTGGCTGGCCTATGGGGTGATCAGGCTTGGGGCCATCGACTTTCTGGGGTTGTTCGCGGCGGAGAATGTCGCCGTCAACATGACCGCCCTGGTCCTGGCCCACACCGAGCGGGGCGCCCTGATCGGGCGCTCGATGCAGAACGTGGTGCTGGCGGCGATCTTCCTGGCCTCATTGGCCTTCGCCAAGCCCCTGGTGTTCCACATGGCCCGCCAGCTATCCACCGGCAATGATCCCGCCAAGCATGACGACTTCGACCGCGCGGCCTCAGGGCCCGACGCCATGGCCGCCTACCGCGTCCTGACCTGGGGTTGGACCTTCGCCCTGCTGGTCAAGGCCGCTGGCGGCTATATCCTGGCGGCGCACCTCTCGACCAAGGACTATCTGATCGCCTCGCCCCTCTGGGACCTGGCCAGCGACAGCGCCCTGGTCACCTGGACCCTGCTCTATGGTCGCGCCCGTCTGGTCCCGACCGCCGAAACACCCTCCCTTTCAACCCCGCCCGTGGTGATTCCATGACCGATGAAGACCTTCACAGCCATCTGCTGAACAGGCAGGGATCGCGGCAGAGCCTGAACACGCCGGTGCTGGTGGTCGATCTGGACGCCCTCACCCGCAATATAGAGCGCATGGCCGCCTTCGCCCGCGATCACGGCGTGCAGCTTCGTCCCCACGCCAAGACCCATAAGAGCCCGGACATCGCCCGGCTGCAGGTGAAGGCCGGAGCCATCGGCATCTGCTGCGCCAAGATCGGCGAAGCCGAGGCCCTGGCCGACGACGGCGTCACCCTGGGTCTGCACATCACCTCACCCGTGGTCTCGGCCCCGGCGATCGAGCGGCTGATCGCGCTCAACCTGCGCACCGAGGGGCTGATGTGCGTGGTCGATAATCCGCTGAACGCCCAGGCACTGGCCGCCGCGGCCCAAGATCATGGCAAGCAGCTGAATGTCTTGATCGACATCGACCCCGGCATCCGCCGCACCGGCGTGGGCTCCGCCGCGGACGCGGTGGCCCTGTTCAAGGCGATCGAGGCGCAGGAGATCCTGCGCTACATCGGCGTCCAGTGCTATTGCGGCGCCCAGCAGCACATCGAAAGCTACGCCGCCCGGAGCGAGGCCATGGAGGATCGCGCGGGCTTTGTCCGCGGCGTCATCGCGGCCCTGACCGAGGCCGGCGGCGCGCCAAAAATCGTCACCGGCGGCGGCACCGGCACCCACCGGATCGACGTGGCGCTGGACCTGTTCACCGAACTTCAGGTGGGTTCCTATGTGTTCATGGACGCCCAGTACCTGGCCTGCGACCTGACCGGCGAAGAGGGCGCGGCGGCGCCGTTCGAGACCTCGCTGATGATCGATGCGCGGGTGGTCAGCGCCAACACACCAGGGCTGGTGACCCTGGACGCCGGCTTCAAGGCCTTCTCCACCGACGCCGGCCCGCCCGAGGTCCTGTCCGGCGCTCCGGACGGCGCGAAATACCGGTTCATGGGCGATGAGCACGGCGCCCTGATCCTGCGGGAGGGCGGAACCCTGCCCCTGGCCCATGTGGTCACCCTGGGCGCCCCGCACTGCGACCCCACCGTGAACCTCTACGACACCTATCACGTGGTCCAGGGCGACACCCTGCGGGCCCTGTGGCCCGTGGCGGCCAGGGGCCGTTCTCGCTGAGTCCTCATCCAAAGGCCTCTGAAAGAACGGGGTTTTTTCGAAGGTGACCTCGACGTCCCGCTCAGGCGAGTGATTCCCGGATGAGGGCGTGGCGCAAACCACCAAGGTCGCCGAAGAAGCCCGCACGGATGCGGAAAATTTCCTCATCATCGCACGCGGGGGCGCCTTGGCCGCCCCAGGCCTCGACGGAACCTTGCGACGGTGTGAAGCCTAACGCAATGCAGGCGCCGTGATCGATTTTCCAGAAGCGCCGCGGAATTGAGGAGGAGATGGGCAAGACCAGCGCGACCATCGCGAGCGCTAGGCGCTTCGAGCCTTCCCGGGAAAAGGGTCGGGCGTGACTCCCTTCCCGGCGCGTGACGGCGATAGCGACTCAATAGGCCCCAACCAGACCGTGCAGGCGCGTCAGGCGGCCTCATGCGCCACGGCCCTGGCTGGACTTTCGGGGCTCATCCAACTCATCGACGTCCTGCCCCATCCGGGAAAGGCCGATCCGGCGACCGACGCCCGGGTCCTTCAGGCGATGAAGTCCATCTGGCGCTCGATCCGTCCCGCGGCCAAGCTCACCTCAAGCCTGAAAGCCCAAAAAGCGCTGCTCGAAAGCATCCGACTGGCCCGCGCGGTATCGGTCGGCCTGGAGCCTGGCCCCGCCCAGGCCTTGGGCGAGGCGATCGACGCCAGCTTCAGTGGCCCCAGAGGCGCGGGCGCCGCCCTGATGTTCGGTCCGGTCCTGGGCTTCAATATCGAGGCGACCGAGGCGCGCTATGCGCAATACGCCCGTGCGCTTTCGCCGGCGGCGTGCGGAACCTCGGCGCCCGCCGCGGCGGAGAGCTTCGTCAACGCCATGCAGGATCTGGTCGCGGCCCTGCCCGTTCCCCAGCGTCTTGGCGATCTGGGTTGCCGTCGATGGCAGGTGGAAACCCTGGCCTCCCGCGCCCTGGGCGGTCAGCCGCTATTGGTTAATCGCCCCCGGGAAATCCGCCACGAGGATGCCGTTCTGCTTTATCTGTCGGCGCTCTAGAGTCTTGTTTTGATGCATTTTCTTCACGCGAACCGGTATCCGCTTCGCTCGAAAATGCTCTAGATTTCGCCCCTCAGCACCGCCCGGGCGCGAACGCAGTCGCGGCGCATCTGGGTCACCATCTCGTCCAGGCCGGCGAACTGCTCATCCGGCCGGATGAAGGCAACCAGCTCGACCCGCAACTCGCTGCCATAGAGAAAGCCGTCAAAGTCGAACAGATAGGCCTCCAGGAGGTCCCCCACGCCATCGACGGTCGGACGGCTGCCGAAATAGGCGATCGCCTCGCAGAGCGAGCCATCCGCGAGCCGCACCCGGGCCGCATAGATGCCGCGCTCCGGCCCGGGCCTCGGCACCGCGACATTGGCGGTGGGAAAGCCGATGGTGCGGCCCAGCTTGGCGCCGTGCTGCACGGCCCCTTCATAGACCAGGCGTGGATCGAGATGGACAATCGGATAGGGCTCGGAGCCCTGGTCCGTGTCCTGAGCCTGATCGGCAAGCCGGTTGGCGGTCATCGCTCGTCCTTATCCTGACGCTAGAACTGTTCGCTCTAGATGCGGATGCGCGGCTCCAAACACGACCCAAAATTCGAAAATCAGTGATGATTTTTTCTGATGTGCCCATTGAGCGATATTCAAAGGACCGGCGCGGTCATTTCTTGACCGGGGATCAACGGCGGTCCGCCAAGACTTGCCGCCCCGCCTAGGAGGCGGGGGTTTCCGCAAGGATGGAAGCCAGGGCCGTGAGCAGGCGATCGGTCTGCGCGTCCGTCCCCACGGTGATCCGCAGAAAGTCCGCGATGCGCGGCGTTGAAAAGCGCCGCACCAGCACCGCCTGCGCCCGCAGCTCGGCCGCCAGCCTGGCGCCGTCTCGCCCCGGCGCGCGGGCGAAGACGAAATTGGCCGCCGATGGCAGGATTTCGAAACCCAGCACGGCCAAACCGGCGTTGAGACGCGCTCGACCGGCGATGATGGCGGCGCGGC
This sequence comes from Caulobacteraceae bacterium, assembly GCA_031291685.1. Lineage (GTDB taxonomy): Bacteria > Pseudomonadota > Alphaproteobacteria > Caulobacterales > Caulobacteraceae > Poindextera. Next base: position 12,571 of record JARLIP010000044.1, on the reverse strand, counting down.
CGGCCTGGAAATAGGTCTCGTCCTTGATCGAGGCGACGGCGCCCGCCTGGGCCGCCCGCCCCAGGGGATAGGAATTGAAGCTGTTCTTGACCCGGTTCAGGGCGTCGATCAGACCGACGTCGCCGATGGCGTAACCCACCCGCAGCCCCGCCAGGGCCCGGGACTTGGACAGGGTCTGAACCACCAGCAGATTTGGATGGGTATTCACCAGGGGAATGGCGGTTTCGGCGCCGAAATCCACATAGGCTTCGTCGATCACCACGGGCTGGTCCGGATGATCTTCCAGTAAGGTTTCGATCTGAGCGCGCGACAGGGCGACCCCAGTTGGCGCATTGGGATTGGCCAGAATGATCGCCCCCGCGGGCCGGCGGTAATCCTCGATGCGGATCCTCATGGCGCCGTCCAGCGGCACGGTTTCAAAGGCGATGCCGAACAGCCGACAATAGACCGGATAGAAGCTGTAGGTGATGTCCGGGAACAGCAGCGGCGCATCGTGCTTGAGCAGGGCGGCGAAGGCGTGGGCCAGCACCTCGTCCGAGCCATTGCCGACGAACACCTGCTCCGGCGCCACTCCGTGATAGGCGGCCAGGGTCTGCCGCAGCGCCGTGGATTCCGGATCGGGATAAAGGCGCAAGGTCTCGGCCGCTTCGGCGCGAATGGCTTCGAGCGCCCTGGGCGACGGCCCCAGCGGGCTTTCATTGGTGTTCAGCTTGACCAGGCCGGGAATGCGCGGTTGCTCGCCCGGCACATAGGGCTGCAGCGTGTGCGCCAAATCGCTCCAGAAACGGCTCATCGACTTCCCTATGCAAAAACCCGGAACACAAAGACCAAGGCGCAGATAGCAGTTTCAGCCTGGTGTTTCACAGGCCAAAGGCCGGAGATGTTGTTCCGGCAAGCCCTCCAGTCCGGGGCTCGCGCTCCGCGCCGCCCTGTCATATGCTTCAGCTTCAGCCTTGCGATTGGAAGTCCTGGCTCATGGCCCTGCCGAAGATCGATCTTGAGGGAATGCCCATACCCTCCGTCGACGGGGCGGTGAACACCTATAGCCACCCCGAGGCCAAGGCGTCGAAATACTTCAACGAAAGCCGCAAGGTGCTGTTCGTCAACGGCATGAAGAACTCCGGCGAGGACCACGCCATCTCGGCCCTGGCCCTGTCCTGGGTGCAGATGTGCCCTGTGATCGGGGTCTATAATCAGTCGGTCAGCGGCTGGGCCGATTTCAAGCAGTGCATCGCCGACAAGGACCAGTTCAACGGCCCCCTATCCTTCTCCGCGCAGACCACCGTGGGCCTGCGCACCCTGTTCACCAACCAGACCTCCGTGGAGGCCGCTCGCCGGGCCCTCAGTCGCAACCGCGCCCAGGTGTCGATGTTCGACCAGCTGCGCCTGCGCTCCAACAGGCGTTGCGAGATATTCGCTCACAGCCAGGGCAATCTGATCCTGAGCAACGCGCTGCAAGCGGTCGTCGCGGTCGATGGCCCCCAGGCGGTGGCGGGACGGGTGGTCAACACCTTCGGATCGCCCTCGGTGAACTGGCCTCCTGGCATCATCAAGCGCGAGCACGGCTTCACCTTCGATCCGGTGACCTGGCTCGCCGGCTTCGACAGCACCTGGGAGATCTCCAAGGTCGGCATGCCCAAGGATTCGAGCAATCCGATCACTCACGCCTTTCTGGAATATCTGGATTGCGATCCCGCCTTCGTGGTCAACCGCTACCGTTGGGGCGGCCTGGGCGTGACCTTCAGCATGGACGAGGAGGGCTTGGCCAAGTGCCTGGCCCAAATGGGAGGAAACCTTGGCCGGGTGCGTTCGATCTTCGAATATCTGGAGGAGAACCACTCTAGCGATTCCGATGATGTCGCCCTGGCCTATGTGGATCTTGTCAAAAAGGACCCTGCCCTGGCCCGCGCCATTAAGTTCGAACCGCCCCTGCGCAATCTTCTGATCAAGCTACTGAACGCTGGCTGGACCAGCGACGATGAACAGGCGGCGATCGATTATTTGAAGGCGCTCTGAATTCGGCCGCGCGTCAAGCGCGTAATTGGATCGAGCTGCACGTAACGTTAAGACCGCGCCGATAAACTCGCCGTCATTGTCAGTGTCCTTGGAGACGAGGAATGGTTCGGCCGATGGATACGACGCACGACGGCGTCGTCCAAACCGATGCGCAGCGTTCCGCAATGACCTTCGTCGAGGTCGCCCCGTTCGCCGTCGCGATCCTGGACCGCGACCAGAAGCCACTGGCCATCAGCCCGGTCTGGCGGCGTTTGTTCGGTGTGCCCCAGGCCCTGGTGGCGGGCCAGAGATTGAACAGCATCCTGCCCGGTCTGGACGAGCGCCAACTGAAGACCTTCACGCGCGGACTGACCGCGGGACACCCCAAGCCGGAACTCTTCGAGGCTCCGGCCTCCCCGGATCGCCACGCCGCCTGGGTGCGGCTGGAGGCGGAACCCTGGGTCGGCGATGACGGGCTGCCGGCCGGGTTCATGGTGATAGGTCACGACGTCAGCGACATGATGGAGGGCTATCGCCGCACCGAGACCGCCCTGACGCGCGCCCGGGACGAAGCCGACGCCGCCAACCGGGCCAAGAGCGAATTCCTGGCCAATATGAGCCACGAGATCCGCACGCCCATGAACGGCGTGATCGGCATGAACGCCCTGTTGCTGCGCACCGACCTGACAGCCGAGCAACGCAAGTACGCCGAGGCCGTACGCCTGTCAGCGGACTGCCTGCTCAGCCTGATCAACGACATTCTGGATATCTCCAAGCTGGAGGCCGGCAAGGTCGAACTGGAACGGATCGACTTCACCCTAAGCTCGGTGATCGAGGACGTGGTCGAGCTTTTGTCCCCCAAGGCCATGGAAAAGGGCCTGGAAATCGTCGCCTTCATCGACGAAAGCGCCCGCGGCGGCTTCGCCGGGGATCCGACCCGTATCCGCCAGATCGTGCTCAATCTGCTGTCCAACGCCCTGAAGTTCACCGAGCAGGGCTGGGTGGCGGTCGAGGCCCGCGCCATCACCAGTGATCGGCAAAGATCGCGCCTGCGGCTGGAAATCCAGGACACCGGCATCGGCCTCAGCCCCGAAGGCAAGGCCAAGCTGTTCCGAAAGTTCGAACAGGCCGATGGTTCGGTCACCCGGAAATATGGTGGGACAGGCCTGGGTCTGTCGATCTGCCGCCAGCTGGTCGAACTGATGGATGGCGTCATCGGCATTGACGACCGGCCGGGGGGCGGCAGCGTCTTCTGGATCGAGATCGAACTGCCCCACGCGGAGGCGCGTCCCATCGGACGGGCCGGGTCGGAACCGCCCCTGGAAGGTGTCCGGACCCTGATCATTGACGATATCGAGATCAATCGACTGGTCTTTCGGCGTCATCTGGAGACCATGGGCGCGACTGTCGATGAGGCCGAAGACGGCTTTAGCGGCCTGTCGGCGATCGCTTCGGCGAACGGCGAAGGCCGGCCCTACGGCCTTGTCTTGCTGGACTACCGCATGCCAGGCATAACCGGCGATGTGGTGGCGGCCGAGATCCGCCGGAATGCCGCCTGGAGCCAGCCGAAGCTCCTGCTGGTGTCCGCCATCGGATCTGAGATGAATCGCGATCCGGCTATTGTCCGTCATTGCGATGCGATCCTGACTAAACCCGTCAGGCTCGCCAATCTGGTCAGTCAGATCGAGACCCTCATGCAGGGCGAGCCCGTCCGCGCCTCCGAGCCAGCCACGCAGGCGTGGGTCGAGGAACCTGCCGCCACAGCTTCGGGGTTAAACTGGGCGCCGGCCGCCGGCCGCGGCCGCGTGCTGCTGGCCGAGGACAACGAGATCAACACCTTGCTCGCCTCCACCATTCTTGAGGAGGTGGGCTACAGCGTCGATTGTGTGGTCAATGGGGCCGAGGCCGTTGACGCCGTGCGGCAAGCCAGCTTCGATCTGATCCTGATGGACATGCAGATGCCCGTGATGGACGGGCTTCAGGCCACGCGCATGATCCGCGACTTGCCCGGTCCCGCCGGCGCCACCCCGATCATCGCCATGACCGCCAACGCCATGCGCAAGGACCAGGAAGCCTGCCTGGCCGCGGGCATGAACGATTTCATCTCCAAACCCATCGACCCTGAGGCGTTTCTGGCCGTGGTCGCCCGCTTCATGGGGGCGGAGCTCTGGGACGACGGTTGGCAGATGGACGCCACCGCCGCTCCGGCCACAAATGCGCCCGCCGAACTGGACGACACCAAACTCGACGCCTTGGCCCGGCTCCTGCCCCCCGATCGCATGCGCAAGGTGGTGGAATCCTATCTTGAAGGCGCCCGCGAACGACTGGGCCGCGTCGAGGATCTGCTCGAATCAAACGATCTCGCGTCCGTCGCACGGGAAGCCCACGACCTTAAGGGCGTTTCTGGCAATTTCGGCGCCCTGCGCCTCCAGGCCCTGGCCGAACAGTTGGAGCGCGCCTGCCTGTCCCGGGACGAAGCGGAGGCCCCGAGGCTGGTCCGCGAGATCCGTCAGGTCTCCCTGGTCACCTGGAGCCTGGCCCAGGCCTGGCTGGCGCGGTTTGAAGTCCACCCGGCGCGGGACGTGGCCTAGCGGGGTTGCCGCGGGCCGGCCTGAACGGTCAATCTGGCGCGAATGCCGGGGGAGCCGACTCGCAGCTTCCCGGCGCCGCTCCCGATCGCCCGAGGATGGCCATGACATCGCCCGCGCCGAACGACGCCGACCCCTTGGCTCGCCTGATCGCCATCATGGCCCGGCTGAGAGACCCGGATGGGGGCTGCCCGTGGGATCTGGAACAGACCTTCGCCACCATCGCCCCCTACACCATCGAGGAGGCCTATGAGGTCGCCGACGCCATCGAGCGCAACGACCTTGGGGAACTCAAGGAGGAACTGGGGGACCTGCTGCTGCAGGTGATCTTCCACTCGCGGATGGCCGAGGAGCTTGGCGCCTTCAGTTTCGCCGATGTCGCGCAAGCCATCTGCGCCAAGATGATCCGCCGCCATCCTCATGTGTTCGGCGAGGCCGGGCATCGGGATTCAGCCGAACAGACCCGGGCCTGGGAAGCCATCAAGGCCGAGGAGCGGGCCGCCAAACCCAAGAGCGAACAGGTTCAACCCCACAGCGTTCTCGATGGCGTGGCGCCGGCCCTGCCCGCCCTCACCCGCGCCGCCAAGCTGACGGCCCGGGCGGCCCGGGTCGGTTTCGACTGGCCCACCACCTTCCAGGTGATCGACAAGCTGCATGAAGAGATCGCCGAGCTGGAGGTGGAGATCGCCGCCGGCGACGCCGCCAAGGCCCGGGAGGAAATGGGTGATCTTCTCTTCGTCTGCGCCAACCTAGCCCGCAAACTTGATGTGGAGCCTGAAGACGCCCTGCGTTACGCAAACGCCAAGTTCATGCGACGCTTCAGCTTCATCGAGGCCGCCCTGGCCAAGGACGGACGTTCGCCCGCCGAGTCCGACCTTGAGGAAATGGACCGGTTGTGGGACGCGGCCAAGGTCGCCGAACGGGCAGGTTGAACCGCCGCGGTCAGGCGCCCTGGCCCGCGATCGCTTCCGGGAACATCTGCTCGAACTGCCCCAGGGCCTGGGGATCCAGGCGCACGAACAAATGTACGTGGCCGTTCTCGTCATCGGTCCGGTCCAGGATTCGGCCATGGCGGTAGAGCCAGGCCAGGGCCTTGCCGCTTCCGGGCGCCAGGTCGGCCTCGATCGCGCCGCCCTGATCGATCAGATCCGCCAGGCAGGCCAGCAGAGCCTCCATGCCCTCCCCCGTCTGGGCGGAGATGGCCAGGGGGCCGCGACCGGGGCGCTGGGTGCGCAGGGCCTTGGTCTGGACTGAGGCGCGGTCCTCCACCGCCATCAGATCGATCTTGTTCCAGACCTCGACAATGGGTCGATCGCCCTCGGGATCGACGCCGATCTGGCTCAGAACCTCCATCACGTCGGCCGCCTGGGCCTCGGTGTCGGGGTTGGCGATGTCGCGGACATGGACGATCACATCGGCCGAGGCCACCTCCTCAAGGGTGGCGCGGAAGGCCTCGATCAGTTCGTGCGGCAGGTCGGAGATAAAGCCCACGGTGTCGGACAGGATGGCCGGCCGGCCATCGGGCAGCTTCACCGTGCGCAGGGTCGGATCCAGGGTGGCGAACAGCATGTCCCGGGCCTCGACCTTGGAATCGGTCAGGCGGTTGAACAGGGTCGACTTACCGGCGTTGGTGTAGCCCACCAGGGCGATGGTCGGGATCGGGGTGCGCTTACGCGCGGCCCGCTGGAGATTGCGGGTGCGGCGCACCTCTTCCAGTTCCCGCTTCAGACGGCCGATCTTGCCCGCCAGGAGCCGCCGGTCGGTTTCGATCTGGGTTTCCCCAGGACCGCCCATGACGCCAAACCCACCCCTTTGCCGCTCCAAGTGGGTCCAGGTGCGAACCAGACGCGAACGCTCATAGGCCAGGCGCGCCAACTCGACCTGCAATCGGCCTTCCCGGGTGCGGGCCCGGCGGGCGAAAATTTCAAGAATCAGCCCGGTGCGGTCGATGACCTTGACCTGCCAAGCCTTTTCCAGATTGCGCTGCTGCACTGGGGTCAGGGCGTCATCGACGACGATCACCTGAATGTCGAGTTCCTCGGCGAGGTCGCCGATCTCCGCCACCTTGCCCTTGCCGAACAAGGTGGCGGGGACCGCCGCGCGCAGGGGTACGATATCACCGCGCCGGACCTCCAGGTCGAGGGCCTGGGCAAGCCCCACGGCCTCGTCCAGCCTAGCCATGGGCTCACGCAACTCGTGAGTGCGCAGCCGATTGGGGTGCAGAACGAGAGCCGCCTGGGCCGGCGGGCGATGGTCGATCAGTTTTTCGGTCAATCTTCGTCCTGATCCGCGCCCGGCTCATAAAGCTGGACCGGCTGCGAGGGCATGATGGTGGAGATCGCGTGCTTATAGACCAGTTGCGACTGGCCGTCACGACGGAGCAACACACAGAAGTTGTCGAACCAGCTGACCACACCCTGCAGCTTAACACCGTTGACGAGGAAGATCGTCAGCGGTGTCTTGGAGCGGCGAACGGAATTTAGGAAGGTGTCTTGCAGGTTCTGTTTCTTGTCGGTCGACATGGCGCTCTTGCGCTCCTTGGTCATTTAGACGGAAGCCCAACGCTTCCACACACAGGGCGGAAACTAGGCGCGAGGCCCTAAGGTCGCAACGTCAATCAGCCTCAAATCGCGTTTGTTCTCGCACTAAGCCCATATAGGTCGCGCAGCCTTCGACTGACAGGTCCTGGCTTTCCATCCCCGATGGGCGCGCCGTCGATGGACACAACCGGCATGACAAGGGTCGAGGCGGCGGTGATGAAGGCTTCTCGGGCCGCCTTGGCCTCCTCCACCGTGAAGGGCTGCTCGGAGATCTTCAGTCCGACCTCTTGCGCGATCCGCAGCAGGTTCTTGCGGGTCACGCCGCGCAGGATGTTGGCGTTGGTCCCCCGGGTTCGTAACACCCCCTCCGCGTCGATGATCCAGGCGTTGGTGGACGCCCCCTCGGTCACCAGCCCCATGTCGTCCACCAGCCAGGCCTCATAGGCGCCCGCCTCCCGGGCCGCCTGCTTGGCCAGGGTGTTGGGCAACAGGCCCACGGTCTTGATGTCGCACCGCCCCCAGCGATTGTCCGGGCGGGTGATCACCTTCACGCCGTCCCGAGCCCTGGCCGCCGACTGGCTGAAATCAACGCTCTTGGCGGTCACCACCACGGTCGGCCTGGGCGCCGGATTGGGAAAGGGGTGATCCCGAGGGGCGACGCCGCGGGTGATCTGCAGATAGACCGCCCCATCGACGACCTCATTGCGTCGGATGGTCTCGCGCAGAACCACCATCAGGGCCGCCTCGGTCATGGGCGCAACGATCCGCAGTTCCGACAGGCTGCGCCACAGGCGCTCCAGGTGCCCCTCGGCGTCAGCCAGCTTTCCGCCGAACACGGCGAAATATTCATAGACCCCGTCAGCGAACTGGAACCCGCGATCCTCGATGTGAACACCGGCCTCGGCATGACGCTGATAGCGGCCGTCGACATAGGCGATACGCGGCATCAGAGATCGTCGTCCTCACTCAGGCGGGTCGGCGAGACCCCAAGGGATTTGAGCTTCCGGTGCAGGGCCGAGCGCTCCATGCCGATGAAGCTGGCGGTGCGCGAGATATTGCCGCCGAACCGGACGATCTGGGCGTTCAGATACTCCCGCTCGAACACCTCACGGGCGTCCCGCAGCGGCAGGGCGATGATCCGCTCCGAGCCGATCGACCCCACCGCTCCGGCCACGGCGACCTCGGCCGGGAGGCGCTCGCTGGTGATCGGCTCGTTGGGATCGCCGGTGGCCAGGATCAGCATACGCTCGATGTTGTTGCGCAGCTGGCGCACATTGCCAGGCCAGTTGTGCACCTGCAGGGTGGCGATGGCGTCCTCGGTCAGGCGCCGCTTGGGCAGGCCGCTGGCCTCGCTGATCTTCTCGATGAAATAGTCCACCAGCTCGGCGATGTCCTCCCGGCGCTCGGCCAGTCCGGGCACGTGGACGGGCACCACGTTCAGCCGGTGGAACAGGTCCTCGCGGAAGCGGCCCGCGGCGATCTCCTCGCGCATGTCCCGGGAGCTGGAGGACATCACCCGCACATCGACCTGCACGTCCTGATCCCCGCCCACCCGGCGGAACCGCTGCTCCACCAGCACCCGCAGGATCCGCCCCTGGGTCTCCCTGGGCATGTCACCGATCTCGTCGAGATAGAGGGCGCCGCCATGGGCGCGCTCGAACACGCCGATCTTGCGCGGACGGCCGCCCTCGCCTTCCTCGCCGAACAGTTCCAGGTCCATCCGCTCTGGCGTCATGCCCGCTGCGCCGATGGCCACGAATTCCCCCTTGGCCCGGGGACTGGCGGCGTGGATCAGCCGGGCCACAAGCTCCTTGCCCGAACCCGGTGGGCCCGAAATCAAGAGACGGCTGTTGGCCGGCGCGATCTTGGCGATCAGTTGGCGAAGATGCTGGGCGGCGTGGGAGTGTCCGAGAAAACCGTCGGGCGCCAGGGTCTGCTGACGCAGACGCCGGTTCTCCCGTTTGAGGGAGGCCTGTTCCAGGGCTCGTTCCACGACCAGAAGCAGCCGGTCCGACTTGAAGGGCTTTTCCAGGAAGTCATAGGCCCCGCGCTTGATGGCGCTGACGGCGGTCTCGATATTGCCGTGGCCGGAGATCATCACGATCGGCAGGTCAGGGTCCAGGGACTTCACCAGATCGAGCAGTTCCAGCCCGTCCATGCCCCCGCCCTGCATCCAGATATCGAGCACGATCAGGGAGGGCTTGCGGGCCTTGAGGCTGGCCAGGGCCGCCTCAGAGTCCGCGGCCGTGCGCACGGCGTAGCCCTCGTCCTCAAGGATGCCCGCGACCTGATCGCGGATATCGGCCTCGTCGTCGACCACCAGAATATCGGCCGCCATCATCGTCCTCATGCTACGGCAACACCTTGTGTAGAGGGCGCGGCAACGCCATCCGTCCGCGATACACGCAACACCGCCCGGGCGCCTTGGCCGTCCCTGGCGTCCAGCAGGGTCAGGTCGCCGCCGTGGTCCTCAAGGATCCGCTTGACGATGGCCAAACCCAGTCCCGTGCCCTTTTCCCGGGTGGTGACATAGGGCTCGGTCAGCCGATCCCGGTCCTTGGCCGGCAAACCCACCCCGTTGTCCTCAACCTCGATCAAAAGCTCTCCATCGGTCTCCAGCAGCCGGGCGACAATGCGACCTTTCAGCTGGGGATCGCTGGCCCGCCGGGCGCCGATGGCCTCGCCGGCGTTCTTGAGCACGTTGGTCAAAGCCTGACCGATCATCCGTGCGTCGCACACCAAAGGCGCCTTGGTCACGGTCTCGATCAGTTCGATATCGGTGTCCGGATCGGCCACCCGCTGGGCGAACACCGCCTGGCGCAGCAGTTCGGCGGCGTCCGCCTCGGCGAACCTGGGGGCGGGCATCCGGGCGAAGGCGGAGAATTCGTCCACCATCCGGCCGATGTCCCCCACTTGGCGGATGATGGTGTCGGTGCACCGGTCGAAGGTCTCCAGATCGCTTTGAATATCCTTGCGATACTTGCGCCGGATCCGTTCCGCCGACAGCTGGATCGGAGTCAGGGGGTTCTTGATCTCATGGGCGATGCGCCGGGCCACGTCCTTCCAGGCGGCGTTGCGCTGGGCGGCGACCAGGCGGGTGATATCGTCGAAGGTCAGGACGAGACCGCCGTCGGTGTGGCCGCTGGCCCGCACCCGCAGGCGGCGGGTCTCGCCGCCGCGGCTGACATCGATCTCGGCATCGGCGTTTCCGCCCGACTGCACGGCCTTCATGGCCACATCGGTCAGTTCCGGAGCGATCTGGGACAGGAGTCGATCATGGGCGCCGCCCGGGGACAGACCGAGCAGAACCAGGGCCTGACGATTGGCCGCCGTCACCCGTCCCTCGGCGTCGATGCCCACGACCCCGGCGCTTACCCCCGCGAGCACCGTCTCGATGAACTGGCGGCGCGATTCGGCCTCATCCCCCGCCGCGCGCAGGGCCGCCTGCTGGGCCTGAAGGTCTCCCGTCATGCGGTTGAAGGAGTTGGCGAGGTCGGTGATTTCCTTGGCGCCCCGATCAACCGCCACCCGCGCGGTCAGATCCCCCGCCGCGACCCGATCAGCGGCGTGAACCAAATTCGCCACCGGGGCGGAAATGCTGTTGGCCGCGCCCATGCCCAGCCACACCGCGCCCACCAGCACCAGCAGGGTGGTCTCCAGATAGCTCAGGGCGAAGGCCGCCTTGATGCGGGCGCGATTGGCCGCGGAGTCGCGATAGGCCGCGAGCGAGCCTTCGGTTTCGCGCAGGTGGGCCAGGATGCCCTTGTCCACGCTGCGGACCACATAGAGATAGGCGTCGTCGAAATCCTTCAACTTCAGCACCGCCCGGAACAGATCCGCCGAGTCGAAGCTGCTGATGGCAAGCTCCCCCGCATCGGCGGCTTCCAGGGTCTGAACCGCCGGCGACATATAGCGCGGCGGGCTGTCCACCTCGGCCCGGGCCAGGATGCGGCCGTCATGGTCGATCAGATAGGCCGCCGGGAAGTTATGATAGGAGGCCTGCACCGCCAGGAAATGGCTGAAGGTGACCGGATTTTCCTTCAATCCCGGCGCCGCGCGATTGAGGTCGCCGGACATCACCTGAACGTCGTCCCGGATGCCGTTCACCTGCGAGCGAACATAGGATTTGGCCACGGTGGCGGAGTTCTCCACCACGGTGCCGACCCGCTCGCTGAACCAGCTGTCGACCCCTTGAGTCACCAGCACACCGAACACCACCGCCACGGCCACGGCGGGCGCCACCGCCGCGCCAGCGAACAGGATCACGAAACGCAGGTGCAACCGCGCGCCGGCGTCCCGTCTCTGGTCGATGATCAACTTCACCACCCGCCAGCCCACGGCCGCGGCCAGGGCGAAGATCAGCACCATATTGATGCTGAGCAGGATCAGGATCGAACGGCTGGGCGGACCAACGGGGCCACTGACCGGCGCCGAGGAGGCCATCCAAACGGCGATGGCGGTGATCGCCGCCGACAGGGCGTAGGCGCCGCCCAGGCTGTAGCCCGAGGTCAGCCGCGCCCAACGCTCCGCCATCGACACACGGCCGACCGGATCAGCCTGAGGATCACCGCTGGCGGGCATGGAAGCCGGATCTGGCATGATCCGAGCTTCGCAAGACTGTGCCCTATTTTCAACAGTTATGTTGCATTATGCGCTCACCGCTTGGCGCGGGTCGTCTCCACGCCGAGGTCCTGGATCTTCTTGCGCAAGGTGTTGCGGTTGAGGCCAAGAATCTCGGCGGCCCGCACCTGATTGCCCCGGGTGGCGTTGAGGGTCAGGCGGATCAGGGGCCGCTCGATCTCGTGCAGCACGCGGTCGTAGAGGCCCGCGGGCGGCGCTCCATCGGGCTGGTCGGCGAAGTAGCCCACCAGATGGCGCTCCACCAGCGTCGACAGGGTCACCGGCCCGCCGGGCTCGGCGGGGGCGGGGCTTTGGTCCTGAAGCTCGCGCTCGACGATGCGGGCGGTGATCAGATCCTCGGCATAGAGGGCGCAGATCCGCCGGATCAGGTTCTCCAACTCCCGCACATTGCCGGGCCAGTCATAGGCCTTCAGGCGGTCCAGGGCGCTGGAATCGATGGCCTTGGCCGAAAGCCCTTCCCGGTGGGCGCGCAGCAGGAACGAGCGGGCCAGATCCGGAATGTCGTCCGTGCGGTCCCGTAGCGGCGGCAGGCGCACACGGGCGACGTTGAGGCGGAAGAACAGATCCTCACGGAACAGGCCCTGCTGGATCAGGGCCCGCAGATCGCGATTGGTGGCGGCGATCACCCGTACATTGGGGCGGCGGCCGGTGCGGGGATTGATTGTGGTTTCAGAGCCGTCGATCACCCGCAGCAGACGGGTCTGGGAATCCAGCGGCATGTCGCCGATTTCGTCCAGGAACAGTGTTCCACCATGCGCGGCGTGGATGCGGCCGATGCGCGACTGCACCGCACCGGTAAACGAGCCT
>JARLIP010000043.1 GCA_031291685.1 Caulobacteraceae bacterium | reverse complement strand
CTGGCCCTGGTACTATATCGGCGTCCACGAGGACCCCCGCCTCAGGGGCGCGCGCCCGGACCTGGCGGACAAGGTGCTGGTTCCGGACGTGCTGCAGCAACCCCATTCGGCTCCCCTGGGCCTGGCCTTCTACACCGCCCGCTCCGGCGTGGCGGCCTTTCCCGCCGAGTATCGCGATGACGCCTTCGTCGCCCTGCATGGCTCATGGAACCGCGACAAGCGCACCGGCTACAAGATCGTGCGCCTGAAGCTCAAGAACGGCGTTCCCACCGGCGAGTACGAGGATTTCATCACCGGGTTCGTAATCGACACCCAGAAGGTCTGGGGCCGTCCCGTGGATGTGGCCGTGGCCCGTGACGGGGCGCTGCTGGTCAGCGACGATGGCGGGGACGTGCTGTGGCGGGTGGCCTACGCCAAGGGTGGCCGATGAGGGCCGCCCTGACCCTGCTCGTCGCCGCGGGCCTGGCCTGGGCCTCGGGCGTCCGCGCCCAACCGGCGGCGGGTGATCCCGCCAAGGGTGAGACCATCTTCCAGGACCGGTGCGGCTTTTGCCATGTGCTTGAGGGGCCGGGGCAGGGGCCGAACCTGATCGGGGTGGTGGGACGCAAGGCGGCGGGGGACCCGGCCTTCACCTATTCTCCGGCGCTGAAGGCCTCCGGCCTGACCTGGAGCGCGGGCGAGCTTGACCGTTTCCTGACCGGTCCGACGGATCTGGTCCCGGGAACCAGCATGAGGGCGACCATCTTCGATCCCGCCGAGCGCCGGGACCTGATCGCCTATCTGGCCTCGCTCAAGGGCAAATAGGCCGGGGTTCAAGCGCGATCCGGAAGCGCAAGGTCTCTCCGCCGCCATAGGCCGCCAGCTTGGTGAACCGCTCCGCCAGATAGCCGCCATTGGCCAGGATCACCTCTTGCGAGGCCAGGTTGGCGGGGTCGGTGGTCAGGTCCACATGGCTCAGGCCCAGGCCGCCGATCTGGGTGAGCAACAGGCCAAGGGCGCGGGTGGCGTAGCCACGGCCCTGTTTCCAGGGAACCACCGCATAGCCGATGTGGCCCAGGACATGGGGCGGCAACTCGGCGCCGCCTGGCTTCCAGCGAAAGCTGATCGAGCCGCAATAGTCCCCGTCCCAGATCCAGCGCACGAAGCCCGGCAGGCGCTCGGCCTGGGTTCCGTCCGGCAGGGTCACCGGCCCGCCCCGGGCCTCCGGATCATCCAGGCCGCCCAGGAAGGCGTCCGGGGCCACGGCGATCCGGCGCAGGTGATCGCGGGCGGTGACCGCCCCGCGCACATTGTCTGGGGACCAGCCTTTGGAGATGGCCTCGACGTATCCGCTCATATGTTCGCGGGTCGGTTTGACAAGGATCAAGGGATGAAATCCTGTGGTCGCGGCGCGAATTTCAGGTGGCGGTGGATCGAGATATTTAGTTCTGGGTATGCCGTGCCGAATAACATGTGAATTTCGATTGTTGACGCTCGGCCATAACTGCGACGTTTGACCATCTTATACTCTCCGAAATTGCTCCTATTGTCCGCGCTGAACCGCGCGCGCCCGTAACGCCGGGCGGCCATTATGGGGAGCTAAGCATGAATCCAGGAAATCGAAATTCCTTTCGCGCGGCCATGACCCTGGGAGTCGCCCTGGTCCTGAGCGCAAGCGGCGCCGCCTTCGCCCAGACGGCCACCAAACCCGAGGCCATCGCCATGGTGAAGTCGGCGGTCGCCGCGCTCAAGGGCGGACCTGACGACGCGGTCTTCAAGGACATCAGCAATCCCAAGGGCAAGTACGCCAAGGGCGATCTCTATCTGGTCGCCTATGACATGACCGGCAAGGTGCTGGCCCATGGCTTCAACCAGAGCCTGATCGGCCGTGACCTCACCAAGGCCAAGGATCCCGACGGCAAGTCCTACGTCCAGGAGCGGATCGATATGGCCAAGACCCAGAAAAGCTTCTGGCAGAGCTACAGGTATCTCGATCCCCTGACCCACTCCCTGCGTCTCAAGGACAGCTATTGCGAGCGCACGGGAGACACCATCGTCTGCGGCGGCGTCTATCACTGACGGATGAGGGGGACCGGCCGCGTCGGCGGCGGTCCCCACGGCTCATGCCAACGGCGCCGATGTTTGCCGTCAGGCTCAATCCTGTTGCCCGTCATCGCCGCTTGCGGCGATCCATGCCGTGAACGAGATCGGATCAATATGCGTGGGATTCAGTCTGAAAACCCGTCCTGACAGCCCGTCACGGCGTCACTTGAACGGCATGGATCCCCGACACCGCGCGCCCGGGATGACGGTGGGAAGGTTGGAACCCAACGGTCAATCTCAGCGACCGTTGGCACGGTCCCCGATCGCCAGGTTTCACAATCAAGCTCAATAGCCCTTGTATCGGCTCGAACCCGAAAGGCTCTATGCGGCCGAGCGATAGCCGGGCGCCCCCGCCGCGCCGATCCGGAACCGGGCGGCGACCGCGGCCAGCTGTTGAGCCTCGGCGGCCAGGGTGTGGCTGGCGGCGGTGGATTGCTCGACCATGGCGGCGTTCTGCTGGGTGACCTGATCCAT
>JARLIP010000042.1 GCA_031291685.1 Caulobacteraceae bacterium | reverse complement strand
GGACGTGCTGGATCGCCGCCTGGCCGAGAGCCCCTATATCGCGGGCCCGGACTACACCATCGCCGACATGGCCATCTGGCCCTGGTACGGCGGGCTGGCCAAGGGCCTGCTCTACGAGGCCGGCGAGTTCCTCCAGGTCCAGGACTACACCCATGTTCTGCGGTGGGCCGATCTGATCGCCGAGCGCCCGGCGGTCCAACGGGGCCGGATGGTCAACCGTCCCTTCGGCGACCCCTCCAGCCAACTGCATGAACGCCACGAGGCCAGCGATTTCGACACCAAGACGGGGGACAAGGTCTAGCGATCAGCGGGGCCGTCCGTGAGGGCGGCCCAGACCTGTGGCAGCAGGCAGCCGATCAGCGCCGCGGCCTCATCCTGGCCCGCCGGGCCCTCGATCAGGTCCTGACGCACCTCCAACTCCACATAGTCGAGGCCATTGGCGGCGGCGTGCAGGGGAATGGTGTTGTCGGTCTCATCCAGGGCGTAGGGCTGATTGTCCCCCGCCTGATCGCCGAGGGTTTGTCTCAAGAGGCCCAGCAGCGCACGGGAGGCCGGGCTGTCATTCCGGTGCAGCACGCCGTAGCGCCAGGGACGGGGAATCCCCTGCATGACCGGGGTGAAGCTGTGCAGGGCCAGCAGCACGGTGGGCTGGCCCCTTGCCTTGCGCGCCTCGATCATGGCCGCGATGGCGCCCTGGTATGGGGTGTAGATTTCCTCGGTCCTGGCCCTGATCTCGGCGGCGCTGAGGGCGGCGTTGCCGGGTATGGCCACGCCATCGCTCACCGCCGGGATGGAGCCCGGGGCGCCGGGGCGGCGGTTGCAATCAATCACCAGGCGCGAATAGGTCTGGCGCAGGAAGCAGGCGTCCAGGGACGCGGACAAGCGCTCCCCCAGACCCTCGACCCCGATATCCCAGGCGATGTGCCCGTCCATCGCCCCGGGCGCCAGGCCAAGCCCGCCCAGGCCGCGGGGGATCGCCCGGCCGGCATGGTCCCCCAGCAGCAGGAATGGCGAGGCCGCCTGATCCCGGCTGGTCAAGACCGGCGACAGATCGTCCGGGTCCAGCATTAGGTTCGACCCGGGCGATGAATTCGTGCAATCGTCGCCCAATGCCAATCCTTTCGATCCGCCATGTCACCCGCTACCACTACCGTAATCCCGTAGGATTGGGCGAGCATCGTATGATGTTTCGTCCTCTGGAAAGCTACGACCAGCGGCTGATATCCTGCGATCTGACGATCAGTCCAACGCCATCCAGACTGCATTCGATGCATGACGTCTTCGGCAATTGCGTCAGCGTCGCCATTTTTTCTGGGAAGGCGAAGGAGCTGGTCTTCGACAGCGCCGTGCGCCTGGAACACACGCCCTTGCCAGCCTTCGCCGACCTGGACGGGGAGATCGAGGTCTATACCGGGGCCATGCCCATCGCCTATAGCGACGAGGATCTGCCCGACCTGATGCCCTCCATCGCCCGGCAGCATCCCGACTCGCAAGGGGAGGTCGACCGATGGGCCCGGCGGTTCGTGCGGCAAAAGGGCGAGACCAGCCTGCAGGGCCTGCTCAGCGACATGACCCAGGCCATCTATGCGGATTTCAAATACAATTCGCGCCTGGAGATCGGCACGCAGACGCCCCTTCAGACCCTGGCCAAGGGCCGGGGCGCCTGCCGCGACTTCGCCGTGCTGATGATGGACGCGGTGCGCAGCCTGGGCTTCGCGGCCCGCTTCGTTTCCGGCTACGTCTATAGTCCCCACGTTCCGGCTCCGACCCTGGGCCGGGTCGGTGGCGGCCACACCCACGCCTGGGTCAGGGTCTATCTGCCGGCCTGCGGCTGGGTCGAGTTCGATCCCACCAACGGCATTGTCGGCAACACCGATCTGATCCGGGTCGCCATCGCCCGGGATCCGCGTCAGGCCGTGCCCCTCCACGGCGCCTGGTCTGGCAAGGCTGGGGACTACCGGGGCATGGATGTGAACGTCGAAGTGCGCACCGAGAGCGAGATTTAGAGGCAACCTCCACCGCAGCGGACCGTTTATCACGCGGGCGGTCCATTTTCAGGGACAGCGTCCGCACGCTCGGCGACAACATCACCTGCCCCTTCGGATTTCGTGCGCCTCCCGCCCCCGGGGGCGCGGCGTCCGCCAGCCGGAAATAGAGCCCACCATGCGCATTCGAGCCGGCTATTCGATCACCTATGACTGCCCAGCCCCGGTTGCCATGCTGCTGACCTTGAGCGTGCACCCCTCCCGCCGGGATGATCTGGAGACCCCGGACTGGGTCCGCACCGATCCGATCGTCGATGTGCGCCAATATATCGACACCTTCGGCAACATATGCAGCCGCGTCGCCGCCCCCGCCGGGCGCTTCACCGTCAGCGCCGACTTTGTGATCCGCGACAGCGGCGTGGCGGACGACTACGCCCCGGACGCCGAGCAGGTGGATGTGCGGGACCTGCCGGACGATGTGATCCTGTTTCTGCTGGGCAGCCGCTATTGCGAGACCGATCGTCTGAGCGACCTGGCCTGGGCCCTGTTCGGCTCAAGCCCCATGGGATGGGGCCGGGTGCAGGCCATCTGCGACTATGTGCACAACCACATCCAGTTCGACTATCAGCAGGCCAGCCGCACCCGGGGCGCCCATGAGGCGCAGATCGAGCGCCAGGGGGTCTGCCGGGACTACGCCCACCTGGCCATCGCCTTTTGCCGCTGCATGAACATCCCCGCCCGCTACTGCACCGGCTATCTGGGGGATATCGGCGTGCCCGTGGTGGGGGTGATGGATTTCAGCGCCTGGTTCGAGGTCTATCTCAGCGGGCGTTGGTACGCGTTCGACGCCCGCAACAATCGCCCGCGCATCGGGCGGGTGCTGATCGCCCGGGGGCGGGACGCCACCGACGTGGCCATCGCCAACACCTTCGGCGACGCCATGCTGGTCGATTTCCAGGTGATCAGCGAGGAACTGCCGGAGACATAGGCGAAGCCGCCTATTCCGCGGCGAACGGACGGTTCCATTTGCCTCATTGGCCAAGACCGGGGAAACCGGTCCCAGTCGTGTGAGGCTTTTGTGATGGACCATTCTCTGGGATTAAACCGGGGGCTGCTGGCGGGCGAGGGCGCCAACCTGCAGTCCGGCCTGCGCCGGGCGATCATCGCGGCGATCACCGCCCGCCGCCTGCAACCCAACCAGCAGATTCCGCCGTCCCGGGTCCTGGCCCAGCAGCTGGGCATCGCCCGCAACACCGTGACCGCCGTCTATGAGGATCTCGCCACCCGGGGCTTCCTGCGTTCGGTGGAGCGCCAGGGCTATTTCGTCGCCGGAGAGGAGGCGATCGAGGCCCTCGAGGCGCCGGGGACGAACCTCGGCGGGGCACAGCCCCTGGACTGGTCCGCGCGCCTGGCCACCCGGGTGTCGGAGTGGCGCCACATCACCAAGCCCGCCGACTGGCAGTCCTATCGCTACCCCTTCGTCTATGGCCAGGTCGATCCGGAGTTCTTTCCCCTGGCCGCCTGGCGTTCGGCTTCCCGGGACGCGCTCGGGCGCGCCGCCGTCAACTGGTGGGCTGCGGACAACACCGACGAGGACGACCCCCTGCTGATCGAGCAGATCCGTCGCCACATCCTGCCCCGCCGGGGTATTCTGGCCCGTCCGGGAGAGGTGCTGATCACCCTGGGCGCCCAGCAGGGGCTCTATCTGTTGTCGCGGCTTCTGGTGCGATCCGGCGACGTGGTGGGGGTGGAGAGCCCTGGCTATACCGACGCGCGGCACATCTTCAGTCTCAGCGCCGGTGAGGTGCGGGACCTGCCGGTGGACAGCGGCGGGGTGCGGGTGGGGCCGGCCTGGGACGGGGTGAGCGCGGCGGTGGTCACACCCAGCTGTCATTGCCCCACCGGCTATCCCCTGGCGGCCGACCGCCGCGCCTGGCTGCTGGACTGGGCCTCGCGCAATGACGGCCTGCTGATCGAGGACGACTATGAAGGCGAGATGGTCGCCGACAATAGCCTAACGGCCCTGAAGGCCAACGACAGCGCCGGGCGGGTGATCTATCTGGGCACCTTCTCCAAGGTGATCGCCCCGGGGATGCGCCTGGGCTACATGGTCGGCCCAGCGCCCCTGATCGCCGAGGCCAGGGCTCTGCGCCGGCTGATGCACCGCAGCCCGCCCCTCAACAACCAGCGCCTGACCGCCATCTTCATGGTCGAGGGCTATTACCAGGGCCTTGTGCGGCAGCTGCGCGGCGAGATCCAGCGGCGCCGCGATCACGCCTGGGAGGGCCTCAGCCGCATGGCCCCGGAACTGATCCTGCCCGAGGGCAGTCGGGGCTCCTCGATCTGGCTCCGCTGTCCGCCCCAGGTGCGGGGCGACGTCCTGGACGCCGCCGCCCGGGCGCGCGGGGTGTTGTTTGAGAGCGGCGATCCGTTCTTCTCCACCCCGCCGCAAGACATGCACCTTCGTCTGGGTCTCTCCACCATCGCCTATGACCGGATCGAGCCGGGGCTGGAGGCCTTGGCCTCGGCCCTGGAGGAGAGCCTCTAGGCGCCTGGCCCCAGCGGTCCAGGCCGGCTGGACCTTATCCTGGGGGCGGCGGACGCCGATGGTGCCGCATGTCCGCTCCGCCCCCTTTCGCGCATCTGACGCCAGTCCTGGCCGGCGTCGCCGCCGGGGGACTGTTGCAGGGCTTCACCGGCTTCGGCTTCGCCATGGTCGCCGTGCCCCTGATCAGCCTGGTTCTGCCGCCGGCCCAGGCCCTGCCCTATGTGATGGCGCTTCAGGCCCTGCTTGGCCTGGCGGGTCTGCCGGGAGCGGTCCGGCTGTGCCGTTGGTCCCTGCTGGGTTGGCTGACCCTGGGTGTCGCGGTGGGAACCCCGGCGGGCCTTTGGGCCATCGCCACCCTGTCCCCGGCGGCGGGGCGGTTGGTGGTGGGATTGGCGGTGCTGCTGGCCTTCGCCGTCCTGGCCGTGGGGCTGCGCGTGCCCGGCCATGGTTCAAGCCGGGCCGCGGTCGGGGCCGGGGTGGCGGCCGGAGTGATGAACGGCCTGGCCGGCATGTCCGGCCCGCCCGCCGTGGCCCTGGTGATCGCCGCCGATGTGCGGCCGGAAGAGGCCCGGGCGACGCTCCTGGTGTTCGTGTTCGGCGCGGCCCTGGCGGCCCTGGTCCCCATGGGCCTGGCCGGCCAGCTTGGGGGCTCCATGGCGGCGCCGCTGGCCGCGGCCCTGCCGGCCTTGGGCCTGAGCTGGTGGGCGGGGTCGGCCCTGTTTCGCCGCACCACCGCCCGCCGCCACCGTCAGGTCGCCCTTGCCACCCTTGCCCTCCTGGCCCTTGTCACCATCGGCCGGGCCGCGTTCGAGTTGCGGGGCTGAGTAGCGATATTTTGCTCCCCTGTTCGAAGAACGGGGGAGCTGGCGGGGCGAAGCCCCGGCTGAGGGGGCGTTCGGACGGTTCGTTGCGCTCCCTCCGACTCGG
>JARLIP010000041.1 GCA_031291685.1 Caulobacteraceae bacterium | reverse complement strand
TGGTCAAGCACCAGAAGGAACGGGCCGCGGCCAAGCAGCCCTATATGATGATCGACGCGGTGGCCGATTTCCGCGAGCTGACCGACATCAAGATCGCGGCGGGGGTCACCGGCCTGTTCATGGTCGGCGGCGGCGTGCCCAAGAACTTCGCCCAGGACACCGTGGTCTGCGCCGAGATCCTGGGCTTGGAAGCCGAGATGCACCGTTACGCGGTGCAGATCACCGTGGCCGACGTGCGCGACGGCGCCTGCTCGTCCTCGACCCTCAAGGAAGCCTGCTCCTGGGGCAAGGTCGATGTCACCTACGAACAGATGGTGTTCGCCGAGGCCACCACGGTGATCCCGCTGATCGCCTCCGACGCCTATCACCGCGAAGGCTGGAAGGCCCGCGACAAGCGCCGCTGGGCCAAGCTGTTCGCCTGATCGCGGACAACAGCTCTTAAAAACTATGTCATGGCCGGGTTCGTCCCGGCCATGATGCGTTTAGGCCATGATGCGTTTAGGGGTGGCTCGGCGCCGGCGCGGCGGGTTTGACGGCGTCCGGCTTGGCGGCCGGGGCCTCAGCGGGCTTGGCCGGGGTCGCCGTGGCGCCAGGAGCCAGGGCGGCGGGGCCCTTGCCCGGCAGGACCGAGGCCAGCTTGGGCTTGGGGGTCGGCATGCGCGGGGTGGCGGCGACGGAGCCGTATTTCAGCACGTCCTCGCCCCGCTGCAGCTGGAAGTCCTTCTTGGGATCGAAGCCGGGGGGCGGCGCCTCGGCCGGCTCGTGCGGCGCGCGGCGGATCTTGCCTTCCTCGGCGTTGAGGGCGTTGGAGAAGCTGGCCTCGGAGAACTGGAAGGCTTCGTTGGCCACGGCCTCGGCCTGTTCATAGGTCTCGGCCACCTCCAGGTCCGGCTCGATGCCGGTCTTCTGGATCGAGCGGCCCGAGGGGGTGAAATAGCGGGCCGTGGTCAGCTTCAGGGCGCCGTCCTCGCCGCCGCGCAGGGGGATCACGGTCTGGACCGAGCCCTTGCCGAAGCTGGTCAGGCCGACGATGGCCGCCCGGTGGCGGTCCTGCAGGGCGCCGGAGACGATCTCGGCGGCCGAGGCGGTGCCGGAATTGATCAGCACCACCATGGGCAGGCCGTGCAGCACGTCGCCATGGGGGCGGGCGTTGTAGCGGTCGATATCCTTGGGATCGCGGCCCCGCTGGGAGACCACCTCGCCGCCGTCCAGGAACAGGCTGGAAATGCCCACGGCCTGATCCAAGAGGCCGCCCGGATTGTTGCGCAGATCCAGCACCAGACCCTTCATCTTGGGGTTCTTCAGCTGCAGATCCTTGATCGCCGCCGCGGCCTGCTCGGTGGTCTTCTCGTCGAAGGCCGAGACCCGCAGATAGCCGTAGTCCCCTTCCATCCGGCCCTTGGCCGACTTCACATTGATGGATTCGCGGACCAGCTTGACGTCGAAGGGATCCTTGCCCTGGCGGGCGATGGTCAGGTTGATCGGCTGGCCGATGGCGCCGCGCATCTTCTTGACCGCCTCGGACAGGGGCAGGCCGATCACGCTCTGGCCGTCGATGGCGGTGATGTAGTCGCCGGACTGGATGCCGGCCCGGGCGGCGGGGGTGTCGTCCATGGGCGAGACGACCTTGACCGCGCCCTCGTCGCTGGTGACCTCTATGCCCAGGCCGCCATATTCGCCCCGTGTCTGGTCGCGCATGTCGCTGTAGTCATCGGGGTTCAGATAGCCCGAATGGGGATCAAGGGAGGTCAGCATCCCGTCGATCGCGGCCTGGATCAACTTCTTGTCGTCCACCGGCGTGACGTACTGCTTCTTGATTATGGTGTGAACGTCGCCGAACAGCTCCAGCATCTTGAAGGCTTGGGCCGAGGGCGTGTCCGCGGCGGCTGGACGATTCAAATAGGCCATCGCGCCCGCACCGAGCACGAAGGAGGAGACGCCGATCAAAAGGTATTTGCGCATCATCGACGCCCTAGGGCTCCTTTACGTCTTTTCCAAGACGCGAAAACTTTAAACACCGACCCCGTTCATAAACCCTCAACGCATCAGCCCTTGGGCCGGTTCGTCTTGAGCCAGCGCGAAGGATCGACCGTGGCGCTATTCTTGCGAATCTCAAAATAGAGTTCCGGCGCGGGCGTGTCCGCCTTGGCCATCCGTCCGACCGTCTGTCCGGCCGCGACCCTTTGTCCCGGTGCGGCCAGCGCCGTCTCCATTCCCGCAAGAACGAGATGGTATCCGCCGCCGAGCCTTAAGATCAAGACGATGCCAAAGCCTTTCAAGGGGCCGGCGTAATCCACTATCGCTTCGGCGGGCGCCAGCACCGGCGGGCCGCCCTTGGTGCGCCAGATCCACCCCTGGGCGTGGCCGCCGCCCCCGTCCGGCTCGGCGTCTCCGTAGCGCCGCGAAGGCGCGCCCGGGACCGGGGCGGTGAACAGCTTGGGCTTGCCGAACAGGCCCGCGTGTTCCGGGTCGGGCAGGTTGGCCGCCGTGGTCTCCGGCGCCGCCGTGGTCAGGCCCTGATCGAGGTCGCGCAGGGTCTCGGCCCGGGTGGACAGGGTCTGGATCGCCTGGCCCGCCGCGCTGGCGTCGGTGATCGCCTGGCGAGCCTGATCGGTCTTGGCGGCGATCTCGCTTTCGATCCGCGCCCTCTGCTCGGCCACGTCGCTTTCGCTGGTCATGAGGGATTCGCTGGCGGTGTCCGCCTGACGGCGCAGTATCTGCAGGTCCTTGGCTTGATCGCGCAGGGCCTGGGCACGGCGTTCCAGCTCCGGGGTCATGGCCCGCACCAGGATCGCCGCCCGCACGGCGTCTCGCACGTCGTGCGGGTCCACCAGCAGAGCTGGGGGCGGATCGCGCCGCAGCACCATCAGGACGCCCAGCAGGTGCGATAGCTGGTTCTGGTCACCGCCCAGGCGGGCGCGCAGGTCGGTCTCGCGCACATTCAGGGCCGCCAGCACCAGGCGCTTGCGGCTGACGGCGGTGTCCCCCCGGGCCTGGGCGGCGTTCAACTCGGCCAGCTGGGCTTGGAGCTGGGCGACCTCGGCGCGGGCGGTCTCGGCCTGGGCCAGGGCGGCCTTGCGCGCCTGTTCCCGCTCGCGCTGGTCGGCTTCCATCTGCCTGACGGCGGGGCTGATGGCCGGGGCGGCCGCGGCGGCGACGGCCAGGAGACCGGCGGCGGTCAGGAGGGTGGGGAGAAGGACGCGCCGGGTCATGGCGTCAAGTAGAGCAGGTTCGCGGCGCCTGCAAAGCGCGGCTTCAATCCCTGTGATAGGGGGAGCCAGCCAGGATGGTCACAGCCCGATAGACCTGTTCGGCCAGCATGGCGCGCACCAGGGCGTGGGGCCAGGTCTGGGGGCCGAAGGCGATCCGCTCCCTGGCGGTCTTGAGCACAGAGGCGTCCAGGCCATCGGCGCCGCCGATGATCAGCACCAGGCGGCGCACCCCGTCGTCCCTCAGGCGCCCGATGCGCTCGGCGAAGGCGCGGGAGGTTGGCGCCTGGCCGTGCTCGTCGCAGGCGATGACATGGGCGTCCGCCAGATGTCCGAGCAGAACCTCAGCCTCGGCCGCCTTGCCGGGCTTGCGGCTTTCCACCTCAAGCACCTCCACCGGGCCGAGCCCGAGGGCGCGGCCGGCGGCTGTGGCGCGCTCGGCATAGTCCCGGGCGAGCAGGGCCTCCGGCGCGCGGCCCAGGCGGCCGACCACAAGCAAGGTGATTTTCATGGGGGGATCAGTTGCGATTGCGCGGCGGTGGCCCCCTCCACCATGCTGCGCATGGTTCCCCTCCCCCAGAGTGGGAAGAATTGGAAAGGGTCAGTGCGAGCCCGTTCGTCCCCCTCCGGCGGAGGGGGATTGTGGGAGCCTAGTTGGCGATCGCGCGGCTGGCCGGCTCGACCGACCAGATCTTTTCCAGATTGTAGAACGACCGGACTTCGGGACGGAACAGGTGAACGATCACATCGCCGGCGTCGATCAGGACCCAGTCACAGGTCTGCGTGCCTTGCACGCGCACCTTGCCATACCCAATGTCCTTCAACAGGCGCAGCAGGTGATCGGCCAGGGCGCCCACGTGCCTGTGCGAGCGCCCGGAGGCGACGATCAGGCAGTCGGCGACCGAGCTACGGTCCTTGAGATCGATGACCACGATGTCTTCGGCCTTGTCGTCGTCTAGACGGGCCATGATCAGATCCTGAAGAGTCCCCTCCCGCGAGGGGCTGGTCTGGTCTTCCGGGGAAGGGTCGGCGGCTATGGCCTGGCCTTCGGGCGCGCTGTGCGCGGCTTCGCGATGCAGCGTTTTACTCCTTATGTCGCGTCTCGCTGAGGCGGGAGCATATCACGTCCTGACGCGCGGGTCAGCGTCTAATCTCGCGGGGGTGATTCGGCGGTCTTTCGGGTCCTCAGGGCGGTGGAGGAGGCGTGGCTCAGACGGGCCGGCAGGTAGATCCAGGCAGGCGCCGGCATGAGGGCAAGGCGGCTGGCGGCGCCGGCGGCTCTGCGGGCGTGGGAGAAGCGTCGGGCGGCGGGCGCCAGACCCCCACGCAGCTCCGATCCCGGCCGCGCCACCACCGCGATGGGCACGCTGTTCAGGATCTCGCTCCAGCCCTTCCACTTGTGAAAGCTGGTCAGGCTGTCGGCGCCCATGATCCAGACGAAATGGACCCCGGGAAACCGGGCCTTCAGGATGCGGATCAGGTCGATGGTGTAGCGGGTTTCCAGGCGGGTCTCGATGTCCGAGACCAGCATGGAGGGTCCCCGGGCGAAGCGTCGGGCGCCGGCCATGCGTTCGGCCAGATCCGCCGGCTGTCCGCGC
>JARLIP010000361.1 GCA_031291685.1 Caulobacteraceae bacterium | reverse complement strand
GCCTTGGAGCGCCAGGAGTGGGGATAGCTGTGCTCCAGCCGGCCCCGGGCCAACAGATTGCCGGCCTCGATCAGCCGATCCATCACCGCCCCGTTGGCCGGGCCGAACTTGCCGGCCTTCTTGCCCTCGGTCTCCAGCACCTTCAGGCCGGCGAACAGGGGCACGTGGTCGTAATAGGCGCCGTCAGGGTCCACGGTCTCGGGGATCTCCCGATGGCCATGGGACATCCACAACACATAGTCGTCCTGGCCATGGCCGGGGGCGGTGTGGACAAAGCCGGTGCCGGCGTCCTCGGTGACATGGTCCCCGGCCAGCAGGGGCACGGCGAAGCCATAGCCCTCGTCCAGGCCCGCCAGGGGATGGGCGCAGACCATGCCCTCGGGATCGATCTTCTCCTCGCGGCGCCAGGCGGCGATCTTGGCGGCGGCGCGCACATCCTCGGCCAGGCGGTCGGCGACGATCAGCCGGTCCCCGGGCTTGGCCCAGGGCTCGAACGCCAGGTCCGTCTCCATGGCCTCGACCACATAGACCGAATAGGCGATGTCGGGATTATAGGCGATCGCCCGGTTGGCTGGCATGGTCCAGGGGGTGGTGGTCCAGATCACCACGCTGGCGTTCGCCGCGGCGTCCGAGCCCTCCAGCACCGGGAACTTCACCCACACCGTGGGGCTGACGTGGTCATGGTACTCCACCTCGGCGTCGGCCAGGGCGGTGCGCTCCACCGGGCTCCACATCACCGGCTTGGAGCCGCGATAGAGCTGGTTGGACAGGACGAAGCGGTGGAACTCCTCCACGATCTTGGCTTCGCTGGAATAGTCCATGGTGGCGTAGCGGCCGGCCCAGTCCCCCAGGACCCCCAGGCGGCGGAACTCGGAGCCCTGGACCTCGATCCAGCCGGCGGCGTATTCGCGGCAACGGGCGCGGAACTCGGCCTTGGAAACCTCGTCCTTGCGCCGGCCCTTGGCGCGGAACTCTTCCTCGATCTTCCACTCGATGGGCAGGCCGTGACAGTCCCAGCCGGGGACATAGTCCACGTCATAGCCCAGCAGAAACCGCGAACGGACCACGAAGTCCTTCAGGATCTTGTTCAGCGAATGGCCGATATGGATGGCGCCGTTGGCGTAGGGCGGGCCGTCATGGAACACGAACAGGGGCGCGCCGGCGTCCTGACGCGCCTTGCGGACGGCCTTGTAGAGATCGACCCTGGCCCACTCGGCCAGGATTTCCGGCTCCTTCTTGGGCAGACCCGCCCGCATGGGGAAGGGCGTATCGGGAAGGAAGACGGTTTCGCGGTAGTCGCGGGCGGAATCGCCGGAAGTATCGGAGGCCATGGTCGGGTCCAGGATGGGTTCAAAAGGACGGGGGGCGGCAGTCTCCCGGCGCGCGCGTCAGCCAAAAGGCGGCGTCACGCCGGGCGCTTAATTCGAAACCCTGTCCGAACCTTAGTCATGGGCGGGTGTGTAACAGAGCCCGCGCCACGGGGCGAGCCCTGTCTGAGGCGCTTGAGCGCCCGCCATTTCGAGACGCCCTCCGCTCAGAACGGCGGGGCCAGGATCGCCCGGGCTTGGTCGGCGTCCTTGCCGATCTGGTCGATCATGGCCTCCAGGCCCTCGAACTTCAGTTCCGGGCGCAGGAAGGCCACCAGGTCGGTCTCGATGGTCTGACCATAGAGGTCCTCGTCGAAGTCGAACAGCCACACCTCCAGCCGCGCCTCCACCAGGCCCGTGGTCGGATTGACCCCGAAATTGGCGACCCCGGGGATTTCCCGCCCGTCGGCCAGGCGGGTGCGGGTGGCGTAGGAGCCCAGGCGCGGGCGCACATAGTCGCCGCCGGAGACATTGGCCGTGGGAAAGCCCAGTTGCCGGCCCAGCTTCTGGCCCTCGACCACCACCCCCTCGATGGCGAAGGGCCGGCCCATGATCTCGGCCGCCCGCTCGGGATGGCCGGCCTTGAGGGCCTCGCGCACGGCGCTGGAGGAATATTTCTCGACCTTCTCGTCCCCCACCCGCTCGGCGATGGAGACGCTGAAGCCGAACAGCTCCCCATAGCGGCGCAGACTGTCCGGATCGCCGGAGCGCCCCTTGCCGAAGGTGATGTCGAAGCCGGCGGCCACGTGCCGCGCGCCCAGGCCATCAGCCAGGACATCGCCGGCGAAGGCCTGGTCGCTCATCTCGGCCATCTCGGCCTCGAAGGGCAGGACATAGAAGAAGTCCACCCCCAGATCGCTCAGCGCCCGGGCCTGCTGGTCCAGGTTCATCAGGCGGAAGGGTTCGGTCTGCGGAAAGAAATAGCGCCGGGGATGGGGCTCGAAGCTGATGACGCCCAGGGGGCAGCCCAGGTCGTGGGCCGCCAGGGCCGCGGCCGCGATCACCCGCTGGTGGCCACGATGCACCCCGTCGAACTCCCCAAGGGCGATGGCCGCGCCCCGCACGGCGGCGTCCAGATCCCGCCAGCCATGGATGATCTTCAGGCTCACCTCAGGCGCTCCGCCGCGAAACCATGACCACCGCTTCCCCATCGACTACGGTCTTGCCGGCCACCTGGGCGAGGGTGGCCAGGGTGACATGGGCCTTGTCCGGGTCGATGGCGATGACGCGCACGCTCACCGACACCTCGTCGCCGATCCGCACCGGGCGGCGGAACTTCAGGGCCTGGGACAGATAGATCGTGCCGGGGCCGGGCAATTGCATCCCGATCACCGCGGAGATGTAGCTGGCCGCCAGCATGCCGTGGGCGATGCGGCCCTTGAACGCGGTCGTCTCGGCGAAGGCCTCGTCGAGATGGAGGGGATTATGGTCCCCCGAGACCTCGGCGAAGGCCTTGATCACGGCGTCGGTCACGGTCCAGACGCGCTCGGCGCTCTGATCCAGGCTCAAATCCTCAAGATACAGACCCGTCAAACCGCTCTCCACCTTGGCGCACGCAGGTCTTTTAGCGAAGAACCGCGCCCTGTCACCGGCTCAGTCACAGCTTCAGTCACTGGCTCACCACGACAGCTCGGCCATCAGGTAGCGGCTGAACAGCCCCTCGGCCGCCAGCCGCCCCCCCGCCAGGGCCGGATCGAGGCGCCCCTGGGCGTCGCTGATCTCCGCCCGGTGGATGCCATCGGCGATGAACAGGCAGTCCAGGTTTTGCGCCTGGGCCCCCAGCACATCCGTGGGCAGGCCGTCGCCGATGCACAAGACCCGGGTGCGATCCACGGGCCGCCCCAGCAACCGGGCGGCTTCGGCCAGGGCCAGATCATAGATCGCGGGGTGGGGCTTGCCGGCCATCAGCACCTCACCGCCCAGGGCGTCATAGAGCTGGGCCAGGGCGCCGCCGCAATAGACCAGTCGCTCACCCCGCTGCACCACGATGTCGGGATTGGCGCAGATCATGGCCACCCCGCGCTCGATACAGGCGACGAAGCGCTCGCGATAATCCTCGGGGGTCTCCGCCTCGTCGTCCACCGGACCGGTGCAGGCGATGAAGGCGGCCTCCTTGGGGCCGGCGAAGTCCAGGCCCAGCCCCTCATAGAGCGGCCAGTCCCGTTCCGGCCCCAGGGCCCAGGCCGGGCCGGGCGCGCGAGCCGAAAGCAGCACCCGGGTGGCGTCGCCGGAGGAGACGAAGGCCGACCAGGCCGAGCGCGGCACCCCCAGCCCATCCAGTTGCGGCAGCACCGCCCGCGACGGGCGCGGGGCGTTGGAGATCAGCACCACCGGGCCGCGCTCCTCGGCGAAACGCCGCAACGCGGCCCAGGCGGCGGGGAAGCTTTCCCGGCCATTGTGGATCACCCCCCACACATCACAGAGCAAGACGTCATAGCGATCGGCGATGGCCAAGAGGCCGGCGGGAAGGTCGGGAGCGTTCATGCCCCCGGCGGGTAAAGGGCGATCGATCCAGGGTCAACCTGATCCCGAGCGGATCAGGCGACTTGCCGGGCCCGGCGCCGGATCGCGTCAGCGCATGACCCGCCGGCGCAGGGTCGAGCGGACGAAGTCCGACGGCGGATCGGCCTCGGCCAGCACCGCGTCGCGGATCGCCCGGGGCTCGCCGAACAGGTTGCCCTGGCCGTAGGCGATGTTGAGTTCGAGAATATCCACCACCTGGCGCTCGGACTCGATCTTCTCGGCGATCAGCTCCACCCCATAGCGGCGGGCGAGATCGGCATAGTCCGCCGCGGCGATGTCCTTCACCGAGCGCAGGGTCAGGCGCCCGTCATTGTCCAGCATCTGGCTGATCAGGGTCTGGGCGGCGACCTTGACGTATTTCACGTCGGCCCGGGCCAGGTCCTGGAAGTCCAGGTCGAAGTCGGTGACCTTGTCGAGGGAGAAACGGAAGCCCATCTCGGCCATCCGCCCCATGTTGCGGGCCTCGATGGAGCCGCGGCGCTCGAAGGCCGACTGGCCCAGCTCGAAGATCAGGCCGCCCGCGAGGTCGCGGTTCTGGCCCAGGAACTCCAGGAACTGCGGGAAGAAGGTTTCATCTCCCAGGGAGGTCAGGGAGATGTTGCAGAAGATCCCGACCTTGCGGTCGCTCTTGCTCAGGCGGCGCACGATCTGCATGCAGCGGAACAGCATCAGGTTGTCCACCGCCGACATCAGGCCCTCCGGCTCCGCCGCGGACAGATATTCCGACGGCATCAGCACCCGGCCGCTGGCGTCCCGCAGGCGCGAGAAGCTTTCGTAAAAGACCGTCCGACGCTGGGGCAGGCCAACCACGGGCTGAAGATAGAGGTCCACCCGATTGTCGTTGAGGGCGTCGCGGATGGTCTCCAGCAGGGCCATGTGCTGCGAGGAACGCGCCGGGGCGCTGGGGACCCGAGGGGCCGGAATGGCCGTCTGGGCCAGGCGCTCTTCCAGGGTGTCGCTGATCTCGTGCACCAGGTCTTCGAGCAGACGTACCTCGTGGGTCAACGCCTCGGATCGCTCGATGGCCTCGGCGGCCACGGTCTCGGCCAGGTCACCCAGGCGGTTGTGCATCTTTTCCAGCTGGTCGGCGAGGATCACGTGCGCCTCGCGCACGTCGGCGATCTCGTTGCGCAGGGCGCTGGTCTCCACCGCCCGGGCGAAATAGCTGTGCAGGCCGAGCGCCAAGCCCAGGCCGCCGATGAGGGCGGACATGCCCGCGCCCCAACCGCCGCCCCCGCGCCAGATGAGAAGAGCCGCCGCCAGCGCCAAGCAAAGATAGGCGCCCGCCAGCAATGCTGTAATGACCTTGCGCATATTCCCGCCTGTTCGAATCACTGAATTATCGAACGGCTTGCGATTGAGAGTCGAACGGTAAGACGTCGCAGGGGGCGATACCGGTCGTTTCCCTTGGAATAGAAGCGCGAAATGGCGCCTTCGCCCAGGGAAAATCATGTCAGCCGCACCGCGAGAAGCCCCCAATCCAGGCCCCGCCGCGGGCGGTGGCTGTAAATCGAATCGATTTTACCGAGTCGGGACCGGCGTTTCACCCCGGTAATCGTAGAAACCGCGACCGGTCTTGCGGCCCAGCCAGCCGGCTTCGACATACTTGGTCAGAAGCGGGCACGGCCGATACTTGGAATCGGCCAGACCTTCGTGCAGCACGTTCATGATCGACAGGACCGTGTCCAGGCCGATGAAATCCCCCAGCTCCAGCGGGCCCATCGGATGGTTGGCGCCCAGGCGCAGGGCGGTGTCGATGGCGTCGACGGTGCCCACCCCTTCATAGAGGGTGTAGATCGCCTCGTTGATCATCGGCACCAGGATGCGGTTGACGATGAAAGCCGGGAAATCCTCGGCGTTGGCCGTGGTCTTGCCCAGGGACTTGGCGAAATTGACCGCCACCTCATAGGTCACCACATCGGTGGCGATACCGCGGATGATCTCGACCAGCTTCATCAGCGGGGCCGGGTTCATAAAGTGCAGGCCGATGAACCGTTCCGGTCGATCGGTATTGGAGGCCAGCCGGGTGATCGAGATCGAGGAGGTGTTGGACGCCAGGAGGGTGTCCTTGCCCAGGTGCGGCTCCAGGGACTTGAAGATCGCCTTCTTGGTGACCTCGTTCTCGGTGGCCGCCTCGATGGCGATATCGGTGGAGCCGATATCGGCCAGGGCCTCGGCCGGGTGGATCCGCGCCAACGCGGCCTTCATGGCCGCCTCGTCGATGATCCCGCGGCTGACCTGCCGAGACATATTGCGTTCGATCTGGGAGATTCCCGCATCGATGCGCTCGCGCGACAGATCATTGAGGCGGACTTCATAGCCCGCCAGGGCGCAAACATGAGCAATACCGCCGCCCATCTGGCCCGCGCCAATGACGCCGACGCTTCGAATATCCACCATTCAGAAAAGCCTTTTTCTGACGGGCGCCTAAAATTCGTCCGCTACCCGCCTCTCCAGCTAACATTTCTAACACGCGTTCGGCGCTCGCCAAGTCTTTTGCTGCATCGCAGCGAAATACACAGCACCCGCAACACGCCTCAGGGGCAGTCAATTCGAATCCGTCGCGCATAACGCGAGATTCGCCGTGTTGCCGGCGCAATAAAAAGGCCGCGCGGATGGCTCCGCGCGACCTCTTCATGCCCAGATTTGGCGAGCGAACCGGACCTTACGGTCCTTACGCCTACTTGCCGACCGCGGTCAGGGCGTCCATCAGTTCCGGGATGGCGGTCTTGTAGTCCGCCACCAGGCCATAGTCGGCCACCTGGAAGATCGGCGCGTCGGCTTCCTTGTTGATCGCCACGATCACCTTGGAGTCCTTCATGCCGGCCAGATGCTGGATGGCGCCGGAGATGCCGACGGCGACATAGAGCTGGGGCGCGACCACCTTGCCGGTCTGACCCACCTGATAGTCGTTGGGGGCGTAGCCCGCGTCCACCGCCGCCCGGCTGGCGCCGACCGCCGCGCCGAGCTTGTCGGCGAGGGGCTCGATCACCCGCTGGAACTCTTCGGCCGAACCCATGGCCCGGCCGCCGGAGACCACGATCTTGGCCGCGGCCAGTTCGGGGCGGTCCGACTTGACGATCTCTTCGGAGACGAAGTGGGTCTTGGGCGCGCCGGCGCCGGCGCCGACCTTCTCGATCGCCGCGGAGCCGCCTTCGCCCGCCGCCTTGAAGGCGGTGGCGCGCACGGTGATCACCTTCTTGGCGTCGGAGGACTGGATGGTCTCCAGGGCGTTGCCGGCATAGATCGGACGCACGAAGGTGTCATTGCTGACCACTTCGATGATTTCCGAGATCGGAGCCACGTCCAGCTTGGCGGCGACGCGGGGGGCGAAGTTCTTGCCCACTCCGGTGGCCGGAATCAGGATGGCGTCATAGCCGCCGGCCAGGGCCAGGACCGCGTCGGCCTGGGCCTCGGCGATCTGCTTGCCCAGTTCGGGGCTTTCGGCGACCAGCACCTTGCGCACGCCTTCGATCTTGGCGGCTTCGGCGGCGACACCATCGACGCCCTGGCCGGCGACCAGGATGTCGATGTCACCGGACAGGGCCTTGGCGGCGGTGACGGTCTTGTGGGTGTTGTCCTTCAGCGACGTATTGTCGTGATCGGCGACGACGAGAACGGCCATTAGATAACCCCCGCTTCGGTCTTGAGCTTGGCCACCAGTTCGGCGGCGTTTTCAACCTTCACGCCGGCGGTGCGCTTGGGCGGTTCGGTCACTTTGAGCACCTTCAGATGCCCGCCCAGGGCCACGCCGTAGTCGGCGGCGGCCTTGGCGTCGATGGGCTTCTTCTTGGCCTTCATGATGTTGGGCAGGGAGGCGTAGCGCGGCTCGTTCAGGCGCAGGTCGGCGGTGATCACCGCCGGCAGGTCCAGCTCGAGGGTCTGCAGGCCGCCGTCCACTTCACGGGTGACCTTGGCCTTGGCGCCATCGATCTCGATCTTGGAGGCGTAGGTCGCCTGGGGCCAGTCGAGCAGGGCCGAGAGCATCTGGCCCACGGCGTTGTTGTCGCCGTCGATGGCCTGCTTGCCCATCAGCACGATCTGCGGGGCTTCCTCGGCCACCACCGCCTTGAGCAGCTTGGCGACTTCCAGAGGCTCCACGTCCACATCCGTCTGGATCAGGACGCCGCGGTCGGCGCCCATGGCCAGTGCGGTGCGGATGGTTTCCTGGGCCTGGGCCGGGCCGATGGAGACGACCACGACCTCGGTCGCGACGCCCTTCTCCTTCAGGCGCACGGCCTCCTCGACCGCGATCTCGCAGAACGGATTCATGGACATCTTGACATTGGCCAGGTCCACACCGGTCTGGTCGGGCTTCACCCGAACCTTCACATTATAGTCGATCACCCGTTTTACCGGGACCAGAATCTTCATTGGTCTTCACGCCCTCAGCGGAGAAATAATGGGTCTGTTGGCGCTAGCTCGGCGCCGCGACTGCGAAAAGCGCGGCAAACTGACAATGGAGCCCCGGCCTGTCAACGAGACTACGCGAAATGTTGTCGAGGTGGGGTTTTCCGGCGCCAGGACGACGGGACGCGGCCAGGCGCCTTGCAGGTCAGCGCGCGGCGTTTCATAGAGCGCCCATGAAGAGCAATATCCCCAAGATCCGGCTCGGCTTCCTGATCGTGTTCGTGGTCGCCTGCGCCGGCGTGTTCGCCTACCACTACTTCTATGTCTGGCCGGCCCAGCGCTGCGAGGCCGTGGGCGACTGGTGGGACGGCAAGGACCGCACCTGCGCCATCCCCATCCCGATCTCGCATTTCACCGGCCGCCACGTCGGCGGCAAGCTGGTGGTGGTCCCGATCAACGCCCAGACCATGGCCGCCCCCGCCTCACCCGCGCCGGCGGGCGACAAGCACTAGCCGCACCTATCGCGTGGCCCCAGGGCTCCACAGGACATCCCCCGCGCCCCTGTCGTTGGCCCAGCGCGAGGCCACGAACAACAGGTCTGAGAGGCGGTTGAGGTATTTCATCGCCGCCTCGCCCACGGTCTCGCCGGGAACCGCGGCCAGGCGCACGGTCTCGCGTTCGGCCCGGCGGCACACCGTGCGCGCCAGATGCAGGGCCGCCGCCGCCGCCGACCCTCCCGGCAGGACGAAGGAGGTGAGGGACGAAAGCTCGGCGTTGAGCTGGTCGATCTCCCGCTCCAGCCGCTCCACCTGAACTTCGAGTATCCGCAGGGCGCCCGGCTGATCCCCCGGGGTGGCCAGATCCGCGCCCAGATCGAACAGTTCGTTCTGAATCCGGGCCAGCACCGCGTCGAGCACGGCGTCGTCGCCGGTATGCAGCCGCGCCAATCCGACGCAGGCGTTGGTCTCGTCCACCGAGCCATAGGCCTCGACCCGGGCGTCGGACTTGGCCACGGGCCCGCCGGTAGCCAGGCGGGTCAGACCCTTGTCGCCCGTGCGGGTATAGATCTTGTTGAGCGTGACCATGGCCTAGTGCTTGCGCCACCAGAAGGCCGCCACCAGCACCACCACGGCGATGAACTGCAAGAGCACCCGCAGGCGCATCAGCTTGTTGGAATAGGACCGTCCGAAGTCACCACCCCGGAACAGGGCGAAGATACCCACGCCCAGAGTGATCAGGACGGCGGCCAGGGAGACGGGGATCAGGATGTTGAAAAGCGCGCTCATGCCCCAAGCTTAGTCCGTCGCCAGGGACCCTAGCAAACGGATGATTGTTTCGCGCGGGCGCAGGCCCCTGGGCCAAGTCCCCGCGCGGCGCCAAGCCCACGGCGGGGTTGCATCCCCAGGCCCTCATCCCTATACTGAACGTGTTCGACGAGACGAGAGTCGATGGGGCCCGAGAGGTCCAAAAACCTACACAAATTAGGAAGTGCGGCGTTCCGGCGCAGTGGTGCCTGGTCGCAGTGCGGCCGCGCTCCAGTTGGCGTAACGTCATTCTCCGGAATTTGGTGTGGCGTAATTGATTGAACACGTTCGGTCAGAAGCGGCCGAGCGAGACCTGACATAGCTTCATCCGGCAACTCTGGACCCTCTCTCTATGAACCATCAACCCTCCCGTCCCCTCGCCGCCGCCGACGCCCCTCCCATGACCCGCCGCGCCCTCGCCAAGCAGCGCACCCGCGAGCGTCTGCTGGACGCGGCCCGCCGCCTGTTTGCTGAGCGAGGCTATGAAGCCGCGACCGTGCGTGACATCGCCAATGCGGCCGACCTGTCCACCGGCGCGGTGTTCGCCAGCTTTTCCGACAAGGCCGACCTCTTCAACGAGGTCATCATCGCCGACTATCAGACGCTGTCCGAACAGATGGCCGGTCTCGACGTCCAAGGCCTGCCCGCCCGCGAAGCCCTGCTCATACTGCTGGGCTCGGCCTACGAATCCCACCTTGAGCAACTCGGCCTGATCCAGGCCGCGATCAGTTTTTCCTGGCAACGCGACAGCGACGCCGAGCGCCGCAACCGCCAGGGCATGAAGCTGATCCTGTCCCTGCTGGCCCAGGTCCTGCGCAAGGGTGTGGAGCGGGGCGAGCTGTCCGAAACCCTGGACGTACGCCTGACCACCGAAATGATGTGGGACAGCTACCTGTCCAATTATCGCCGCGCCATCTTCGACGATTGGAACGCCGAGGCTCTGTCTCAGCGCCTGGCCGCTCAGCTGGACATCCTGCTGGCCGGATTCCGCGCCGCGGCCTGAACCGGAACCGCAACCGCCGATTCCCTGGGGAGGGGATCGGCGCGCGGCGTTGCAGATTTAGCCCGGGGGGTGGTTTTGGGGGTCAGGCAGGTGCGCAAACAGGCGACGCGCGAGCGCGTGCTCGTCGCCGCGCGCGAACTGTTCGAAGAGGTGGGCTACGAAGAGGCCACCGTTCGCGAGATCGCCCGACGGGCCGGGGTCTCCGTCGGCAGCGTCTTCACCACCTTCAGCGGCAAGGCCGCCATCCTCAGCCAGGTCATGGCCGACCGGCTGGAGGCCCTCTTTGACGAACTCGACCAGGTTCTGTCCCATCTGCGGGGCTCGACGGCCGATCGTCTACGCTCGATCATGGCCGTGCAATACAGCTTCGAGACCCGCCGCCTTCGCCTGTTCATGGCCTATATCGGCGCCTCCTACAGTTGGGCGCCCGGGGATGACATCACCCCCCTGGGCCGCAATCCAGGTATGCGCCAGATGCTGGCCCAGACCCTTCGCTCCGGGATCGAACGGGGCGAGGTGCGCGCCGACGCCGACATCGACACCTTCACCGACCTGCTCCTGGCGGCCTATGTCTGGAACTATCGCCTGGCCTATCACGAGGGCGCCCTGGTCGAGGACCTCACCCGCCTGATGGACCATCAGATCGGCGTCCTGTTCGATGGCATCGCGACCCGCGGCTAGGCCACTCCCTTGAGTCGTCCCAGGGCCCAGGCCGCCGCGTCCCGAACGACGGGGTCGGGGTCATCCAGGTGCGGGCCCACGGCGCCCGCCAGATCGGGTCGAGCCGAATTGCCCATCGCATAGAGCACATTGCGCAGAAAGCGGTCGCGGCCGATGCGCTTGACCGGGCTCTTGGAGAACAGGGCGCGGAAGGCCGCGTCGTCCAGGCCGGCGAGGTCGGCCAGGGCCGGACCCTTCAGGGCGTCCCGGGCGTGCAGGGCGCTTTCCTGGGCGAGCTTGGCGAACTTGTTCCAGGGACAGACCGCCAGGCAGTCGTCACAGCCATAGATCCGCGATCCCAGGGCCTCGCGAAATTCCACTGGAATCGGGCCGGCGTGCTCGATGGTCAGGTAGGAGATGCAGCGCCGGGCGTCGAGCTGATAGGGCGCCGGGAAGGCGCCGGTGGGGCAGGCGTCCAGGCAGGCGCGACAGCCGCCGCAATGGTCGGTCTCAGCCGCGTCAGGAGCCAGGGGCAGGTCGGTCAGGACCGATCCCAGGAACAGCCAGGAGCCAAAGGCGCGGGAGACCAGATTGGTGTGCTTGCCCTGCCAGCCGAGGCCAGCGGCCTGGGCCAGGGGCTTTTCCAGCAGGGGGGCGGTGTCGACGAACACCTTCACCTGGCAGGGCCGCGCCGCCACCATCCAGCGGGCCAGGGCCTTGAGCCGTTTCTTGATCAGCTCGTGATAGTCATCCCCCTGCGCATAGACCGAGATCGTCCCCCGGTCCCGATGGGTCAGCGCGGCCAGGGGATCGTGGTCGGGTCCATAATTGACCCCCAGAACGATAGCGGATCGGGCTTCGTCCCACATGGCCCTGGGGTGGGAACGACGGGCCTGCGTGGTCTCCATCCAGACCATCTGGCCGTGACGGCCCTGGGCGATAAATTCGGCCAAACGCGCGGAGGCGGGCCAGGGCTGGTCCACCGAGGCCAGCCCACAGACGTCGAAACCCAGCCGGAGGGCCTCGGCCCGGATACGGTCTGGGACCGAATCAGCGGGGGTCAGGTCAGAAGTCGAGGTCGTCATAGTGCGCCGCCGGCGCCAGACCCGGCCAGCGATCGGTCAGCAGTGGCCGAAAGCACGGGCGCGACTTGATGCGCATGTACCAGGTCTTCACCCCGGTGAAGTCGTTCCAGGGCACGTCGCCGAAATAGTCGATCACCGACAGGTTGGCCGCGGCGGCGAAGTCGGCCAGACTCAGGCGCCGTCCCCCCAGCCAGTCCCGCTCCTGCAACAACTTGTCGATATAGGCCATGTGGCTACGCAGGGCCTCGCGCCCGGCGCGCAGGTTGGCCAGATCCGGCGCCCCCAGGCCCAGCAGGCGCTTTTCCATCTTCTCGTGCAACAGCAGGGCGTTGACCTCGTAGTCGAACTTGCGGTCGAACCATTGCAGCAGGCGGCGGGTCTCGGCCCGTTCGGCGGGGTCCCGGCCCAAGAGGCCCGGCTCGGGCGCGGTCTCCTCGAGATGCTCCAGGATCGCCCGGCTCTCGCAGATCACCAGATTGCGGCCGGCTTCGCTTTCCACCAGCACCGGGGTCAGGCCCGAGGGATTGAGGGCGGTCAGTTCCGGGCGCCGCTCCCAATAGCGCTCCGGCATCTCCCGGAAGGGCAAGCGCTTCTCACCTAGGACCAGACGCACCTGACGCGAGGCCGGATCGAGCGGGAAGTGGTGCAGGGTGCGGTCGAACGTCATGGGTGGGGAATGGCCTGGCGACTATGCGAGCCTAGCTAAAGCATGACGCGGCTCATTTGAATCCGACTTTGCGCGCAAGTCGCGAAATTCAGACCACTTTCTTTGTGACACCGGTATCTGGTCGCCCCAGGGCGCGTCAACGGGCGGGGGCGGCGTCCAGGGCGGGTTCCTGGTCGTGGATGTCGTAGCCGTGATGCACCTCCGGGAAGGCGCCGCCATGGGGCTCGGCGTGGCCCCGGGGATCGGGGTGGATGATGATGTCCGCCGCCGGAAAGACCTCCAGCAGCCGTTTTTCCGCCTCAACCATGATCTCGTGCGCCGCGATCAGGCTCAGGCCCGGATCAAGCTCGGCGTGCATCTGGATGTGGACATAGGGACCCGAGGCGCGGGTGCGCAGCTGATGCACGTCCCGGACATGAGGGTCGGCGCACATCAGCTCGACGATCCGTCGCCGGGCGCCAGCGTCCAGTTCGTGGTCCATCAACTCAAGGCTGGCCGCCCGGAACACGCTGACCGCCCCCCAGACCAGCCAGGCGGCCACGGCCAGGCCGGCGATGGCGTCGGGCGCGGGCCCCTTGAGCAGATAGCTGCCCGTTATGCCCAGGGCCGCGATCACATTGGCCGCGATGTCGGCCACATAGTGAGTGCGGTCGGCGGTGACCGCCACCGACTGGGCCGATCGCAGCACCCGGGACTGGGCGATGACCAGGCACACGGTCAGGACCACCGACAGGGCCAGCACCACCAGGTTCCAGCCCTGATGGCTGACTGGGGTGGGATGGGTCAGATGGTCCAGGGCCTCACGGCCCACCAGGGCGCCGGAGGCGAACACCAGACCGGCCTGGATCAGGCCGGCGAAGGCCTCGGCCTTGCCGTGGCCGAACTGGTGCTCCCGGTCCGGGGGCTCGGCGGCGTAGCGCACGGCGAAGAAGGTGGTGATGGCGGCCAGCATGTCGAGGCCGGAATCCGCCAGGGAGGCCAGCATGGCCACCGAATCGCTATTGGCCCAGGAGATGGCCTTGATCAGACTCAGGATCGTGGCCACCGCCACCGACAGGAAGGTGATGCGGCGCGTCAGGGCCGCGCTGGCCTCGATCGACAGGCCGTTGGCGTGTGAAGGGGTCATGGGGGGAATTTAGCCGCACCTAGCGTAAAGCCCAGCGCGAACGACTCGCGTTTTGCTCCCCAATCCATCATACGCCCCTCATTCGAGAGGCGCGGCGACGAAGGCCTCCAGGGCCTCTGCCCGGGCGGAGAAGGCCGCGAGCTTCGGATGGTCGGCGGCGAGGACCCGGTCGGCCGCGACGAACTGGGTGAAGCGCCAGGCCACGGCGATGGTGATGTCCGCCTGCATGGGCCGGTCCCCGAACAGCCAGGCGTCCCGATCACCAAGTTCCGCCTCCAACAGGCCATAGGCGGCGAGAAGCTGGCCGGTGACCCGCTCCAGCCAGGGGCCATGGCGCTTGTCCTCGGGGCGCACGTTGAACTCATAGACGATCTGAACCGTCTTCTCACAGGCGGCCAGGGCCAGGCCGATCAGGTGCTGCGAGCGGGCGTGGTCGGCCTGGGCCTCCGGGGTCAACCGGCGCTCGGGCGCGGCCAGACGCTCCACGTGCTCCAGGATCAGGGTGGAATCCATCAGCATCACCCCGGCGTCGGTGACCAGGGTCGGCGCCTTCACCACCGGATTGACCCGGGCGAAGTCGTCGAACTGGCGGAACACCGAGACGGACTCATGGGTGAACGGCAGACCCATCAGGCGCATCGACACCGCCACCCGGCGCACAAAGGGCGAATCCAGCATTCCGATCAGTCGCATGGGCGGGTTCCGTCTTGGGGGCTTGGGGGACAAACGGTGAAAGATCAGACCGGGTCGAACTCGCTGACCAGATGGCCAGGGGCGACCTCGGTGAGCCGGGGTTGATAGATGGGCGCCGCGGGATCGTCCGAACGCCGGGAGGGCAGGAACCGCAGACCGCCCCGGGGGTCGAGCGGGCTGGGAGGCTCGCCGATCAGGCGCATGCGTTTGCGCGACCGCTCCCACGCCGGGTCGGGAATCGGAACGGCGGACAAAAGGCCCCGGGTATAGGGATGACGGGGGTCGGCATAGAGCTGCTCGCGGTCGGCCAACTCCATCACCCGGCCCAGATAGAGCACCATCACCCGATGGCTGATCTCCCGCACCACGGCCAGGTCATGGCTGATGAACAGCATGGCCATGCCCAGGGTCTTTTGCAGGTCGATCAGCAGATCAATGATCTGGGCCCGGATGGAGACGTCCAGGGCCGAGACCGCCTCGTCGCAGATCACCAGACGCGGCTTGAGGATCATGGCCCGGCCGATGCCCACCCGCTGGTTCTGCCCTCCGGACAACTCGTGCGGATAGCGATTGATCAACTCGGGCGCCAGACCGACCCGGGCCATCATGGCGCGCACCTCCAACTCCCGGGCGGCGCGGTCCAGGTCGGGGCGGAACACCTGCAAGGGCTCGGCGATGGAATCGCCGATGGTCATGCGCGGATCGAGGCTGGCCAGGGGGTCCTGGAACACCACCTGCAGATCCTTGCGCGCCTGCCTCAGGCTGTCCCGGTCGGCGTGGGTGATGTCGCGGCCGAGCACGGTCACGGTCCCGGCGCTGGCCGGCAATAGGTTGAGCACCGCCCGGGACAGGGTCGACTTGCCGCAACCGCTTTCGCCCACCACCCCCAGGGTCTCGCCGGCCCGCAGGTCGAAGCTGACCCCGTCCACGGCCCGCAAGGTCTTGTGTTCCCCGATCAGGCTATCGCGGATCGGGAACCAGACCTTGATGTCCTTGGCCTCCACCACCACCGGGGCGTCCGCCGCCACCGGATCGGGGACCGGCCGACCGCCCCGGTCGGAGCGGTCCAGCCTTGGCACCGCCGCCAGCAGGGCCCGCGCGTAGTCGGTCCTGGGCGCGGAGAAGATGGCATCCACGGCCCCCTCCTCCACATAGGCGCCGTCCTTCATCACGCAGACCCGGTCCGCCAGCCGGGCGATTACCCCCATGTCGTGGGTGATCAGGACCATGGCCGCCTGGGTCTCGCGCTTGAGGTCGGCCATCAGGTCGAGGATCTCGGCCTGGACGGTGACATCGAGGGCGGTGGTCGGCTCGTCGGCGATCAGCAGGGACGGGCCGCAGGCCATGGCCTGGGCGATCATCACCCTCTGGCGCATGCCGCCGGAAAGCTCATGGGGATATTGCCGCATCCGGCGGGCCGCGTCGGGGATGCGCACATGCTCCAGCCATTCCCTGGCCCGCCTTCGCGCCGCCTCGTCGCTGAGGCCCAGGTGCAGGCGCAGGGGTTCGGCGATCTGCTCGCCGATCCGCACATGGGGGGTCAGGGCGGTCAGGGGGTCCTGGAAGATCATGGTCATCTTCGAGCCCCGCAGCCGGTTCAGCGCCGCCGGCTTCAGCCCCAGCAACTCCTGCCCGCGAAACCGGATCGAACCCCTGGCCCGCCCGTTACCGGCCAGAAGGCCCATGACGGTCATGAAGGTCTGGCTCTTGCCGGAGCCGCTCTCTCCCACCACCCCCAGACATTCTCCGGGCGCCACGGACAGGCTGACGCCGCGCACGGCGTGGATCAGGCCGTCATGGGTGGCGAAATCGACGGTCAGGCCATCGATGCTCAGGATCGGTTCGGCGGGCTTGTCCAGGACGGGACTCCATGGCGAGGGCGCGGGTTGAGCATTAGACGCCATGCCCTCCCGCGCCAATCAAGCTCGCTGTAAATTCAATCACACGGCATCGGCGCCCGCTTTGGCGGCGGTCAGGGCGCGCCTCAGATCTCCACCTCGCCAGCGGCGCTGGCGTGGGTGAAGCCGGCGCTGGCGGCCATGTCGATCAGCAGGGGATTGGGCAGCCCATGGATGATCACATTGGGGTTGATGTCCGTGGCGGCCGCCGCGAAGGCCTTGAGCCGCACCTCGGCCTCGGGAACCTGGGGCGAGAGCAGGGCCGCCTCGATCACCAGGCCGCGCAGCCCGCAGCCCCGGGCGGCGGCCAAGGCCTGGCGGCTGGGGCGCACCCGTCCCAGAACCCCGGCGCATAGGGAGCGAACCAGGCCCACCACCTCGATCAGCCGGCTGGGGGGCACGCCCGCGTCCAGGCCGCAGATCTCGATCAACACACATTGGCGCATGGCCTCGCGCACCGCCTGGGACAGGCCCAGGAGCCGCAGGCGCGAGCGCTGGTTGGCGAGGGAGCTGAAATGGAGCGGCACATGGACCGCCAGGGGCCCGCCCTGCCGGGCATGTTCCTGCAGCAGCTTGGCGGCGTGACGGACCACGGCCATGTCGATCTCTTCGCAGATGGTCGCGTCCAGGGGCGTCGGCAGGCCGCCCCGGTCGACGACAAAGGAGGTGATCAGCCCCCGCTTCAGGTTCCACACCGGCTCGATGTTCAGGGTCAGGTCAAACTTGGGGCGGGCGGGAGGCTCCACCAGATGATGGCTTGAACGGCCGGCCAGGGGCGGCTTCCAGATCGGGGCCGCGGGGGCGGTCTCCCCCAGGGGCGCGGCGATCGGCGTGGCGGGGGCCGTGGCCTGGACTGATGGTGGCGAAGCGGGGGAGCCGGATGGCGCCGGTCGGCCGGACTGAGCGGTCACGGCGCCATGCAATCGCCGAAGATCCACCGGGGCCGAGGAGATTTGACCGCCCTCGATCTGAGAGACCGTGCGCACCAGCACATCCGCCGGGCTCAACTCCCCAAGAAAGAACTTCAGCACGTCCTGCAGCACGGTCAGGCAAACCGCCTGGGCGGAAAAGCCCGGGGTGCTGGGCAGGGCCACCAGATAGGTGACGTCGTCCAGGCGCAGGAACAGGTCCGCGGGCCCAATGGTGCGCCCGATCTCGCGCTCCACATGCTCCCAGATCCGCCCGCGGCGGGCCTCCCAGCGGTCCGCCAGCTTGGCCCGGATGGCGTCCAGCCCGATCAGATTGACCGCCCCGCCCTGCAGCAGATCAGGATCGGACAGGCGATCCAGGGTGTCCCGGGCGCCGACCGAGGCGATGCGGTCAACCCGCCCCTCCGGTTGAGGCGCCGGTACGCTCAGGGCGGGTGATTTGGGGTCGGACATGCAGGCCGCTATTCCCTCTTGGTCGGAACGACGCTCCCGGACGCCCCTGACCCTTTGCCGTGAAATCTATCGCGCCTTACGACCATTGCGATAGCCCCGCCGTACGGTACGGCATCCTAGCCCGGGCAGTCGAAACAACCGGTTACAGGGTTTGTGTCGCGCTCAGGGATTCAGGCGCCTATACCCCCCGCGCCGACAAAGCCTGGAATGACACATGACCATCGCCTTCATCGATCTGGCCGCCCAACAACAACGCATCAAGCCGCGGATCGACGCCGCCATCGCCAAGGTCCTCGCTCACGGTGGCTATGTGATGGGTCCCGAGGTCCGCGAATTCGAGGCGCAATTGGCCGCCCACGCGGGCGTCGCCCACGCCCTGGGCTGCGCCAACGGCACCGAGGCCCTGGCCCTGCCGCTGATGGCCTGGGGCGTCGGCCCGGGGGATGCGGTGTTTTGCCCCAGCTTCACCTTCGCCGCGACCGGGGAGGTGATTCCCTGGTCAGGCGCCTCGCCGGTGTTCATCGACATCCTGCCCGACACCTACAATATCGACCCGGCCAAGCTGGAGGCCGCCATCGCCGCCATCAAGGCCGAAGGCAAGCTGGTCCCCAAGGTGATCATCGCCGTTGATCTGTTCGGCCAACCCGCCAACTATCCGGCCATCTCGGCCATCGCCCAGC
Organism: Caulobacteraceae bacterium; assembly: GCA_031291685.1. Lineage (GTDB taxonomy): Bacteria > Pseudomonadota > Alphaproteobacteria > Caulobacterales > Caulobacteraceae > Poindextera. The sequence continues at coordinate 1,745 of JARLIP010000361.1, read as the reverse complement.
GCCATGGGCTGAAGCTGATCGCCGACAGCGCCCAGGGGTTCGGATGCACCCTCAACGGCCAGCATCCCGGCGCCTGGGCGGACGTGGTCACCACCAGCTTCTTTCCAGCCAAGCCCCTGGGCTGCTACGGCGACGGCGGGGCGGTGCTGACCCAGGACGACTGGCTGGCCGAGCGGATCGATTCCCTGCGGGTGCATGGCAAGGCCACCGCCAGCGACATCGCCGGCAGGACTTTCGAACACGATCCCAAATATCTGAACATGCGGGTGGGGCTGAACAGCCGCCTGGACACCCTGCAGGCGGCGATCCTGATCGAGAAGCTGAAGATCTTCCCGGACGAGATCGAAAAGCGCGCGGTGATCGCCGACCGCTACGCCAAGGGCCTGGAGGGGGCGGTGAGCCAGATCCCCACGGTGATCGCCGGCGGGACCTCGGTCTGGGCCCAGTACACCATCGAGCACCCCAACCGCGACGGCCTGGCCGCCCACCTGAAGACCCAGGGGGTGCCCTCGGCCGCCTACTATCCCATGCCGATGCACCGCCAGGACTGCTACGCCATCTATCCCCAGCCCGGCGGCCTGCCCGTGAGCGAGGCCAAGGCCGAAACCGTCCTGGCCCTGCCCATGCACCCCTATCTGGACGAGGCCACCCAGGACCGGATCATCGCGGCGGTACGCGGCTTCAACGGGTAAGGTCGCCCGAGGCTGTTCCGGCCTCACCCCATGGCGACCTCGATCAGGGTCGGGCCCTTGCCGCCCATGGCGGCGGAGAAGGCCGCGTCGAAGCCCTCGGCGGTGTCGCAGCGTACGGCGGGCACCCCCAGGCTGGAGGCCAGGCCCACCCAGTCGATACGCGGTTCGCCCAGGTCCAGCAGGCTGGAGGCCGCGGCCCCGGGCTTGCCGGCGCCGGTGCGCCCAAGCTCCACCCCCAGGATGCGATAGATGTGATTGGCGAAGACGATCACGGTGACGTCCAGGGACTCCCGGGCCAGGGTCCACAGGGCCTGGACCGTGTACATCCCCGCCCCGTCGCCGGTGAGGGCCAGAACCTTCCGATCCGGGCAGGCCACCGCCGCCCCCACCGCCAGGGGGATGCCCTGGCCGATGGCGCCGCCGGTCAGGGCCAGCCACTCGTGCGGGCGCGCGCCTCGTGTTTGCAGGAACACCGCCAAGCTGGAAGTGACGCCATCATCGGAGATTACCGTATCCTCGGGCATGTGCCGGGCGATGGAGGCGCCCACCGTATAGGCGTTGGCGTCTCCCGTGGGCCGATCGGGCAGGCTGAAGCTGTTGGGCGTGGCCTGGGCCGGGGCGCCCAGGGCGTCGGCCAGGGCCTCCAGGGCGGCGCCCGCGTCCTGGGCGCGGTCCACCAGGGTCAGTTCGGCGCAGCCCTCGGGCCGCAGCAGGCTGGGCGTGGCGGGATAGGCGAAGAAGGCCACCGGTTCGGCGGTGCCGGCCAGGACCATCAGGTCGCAGCCCCCCAGGTCCGAAAGGGCCATCTCGGCGAAATACTGCATTCGGTCTGGTGTGAACCGCCCCGCCCCCCGGGGCTGGCGGGCGACGAAGGTGTCCGTCAGGATCCGAAACCCGTGGGCGGCGATGCGCCCGGCGGCGGCCAGGCCCCGGGCCTCGCAGGCCTGGCCGCCCAGCAGCAGCACCGGCTTGGCCGCGGCCCGCAGGGCCTTGGCGGCGGCGTCGATCTGCTCGGAAGGCGGCGCCAGGCGTTCCGGGCGGACCAGGACCGGC
>JARLIP010000040.1 GCA_031291685.1 Caulobacteraceae bacterium | reverse complement strand
CAAGAGGCCCGCCCTCTTCCGTATCCAGCAAGTCAGTAGAGGCTGGGGAAACAAACAACAAATCTAAGGTTTGCAAGGACTTTCTTTGCCCTCGCGACCCAGTCCGTCGCGCCGCCTCAGCGAGGGACGGCTTCTAGACCCCACCTTCCGGAGTCGCAAGACGTTTCCGACGCACTAGGCAAAAAAGTTCCGTGCGCGCACCCGCCCGAACGCTCCAGCGCCGGTCGCGGTCGCCCGCGCCATCCGCGCCCAAACGCCGCCAGCCTCGCCGCTTCTCTATAGGCGACTTGCGAAATGGCCCCGCGCGCCCCTATGGAGAAGGCATAAGGATCACAACCATGCTGTCACAAAAGGCTCGCTATGCGCTCCGCGCCCTGGTCGAACTGGCCCGGGCTGGTCCCGACGGTCAGCTGACCTCCGGCGAGATCGCCCTGCGCGCCGACGCGCCGCGCAAGTTCCTGGAGGCGATCCTGCTGGAGATGGCCCGCCGCTCCATCGTGGTCAGCCGCCGGGGCAAGTTCGGCGGCTACGCCCTGGCCCGCCCTCCCGAGGAGATCAGCTTCGCCGAGGTTATCCGGGTGATCGACGGGCCTCTGGCCCTGGCGCCCTGCGTCAGCAAGATGGCCTTCCGCAAATGTCATGATTGCCCCAGCCTCGAGACATGCGCCATTCGCGGCGCCCTGCTCAAGGCGCGGGACGCCACGGCTGAAATCCTCGAAGGCTACAGCCTGGCCGACGCCATCGCCCAGAATGCGAGCGTCCCGGCGGGTTGTAGCGAACCGGTCGAAACGCCCGGGGCCTGACCGGCGCCGATCAAACGTTCAGCGGGCGATATCAGCCCGTGGCGATATAGGCCTTCAGGGTCTCGGCCTCATGTTCGGCCTCGGCGATCTTGCTCTTCACAAGGTCCCCGATGGAGACGATCCCCACCAGACGGCCATCCTTGACCACGGGCAGGTGGCGCACCCGTCGGTCGGTCATCCGCTCAAGCAGAACATGGACCGACTCCGTGGGGGCGGCGAACAGCACGTCCTTGGTCATCCACTGGGAGACGGGCTGGGTCAGGCCGCCGGCGCCCTGTTCGGCCACCAGGCGCACGACATCCCGTTCTGACAGTATTCCCACGACATCGTCTTTCTCGTCCACGATCACCATCGCGCCGATCCGCCGGGCGTGCAGCAGCGCGGCGGCGGCGGCCATGGTCTCCGTCGGCTGAGCCGTGAAAACCATGTCGCCCTTCGACTTCAAAATCTGCGAAACAAGCACTGGCGCTTCTCCTCCATTTTTATAGTTAGGGGGAGGTTTCCTGAGTACCCGGCGCCTGGCAACTCTCTATACCGTGATCAAGCGCGCCCGATCAGCCTCAGGGCGGGCCCGATCAGGAACAGGCCGGCCACATATCCGCCCAGGTGAGCCTCCCAGGCCATGCCCGCGCCCCCCGCCCCCGGCGCCCAGCCGACAAAGATCAGGCCGAACAGGACATTGGCCACAAGCCAGGCCACCGCCATGGAGACCACGGGCGAACTGCGAAAGGGCGCCAGACCTGGCCCTGGCCCCATCAACCGCGAGGCCGCCCCCATGCATCCGGCTATGGCGCCGGAAGCCCCCGCCGCCTGGGCGGCGTCATGCCAATGGGCCAGGGCGAAGGTCAGGCCGGATATCACCCCGCAGAGCAGATAGAAGACGAAGAAGGAAACCACGCCCCGGGCGTCCCGCCCCATCCGGCGGCAAACCGGCGTGGCGAAGGCCAGGGCGAAGGCGGCGTTGCCCAGCGCATGGGCCCAGCCCCCGTGGAGAAACAGCGACCCCACCAACGCTCCATAGCGCCCCTCGCGCAGGGCCGCCGAACTGATTAGGTAGTGCTCGACCACCTCCGGCGGCGCAGGGCCCTGTTCCCAGGCGAATGCGGCGATGATCGCGGCCACCAGCGCAAGCACCGGCCAGGGCGCCTTGATCAAGGGCTCTCTAGGCGCGTCAGGCTCCAAATGGATCATCCTCAAGTCCGCGGGATCCGGTCCCAAAGCGCCAGCTATCATGGATAGAGCGGCGATCCACCGCAGCTTAACCAAATTGCGAGATCTTCGGCCTTAAACCTGTGCCGCAATGAAACCGGCCAGACCAAGACATTCGCTCGCGAGCCAGGATCTGAGATCAGGAGATATGAGCCGCATGACCCAAGGATCATTTCAGCGCATCGCCCTGATGACGGCCGCGGCCCTTGCCGCGTCGGCCGTTCCGATGCTGGCCGCCGCCCAGACCATGACCACCAACTCCGCCTCCTTCAACGCCGGCTATGGCCGCACGTCAGGATCGGAGAACCGGGCGGTGGATGTCGCCATGGGCGACGCCAACGGTAATATCTCGGTCATCAACGGCCTGATTTCCGGCAGTTCCAGCAGCTCCAGCATCTTCTCCCACGCCGGCGGCGTCGCCGAAAGCTTCAGCGGCGTGGGCGGGTCCTCCTCGGGCTCGGCCACCGCCATCGGCAACAGCCTGAATGTCGTGACCTCCGGCAGCTACAACACCGTCATCGTCAGCTCGACCCAGACCAATACCGGGACCATCACAGCGACGACCTCGACCAACGGGAAATGATCCTCATGTCCGCTCCGTCCCTTAAGCTCGCGCTGCTGATGCGCGCCAAGATCCCCGCGGCGGTCACCGCCTGCGCCGTGGCGCTGTCGGCCTGCGTCTCGCCGGTGGCGGGGCCCAACGGCCGCTATGCCGAGCCTATCGGCAACGCGCCGGTGACCAGCAATCCCACCCCCTATTCCCAGGCTCTGGTGTGCATGGGCGAATACGCCCGAGCCAACCATCGCAATTCGCCGCGGATCGCCGTCGGTCGGATCAGCGACTACACCGGCAAGGAAGAGTCCGACGGCTCCGGCCGCAAGCTGACCCAGGGCGCCTCGCTGATGGCGATCTCGGCCCTGGCCAAGTCCGGCGCCAACCTGGTGGAACGCTTCGACACCAGCGTCTCGGAGCTGGAGCTGAAATACACCAACAACAAGCTGATCACCGACGCCGCCCAGCCGCCCCCCGGCGCCCCGACAGCGCCCGCGGACTACCGGCGGATCATGGCCGGCCAGGTGCCGGGCTCCGACTATTATATGGTCGGCGGGATCACCGAGCTGAACTTCAACATCCGCTCCTCGGGCCTGGACGCCCAGGGCGGACGCACCACCACCACCGGCATCAAGGCCGAGGCCACGGGTCAGCTGTTCGTCATGAATGTGGGCCTGGACCTGCGCCTGGTGGACACTCGCACCCTGCAGGTGGTGGATGTCATCTCCTATCAGAAGCAGATCATCGGCCGTCAGGTCGGGATCGGCGTGTTCGATGTGCTGGGCGGCAACGTCTATAACATCTCCGCCGGCGAAGGCGGGCTTGAGCCCATCCAGCTGGCCGTGCGTTCGGTGATCGAGCGGGCGGTGCTGGAAATGATGTCCAATCTCTATGGCGCGCCCGGCCCCGAGGTCTGCCTGCAACAGGGCGATCCCCTGGGCGCGCGCACCACCGGCGTGACCGGCGGCTACACCCCTGCCTATAACAACCTGGAAACCAACAATGCGCAGACCCGCGAAGATCCTGCTCGCTGGGACCATCCTGGTGATGCCGCTGCTCCCGCCACTGTGCGCAGTCGCTACTAGCCAGAGCACGGTCGACAACTCGCAGTATCAGTCCGGGGATGTGTTCTCGACACAGACCCTGAATGTTGTCGATGTCAGCGACGCCACCACGGGGACCACCACCGCCACCGGCAACGCCGTGTCCAGCGCGGTGGAGGCCGGAGCCCTGGACGTGCGGAGCGCCCAGACCCTGACCGCGGCGGTCAACGCCTCGACCACGGTGAACGTGACCACCAACGCCGGGGCCCAGACCACCCTGACCACGGCCGCGACCGGCAACACCAGCGACAGCGGCAGCTATGCCGCCGGCGCGCTGACCGGCACGGTCACCCAGACCATTTCCGACACCGGCTCGGTGACGGCCGGAACCCAGTTCAACGCCGACGCCGCCCAGACCGGCGCGGTGAGCGCCAGCGCCCAGGCCATCGGCAACTCCCATGGGGTGACGGTGCAGGACACCAGCGCCACCATGACCGTCAACCAGACCAATAACGGCGTGACCCAGGCTAGCGGCGACGCGATCCTGCAATACACCCCCGGCGACGGGACCTTCAGCGCCACGGCGGTGTCCAACAATGTGACGGGCTATGGCACGGGCGCGTCCAGCCAGACCCTGACGATCAACCAGACCGCCAGCAGCGCCTCCCCCACCGGTCAGACCATCGCCGAGCAGGATGTGCATGTGGGCAATGGCCAGGCCATCACCGGCGCGGCCACGGCCACCGGCAACAACATCTCGGTGACCAACGAGAACGGCCCCCTGACCGTGACCGACGTCCAGAGCAGCAGCGGCTATATCCAGTCCCAGGCCCAGGTCAGCGCCTACGAATTCGGCTCGGTCCAGGCCACCGCCTACGGCGTGGGCAATTCGGCCCTGGCCGGCAACTATGGCCAGTCCCTCAACCTGGACAACACCCAGACCAACAGCGGGGGCGGCATCGACGTCCTGGCCAAGGTCGGGGGCAATGACGGCTATGACGCCTATGCGACGTCCACCGCCATGGGCAACGCGGTCACCGGCTATGCCTGCTCGGACTGCAACGGGACCATCTCGGTGCGCAACACCCAGAGCAACAGCTCCGGCGTGGGGGCGACCACCCAGGTCGATATCGCCGCCTCCAACCGCTCCGTGACCGGAACGGCCACCGCCGTGGGCAATAGCGCAACCTTCTACGTCAGCAAGCCCACCCACTAGATCGCCGACCGGATTGCATCAGCTCGGCGATCTAGCTTCTTGTTTTAACGCATTTTCTTCACGCGAACCGGTATCCACTTCGCTCGAAAATGCTTTGGGGATCCGTATTTCCAGGGATTGACGCTTTTGCGCCTTGCCGCCGCCGCAAGCGGCGGTGATGGTCCCGGCTGTTTTGCTCCGTTTCAGCCCAGGCGCACTATGAACAGACCTTCGCGTATTGCTTTGCTGGCCGGCTGCGGCCTGGCCCTTTCGGCCTGCGGCATGTTCCACGGCCACAGAGGCGCCCCAGGCCCAACCACGAGCGTGAGCGCGCCAGCCCCTGAGCCCGCGAAGAAGGATCACGGCAAACACCGCAAACATCACGACGACCGGGCCAAGGCCGCCAAGGCGCCGGTCGGTATGGCGGCCACGGCCAGCAATATCTGGCCCCAGGCCTATGCCGACCTGCCGCCAGACCCCGCCATGCGCTTTGGGACCCTGTCCAACGGCCTGCGCTATGTGGTGATGAAGAACGCGACGCCAGGGGGGCAGTCCTCCCTGCGCCTGCGCGTCAACGCCGGCTCCCTGGAGGAGACGCCGCAGCAGCAAGGCCTGGCGCACCTGCTGGAGCACATGGCCTTCAACGGCTCGACCCACGTGCCCTATGGCGAGATGATCAAGATCTTGGAGCGCCACGGCCTAGCCTTCGGCGCCGACACCAACGCCTACACGACCTGGGAAGACACGGTCTATAAGCTGGACCTGCCCAAGTCCGACGATGACACCGTGGACACCAGCCTCATGCTGCTGCGGGAGATCGCGGGCGAGCTGACCCTGGATCAGGGGATTATGGACAAGGAAAAGGGCGTGGTCCTGTCCGAGGAGCGCCTGCGCGACACCCCCGGCTATCGGCAGTTGAAGCAGAGCCTGGGCCTGACCCTGCAGGGTCAGCTGGCGGCCGACCGTTTCCCCATCGGCAAGGTCGATGCCGTCCAGTCGGCGACCCACGAACGGCTGGCGGACTATTACCATCGCTATTACCGCCCCGAACGAGCCGTGGTGGTGGCCGTGGGCGACTTCGACCCCGACGCCATGGAGGCGCGGATCAAGGCCAAGTTCGGCGATTGGACCGGAACGGGCCCCGCCGGCGCCGAGCCGGATCGCGGATCGCCCCTCAAGCGCGGCGCCGTGACCAAGGCGGTGACCCAGCCGGGGGCTGCGCCGTCCGTGCAGCTGAGCTGGGTATCGCCCTCGGACCTGAGCCCAGACAGTCAGGCCCGGCGCCGACGCGACACCATCGAGTCCCTGGGCCTGGCGGTGCTGAACCGCCGTCTCGACCGGCTGGTGCGCGGCGACAATCCGCCCTTCGTCGCGGCGGGCGCCTATCGCAACGACGCCTTTCACTCGGCCCGCATCGCCACCCTGCGCGCCACCACCCATCCCGACGACTGGAAGACCGGCCTGACCGCCGCCGTGGCCGAGCAGCGCCGCCTGGTCCAGTACGGCGTCTCGGCCCGGGAACTGGCCGAGGCCATCGACACCAACCGCGCCGCGCTGAAATCGACGGCCGACGGGGCCGCGACCCGCACCACCCCCTCCATCGCCGACGACGTTGTCTCCACCCTGTCGACGCCGGAGGTCGAGACCAGCCCGGCCCAGGACCTGGCCCTGTTCGACGCGGCGGTCAAAGACCTGACCCCGGCCGAGGCCACCGCGGCCCTGCGCAAGGCGTTCGCCGGCTCCGGTCCCCTGGTCCTGGTCTCCAGCCCGACCCCTATCGACGGGGGCGACACGGCCCTGGCCCAGGCCTTCAAGGCGGCTGAGGCCGCGCCGGTCGCGGCCCCGGTGGCGGGACTGGCCGTAACCTGGCCCTATGACGGTTTCGGACCGCCCGGGGAGGTCGCCGAGCAGCGTGACCTGCCCGATCTCGACGCGGTGTTGGTGCGCTTCAAGAACGGCGTGCGCCTGACGGTCAAGCCGACCAAGTTCCGCGACGACCAGATCCTGGTTCAGGCCCGCATTGGCCATGGAGAGCTCGACCTGCCCCGGGACCGCTTCACCCCGGCCTGGGCGGTCAGCAGCGCCTTCCCGGAATCCGGCCTGGGCAAGCTCAGCGCCGAGGATATCGACCAGGTTCTGCGCTCCAGGATCGTGGGCCACGGGTTCAACATCGCCGACGGCGCCTTCGTCCAGTCGGGGGTGACCCGGCCGGACGACCTGGAGGTCCAACTTCAACTTCTGGCCGCCTACACCACCGATCCGGGCTGGCGGGTGGAAGCCTTCAACCGCATGAAGGCCGCCGCCCCGACCATCCTCGACCAGTTGGCCGCCACCGCCTCGGGGGTTCTGAACCGCGACCTGGGCGGCCTGCTGCACGGCGGCGATCGCCGATGGGGCTTGCCGGACGCCCCCACCATCGCCGGCGAGACCCCGGCGGACCTGAAGGCCCTGCTCGCCCCTTCCCTGGCCACCGGCCCGATCGAGATCGTGATCGTTGGGGACACCACCGTGGACAAGGCCATCGCCGCCGTGGCCGAGACCTTCGGCGCCCTGCCCCCGCGCCCCGACACGCCGTCCCCCGCCGGCGCCAATATCGTCAGCTTCCCAGCGCCTACGGACACCCCCGTGGCGCGAACCCACAAGGGCCGCTCCGACCAGGGGGTGGGTCTGGTGGCCTGGCCGACGGAAGACTTCCTGTCCGACACCCAAAGGGCGCGAACCGTGGCGATCCTGGGCCAGGTCTTACAGCTGCGGGTCACCGATCAGCTGCGCCGGGCCGAGGGGGCGACCTACTCGCCCTCCGCCACCGCCCAAAGCTCGGAAATCTTCCCGCACTACGGCTATCTGTCGGTGCGGGTGGAGATCCCGCCGGCCAAGCTGGATGGTTTCTTCAAGGACGTCAGCGCCATCGCCGCCGATCTGCGGGCCCATCCGGTCAGCCCCGACGAACTGGACCGGGCCCGCACCCCCGCCCTGGAGTCCCTGCTGACCCGGCGCAAGACCAACGAATACTGGGCCGAGGCCCTGGCCGGCGCCCAGATCGACCCACGCAAGCTGGCGGCGATCCGCTCATCCGAGGCCCAACTCAGCCACGTCAGCGCCCAGGACATCCAACGCGCCGCCCAGACCTATCTGGCGGACGACAAGGCCTGGAAGCTGGTGATCAAACCGGTCGGGGCGCCTTAGGCCAAACCCGGCCTGACTCGACGTCAGAGAATGACCAGCAGCACCGGCGCCGCCGCGCCGGCCAGCAGCAGCACCAGCGCCACGCCCTTGCGGCGATTGTAGAGCAGGCCCATCCACACCCCGAGCGCCGTGGAAACGGCGAGGGCCAGGGACACGGCAAGGAATAGCCATTTCAGGGCCAGGACCTTGATCGGGGTGGCCGGCTTGGCGGGGCCAGCGTCATGATCGCCGGCGCCGGGCGACGCCTTAACCGCCTTGGGTGGCCCCTTGCGCTCGCCGCGGGTCTTAAAGACCTGATCCTTGTGCAGCATACCCAGCTTTTCAATCACGGGCGCCGGCTTGTAGTCCCCATGGGCCTCATGCAGGCTAAACAGCTGCACCGCGCCGGTCAGGGCGAAGAAGATCACGCTGGGGGCGATGAACATGGCCAGATAGACGTGGATTTGCCGGATCGCCGCCAATCTGAGGGCCGGGTTCCCTCCGCGCCGCGCCGTCGATTTCACTGCCGCCTTGGCCAAACTCGTTCTCCTTTAAGACATACTGATTCCGCCTCCGCGGAGGCGGTGATCCCGTTACCACGGCAAGGGACGCCTCGGTATTTCATGGATGTAGCCGCAGCGCGAATGAGGCTTCGAATGTGAGGGGCGCATAATTCAGATCAATGTTGACGCCTCCGTCACCTTTCATTCTGTCCCCATAGACCGAGCGTCCCCGGCTCGGCGTTTCAAGGGAGAAAACCGATGCTGCACGTTCGCCTCGTGACCGAGCCGCCCCAGGATATCCGCCGCTTCGACAATGATGACGAACTGGCCAGCAAGCTGACATCACAGGACGTGGAGACGATCCGAGAGATCTTCCACACCCCCCTGACCGGGTCCTTCAACTGGGACTACGAAAACGCCAACGCCAAGATCCGTCGGCTCTATGAGTTGGGCAAGAAGTTCAACTGGAACGCTCAGTTGGACGTGGACTGGGACCAGCCTTTCCCCCACACCGAAAACCCCAACCAGCCGGGCCTGAACCCCTTCGAGGGACACCCCAAGTACGAGGCCCTGACGCCGGAGCAGAAGCTTGAATTCGCCTGGCGCGGCCACGCCCAGACCCTGTCGCAGTTCATGCACGGGGAACAGGGCGCCATGCTGGTGGCCTCGCAACTGGTCTCCTGCGCGCCGACCTATGACGCCAAGCTCTATGCCTCGTCCCAGACCTTCGACGAGGCCCGGCACGTGGAGGTGTTCCACCGCTATCTGCAGGAACGCTGCAAGATCATCTATCCGATCAACCCGAACCTGAAGCAGCTGCTGGACCTGCTCCTGACCGACGAGCGCTGGGACCTGAAGTTCATCGGCATGCAGGTGCTGATCGAGGGGCTGGCCCTGGCCGCCTTCCAGGCCATCAGCCAGACCACCCGCGATCCCCTGCTGCGGGAGGTGATCGAACTGGTGATGCGCGACGAGGGCCGGCACGTGGCCTTTGGGGTCAATTATCTGGAGGACTGGATCCGCTCCCTGCCGCAGAACGAGATCGAGGAGCGGGCCGAGTTCGCCTACCAGGCCTGCCTGATCATGCGCGAGCGGCTGTTCTCCACCACCGTGGCGGAAGAATACGGCTTCGCTCCCGAGGAAGCCCGCGAGATCAACGCCAGGGGCCAGGGCGGGCGGGCCTTCAACGACTTCCTGTTCGAACGGATGATTCCCAACCTGAAGCGCGTCGGCCTTCTGACCGACGCCGTTCGTCCCAAGTTCGAGGCCCTGGGGGTGCTGAAGTTCGAGAACCTGCGCCATGACGGCCAGATCGACTGGGAGGCCCTGGAGGCGCCCCTGAAGCCGGAAATCGCCCACGCCGCCGAATAGAGGCTGGACCCGCGACGATAGCTTGGGCGGCCCGGGAGCGATCCCGGGCCGTCCTTTGCGTTCCTGGCCGGCCTTGACGGAGGTCAAGGCGTCGCCGAGCGTCTGGGCCGACAGACCGGGCCAGGAGACACCAGCCATGAGCCGCCTTGGACGACATCGGGAAAGCCATCTGATCGCGCGGATCGGCTGGCTGCGCGCCGCGGTTCTGGGCGCCAATGACGGGATCGTCTCCACCGCCAGCCTGATCGTGGGCGTGGCGGCCGCATCAGCCAAGCCCAGCACGATCCTGGTCACGGGGGTGGCCGGTTTGGTCGCCGGGGCCATGTCGATGGCTGCGGGGGAATATGTCTCGGTCAGCTCGCAGTCGGACACCGAGAACGCCGATCTGGACAAGGAGCGGCGGGAGCTCGCGACCGACCTTGAGGCCGAACGCCAGGAACTCACCGACATCTATGTGAAGCGCGGCGTCGAGGCGGGGCTTGCCCGTCAGGTCGCCCTGCAACTGATGGCCAAGGACGCCCTGGGCGCCCACGCCCGGGACGAACTGGGCCTTTCCGAGCACACCACGGCCCGGCCGATCCAGGCGGCCCTGACCTCCGCCGCCACCTTCGCCGCTGGCGCCGCCCTGCCCCTGGCGGCCGCCCTGCTGGCGCCGTCGGGAACCCTGGCCCCCGTGGTGTCGGTCGCCTCTCTGGGTTTCCTGGCCCTGCTCGGTGCGGTCGGCGCCAAGACGGGCGGGGCCGGCATGGTCAAGTCGACGGTGCGGGTGACCTTCTGGGGCGCCCTGGCCATGGCCATCACCGCCGGGGTCGGGGCGGTGTTCGGAGCGACCGCCTGACCCGGAGCGATCGAGCTTCCTGGCGGCGGTAGGAAAGTAAGAATTTCATCTCATACCGGCGGCGCTAGTGTTTGACCGCCGGACTCAGCGTCCTCACCCGATATTCCCGGCGAAGGCCGGGATCCAGATGACAAAGCTCAGATCTCTCAACAAGAAGAGCCCTAAATTACTTGCCACTGCGCCCTATGATCTGGGCCCCGACCTTCGCCGGGGAGAACGGATAGGGGTAAGGTCAAACCTATATCACCAAGCTTCAGGGTCAAATTCAACGGCCGTTGGTATTAGACTAAATCCCACGCGCAATGACCCGGTCTCGTTCACGGAATGGATCGCCGCAAGCGGCGATGACGGGGAGTAAGCTTCAGCGGTCAACCTCATAGGCCGCGGGCCCGCCTCAATACCCCCAGCGGCGCATGAACCAGCTTTTCACGATGTGGGTCAGGGTGGCGTAGCAGAGCATGAAGCCCGCCAGGATCGGCCAGTAGAGACCCGGCAGGGGCTGGAAGCCCAGCTCCCGGCCCACCCAGGTATAGGGCAGGCTGATCCCCACCACGCAGATGGCCAGGCTGGTGGCGATCAAGGCGATGCTCGCCCGGCTCTGGATGAAGGGGATCTTGGCCGTGCGGATGATGTGGATGATCAGGGTCTGGGTCAGCAGGGACTCCACGAACCAGCCGGTCTGGAACAGGGACGGATTGGTCCAGGCGTGGAACACATAGATCATGACAGCGAAGGTCGCGTAGTCGAAGATCGAGCTGATTGGCCCGATGAAGACCATGAACCGCAACAGGTTGCCGATCCGCCATTTGCGCGGCGCGGCGAGATATTCGTCGTCCACCCGGTCAGTGGGAATTGCGGTCTGGGAGAAGTCGTAAAGCAGGTTGTTGGTCAGGACCTGGATCGGAGCCATGGGCAGGAATGGCAGGAAGATGCTGGCGCCCAGGACGCTGAACATGTTCCCGAAGTTCGAGCTGGCGCCCATCTTGATATATTTGGTGATGTTGCCGAACACCCGGCGCCCCTCGATCACCCCCTCCTGCAGAACCGCAAGGCTCTTTTCCAGAAGGATGATGTCGGCGGACTCCTTGGCGATATCGACGGCGTCCTCCACCGACACCCCCACATCAGCCATCTTCAGGCTGGGGCCGTCATTGATCCCGTCGCCCATGAAGCCGACAACGTGATCACGCTTTTGCAGGGCCTGGATCACCCGGGCCTTCTGAGCCGGGCTGACCTTGGCGAAGACGTGGACCTCCTCGGCCAGGCGACCAAGGGCGTCGTCATCCAGGGCGTCGATTTCCGAGCCGAGGACGATCCGCCCCTCCCCCAGCCCCACATCGCCGCAGATCTTGCCGGTGACGGCGGCGTTGTCCCCGGTCAGGACCTTGACAGCAATGCCGGAGGCCGCGAGAGCCGCCAGGGCGGAGGCGGCGCTGGCCTTTGGGGGATCGAGAAAGCCGATATAGCCCACCAGGGTCAGGTCGGCCTCATCCTCCACGGCATAGACGGACTTGTCCTTGGGAAACTCCCGGCAAGCCACGGCGACCACCCTGAAGCCCTCGGCGTTGAGGCGGTCGGTCAGGGCCTTGGCCTTGGCGGCGTGATCGGCGTCCAGAGGCCCTTCATTATCGCCGAGACGGTAGCGGGCGCAGCAGGCGAACACCTCCTCCACAGCGCCCTTGCAGATCAGAATCCGCCGGTCGTCCTTGTCCGCCAGCAGCACCGAAAGGCGCCGTCGCTGGAAGTCGAAGGGGATCTCGTCGAGCTTGCGATAGTCGGCGACGCGAATGTGGTCCTCGACCTCGGCGTGTTCGAGGATCGCCGCGTCCAGCAGCCCGGCTATGCCAGTCTCGAAGCGGCTGTTGAGATAGGCGTAGGTGAGGACGAAGTCGCTCTCGTTCCCGTCCACGTCCAGGTGCAGCTTCAGGGCCACATGGTTCTCGGTCAGGGTGCCGGTCTTGTCCGTGCCCTGGATATCCATGGCGCCGAAGTTCTGGATCGCGTTCAGCCGTTTGACGATCACCTTCTTGCGCGACATGGCCATGGCGCCCTGGGCCAGATTCACGGTCACGATCATGGGCAGCATTTCCGGGGTCAGCCCCACGGCCACGGCCACGGCGAAGAACAGGGCCTCGATCCAGTTTCCCTTGGTCAGGCCGTTGATCAGGAAAACGGCGGGCGCCATCACCAGGATCAGCCCGAGCATCATGCGGGTGAAGGCCTCGATGCCCTTATCGAAGCTGGTAGGCGGAGCCAGACCCACAAGGCTCTGGGCCAACTTGCCGAAGTCCGTGCGCCCCCCGGTGCGAACCACCACCGCCTCGGCGAAGCCGCTGACCACGTTCGAGCCCATGAAGGCCAGGCTCGGTAGGTCCATGGGCGGGCAGGTCGGCCCGACATAGGGTTCGGCGCTCTTTTCAGACGGGTTGGATTCCCCCGTCAGGGCCGACTGATTGACGTGCAGATCCTTGGACGTGAGCAGCCGCACGTCGGCTGGAATCATGTCCCCCGCCGCCAGCCGCACGATGTCGCCGGGAACCAGATCATCCATCGGCTCATCGACGAAGCCGTCCTTGGCGGCGCCGGGACGCTTCACGCTGACCATGGTCCGCACCATGGCGTAGAGGCGGGCCGCGGCCTGATTGGAGCGGTGCTCCTGGATGAACCCCAGCCCGATGCTCAACACCACCATGATGGCGATGACGATGGCCGCGCGGGCGTCCCCCAGGCCCCAGGAGGCCAGGGCCAGGGTCAGCAGCAGGCCGTTGAGCGGATTCCAGGCGCACCGGCGAAGCTCGGCGAAGACCGATAGCCGCCCCTCACGGGCCACGTGGTTGGGGCCGTGCTCCTTAAGGCGCGCGGCCGCTTCCTCCGCGCTCAGTCCCGCCGTTGAACTGTGAAGCAAAGCAATGGCCTCACCCGGCTGGACGCGGGCGATGGCGATCAGCCCCCCGTCCGCCTCGGGGCCGGACTTGGCCGGGGGTCTGGGCGAGACGGGAGGGGCGGCGTTCATTTTCGACCTGTCAATTCGGCGGCCAGTCGGCTGAGCAGGGCCGCGCGCTCGTCATCGTTACCGGCCTGTTCGAGGCGGGCGTCGAGATCCAGCAGAAGCTGAGACCTGACGTTGTGCCAGTCCAGGGACGCGGTGGCCGGCGCCGAAATCCGCGGCGGGCCGGACTCAAGGGGCTCGGCCAGGGCGCGGGTCAGTCTGAAGCGCTGGTCCATGGCCGCGATCTGGATGCGGCCCTCGGGGAAATCCGCCTCGGTCAGGCGCCGCTTCAGCCCCTGCAGGGCCTTGGGCTCGCCGTGGGCCAGGAACACCGTGCCGCCGATGGGCTTGCGGGCCTGCGCCCACTTGACCAGGCCCCGGGCGTCGGCGTGGCCGGAATAGACATCGAGGTTGCGGATCTGGGCCCGCACGCGAATGCTCTCCCCCTGGATCCGCACCATCTTGGCCCCTTCGGCCAGGATCCGGCCCAGGGTTCCGGTGGCCTGATAACCAGCCAGGAGCACGGTGGCCTCGCGGTTCCAAAGGAGGCGCTTGAGGTGCTTTCGCACCCGCCCGGCATCGCACATGCCGCTGGCGGCCATGATCACATGCCAGCCCCGCAGCCGTTCCAGCCCATCGCTTTCCCAGGGCTCGCGCAGGAACTTCAGCCGCCCGCCAGGATGCACGTCCTGAAACGGATTACGGCCCGTGTTCCGGTTCCAACCCCGCCGGGCGAAGATCTCGGTCGCCTCGATGGCCAGGGGAGAATCCAGGAACATGTCCGCCTCCGGGGCGTCGCCATTGTCCATCAGGGTCAAGATGTCGGCCAGCAGCTCCTGGGAGCGCTCCACGGCGAAGGCGGGGATCAGGAGGGGGCCGCCGGCCTCGTGGGCGGCCTTCAACTCGTTGGCCAGGAGTTTGCGCCGCTCGTCGGGGCTGATGACGTCCCGCTCCCGGTCGCCATAGGTGGATTCCATGATCAGGTGGTCGACGCCGGATGGGGCTTCCGGGTCAGCGGAATAGTCGCGGCCGCCGGGGCCAAGATCGCCGGAGAACAGCAGCGCGATAGGACCGTCCGCCGTCTCGATCTTCAGGTGGATCGACGCGGCGCCCAGGATGTGCCCGGCGTCCCAATAGGTGGCGGTGATTCCGGGCGCGATCTCGGTCGGTTCGTGCAGGTCGACGCGCTTGAACTGGCGCATCACCCGCCGGCCGTCGGCCTCGGTATAGATCGGCTCCACCGTGGGGCGGCCGCGCTGCTCGTTGCGTCGATTGAGGTGGGCGACCTCGCTCTCCTGGATGCCGCCGGCGTCGGCGAGCATCACCTCGCACAGCTCCCGGGTGATCTCGGTAGCGTGGATCGGGCCTTCGAAACCCGCCAGCATCAGCTTGGGCAAGAGGCCCGAATGGTCGACGTGGGCGTGGGTCAGGAGCACCGCGTCGATCTTGCCGGCGTCGAAGGGGAATGGGTTGTAGTTCAGGGCCTTCAGGGTCTTGGAGCCCTGGAACATGCCGCAGTCGATCAGGATGGTGGCCTGATCGGTCTCAAGCCGGGCGCAAAAGCCGGTGACGCAGCCCGCCGCGCCGTGAAAACTCAGGTGAACACTCATGAAAGCAACTCTCCGGCAAGGGCGTTGGCCAGCTCGCGGGCCAAGGAAACGGCGTTGGTGGGATGGGGGCAGCTGTCGGTGGAGACGATGCGGCTGACGCCAGCGGCCTTCAACTCGAGGGCGGCCCGTTCGTCGAACAGGGCATGGACCACCGCGGCCTCTATGCGGCCGGCGCCCTTGGCCGCGACCAGGCGGGCGGCGGCGACCAGGGTGGCGCCGCTGGAGCAGATATCGTCCACCAGCACCACCGTGCGCCCGGCGATCTCGGTATCCGGCGGCAGGATCAGGTCCACGGAGCGGTCCCCATGGCGGATCTTGCGGAAGGTCACATGCGGGGCGCCCATCTGGGCCGCCAGGGCGGCGGTCCAGCGCTCGGACTCCTCGTCGGGGCCGATCAGCAAGGGCGGCGGTCCCTCCAAGGCCAGGGCCTGGGCCAGGGGACGGGCGGCGGAAAGGACGCTGACCTCCGTGCCGAACACAGCGGCGATGTCGGCGGTGCGATGCAGGTGCGGATCGACGGTGACGATGCGGTCGAAGCGCTCACCCAGGAGCCGCCCGATCACGTCGCGACTGATCGGCTGGCCTGGGGCGAAACGCGTGTCCTGGCGCATGTAGCAAAGATAGGGCGCCACCAGCACCAGGCGCCCGGACCCGCCCCGGCGCCAGCCATCGCAGGCCAGCAGCAGAGGCACGATCTTGGGATCGGGCCGATCCAGGCTGCGATAGACCAGGACCCGGTCGGCGCCGAGGGGCGCGGTGGGCAGGCTTTCGCCATCCGGGAAGCGGTGCAGGTCGATCAGGGCCAGGCGCGCGCCCAGGGCCTCGGCCAGGCGACCGGCGGGGGCGGCCTCATCCTCGAAGGCGCAGACCAGCAGGCTCATGACGCCACC
This sequence comes from Caulobacteraceae bacterium, assembly GCA_031291685.1. Taxonomy (GTDB): domain Bacteria; phylum Pseudomonadota; class Alphaproteobacteria; order Caulobacterales; family Caulobacteraceae; genus Poindextera. The sequence continues at coordinate 1,899 of JARLIP010000040.1, read as the reverse complement.
CGATAACCGCCGTCTTCGCCCGCGGCCTCCACGGCGAAGGTGAAGTCCCGGGCCTCACAGCCGTGGATGCGGTAGATCGGATCCCCCGCACTGATCTTCTCGCCGACCTTGACCAACAGATCGACACCGGCGCCGGGATCGGTGGGGGCGCCGCACAGGCGGGCGACGGTGGCGATGCGCAGGCAGTCGATAGAGGCCACATGGCCGCTGGCGTTGGCGCGCACCTCATGCACCAGTTCTCCAAGACGTCCATCGACCGGCGAAGGCCCCTGGGCCTGGGCGATTTCCTCAAGCTTGCGCAGGGCCGCACCACTTTCGAGCAGCTCCCGCGCGCGGGCCTCGCCCATGCCCCCCTGAAGGTTCGGATCGGCCTCCAGCACCCGAGCGGCGAGCGTCAGGCCCTTTTCACGCAGATCGGCGGGGGCGTCGGGGTGGTTTTCCAGCACGGCCCGCACGTCGCGGGCCTCAAGCACAGGGCCGATCCCTCGCCCGACGGGCTCGAGCGCATCGGTGATCAGCACCTCCAGGGTCAGGCCAAGCCGGGAGCCGACGAATTCGAACAGCTTCTTCATCCGCAGGGCGGCGCGCCGATCCCGGACCTTGGCCGTGGGACCGACGGGGATGTCCAGCACCAGATAGGTCGAGCCGGCGGCGACCTTCTTGGACAGGATCGAGGCGGCCATCTGCTCGGGAGTGTCGATGGACAGGGGCCGCTCGACGGAGATCAGCACGTCGTCCGCCGGAGACAGGTTCACCCGCCCGCCCCAGACGATGCAGCCGCCGCAGCGTTCCACCACATCGCGCATCTCCTCCTCGCTCAGATCGACCCGGGCCAGGACCTCCATGGTGTCGGCGGTGCCGGAGGGCGAGGTGATCGCCCGGGAGGAGGTCTTGGGTATCCACAGGCCGTGGGCGGCCACGATGGGCGCCACGATCAGGGAGGTGCGGTTGCCCGGAATACCGCCGATGCAATGCTTGTCCACGACGAGGTCGCGGTTCCAGCTCAGCCGGGCGCCGGCGCCGATCATGGCCCGGGTCAGATCCAGGGTCTCCTCCGAGGTCATCGAACTGGCGCAGGCGATCAGGAAGGCGGAGATTTCGATATCGGACCAGCGATGCAGGGCCAGATCCCTAGCGATGGCGTCATAGTCCGCCGCCGACAGGGTCTCACCCCCGACCTTGGCCCGCACCGCGTCCAGGGTGCGCAGGGGCGGCGGCAACAGCACCTCCACCATCTCGCCGGGGCGCACGCCTAGGCGCCGGGCCAGGGGCTGGGGTATCCCCACCTCCTTTGGCCCCACCAGGGCCGCGTCGTCGCAAATCATCGGGGAGGCCAGCATGGACAGGCCCCGCCCACGCACCTCGACCTTGCGCGCGCCTCGCAGACGCTCCGGCCGCAGGGCCTCGCAGTCGCGGGCCAGAAGCACGACGTTCTCCCGAAAGGTGTCCAGGGCCAGGAGCTTGACCTGGAGGCGACCATCCCCCGTGGTCATACGGTCCAATCGTGACTCCACTCGAAACTCCATCCGCCCATTCGCGGCGGGACCCTGCCCGTGGCCCGGCGGGCGGTCCGTGATCCAGATCAAAGGGACTGGAAGGGCTGTGGAGCGCCACGCGCGCCCTGCTGGACACCGCCAAGACCGACCCGCCGGCAAGAGCCATTGATTATGACCTTGCGAATGCCATAACCTGCGTCAAAGCCGGGCGGCGGGCTCCGCGTCGCAACACGGCAAGTGTTGGGGGGACGCCCGTCATGACGCTCAAATACGACCTCTACTGGTCGTTCCGATCGCCCTATTCCTACATGATCATGCATCGCCTGGTGGCGCTGGAGCGGGACTTCGACGTCCAGGCCCAGGTGCGGCCGGTCTATCCCCTGGCGGTGCGCACGCCGGAGTT
>JARLIP010000360.1 GCA_031291685.1 Caulobacteraceae bacterium | reverse complement strand
GGTGGCGGCGGCGCGGTGGGCTCGGTCTGGGCCGGACGCAGGGGCGCGGCGGTGACCGGCGCGCTGGCGACGGGCGCGCTTGTAACCGGGGCGCTGGGCGCTGGCCGGGGGGCGGGCTGTTCCGGCGCCGGAGTGAAATTGGGTTGCTTGCCCTCGTAGGAGGGCGTGACCTCGGACTTATAGATCTGCAGGCCATTGCCGGCGGCGGGGGCCGCAGATTCCGGCGGTGGCGCCGACTTGGTCTGGCCGACGGGCGCGCCGACCACCTGCGGGGCCTGGCCCGTGCCACGCACGCCGCTGCGATAGAACAGCAGCAGCGCGATGATCAGCAACAGCAGCACGATGGCGCTGACGATCAGGGTCATAGGTGCGGGCCCGCCACCGCCGCCGCGCGATTGCCGCGCGTCGAACGCCAGGGGAGAATCCGTTTGGGGCGTGTACGCCCCGCGATCGTGGTCGGTCATACTAAGGCTCCGAGAGGCGTCGGCTCCATCAGAAGCCGGCGGGGCGCGAGCCGCCCGCGAATCACCCGTAGTCGACACTTTAGTCGAGGCGCGATGATGGCCGAAGCGACCGCCGCGCGAGCCCTGTTCTACGGACCTGGCGTCTAGTTCAAAATCTCGAGATTGAACAAGCGCCTATGCTCTTCGATGGCGAACCGGTCGGTCATCCCCGCGATATAATCGCACACGATGCGGGCGCGATAGGCCTCATCCTGACCATTGACCCGATCGAACCACTCGGTGGGCAGCACTTCCGGCTCGGCCATGAACAGCCGGAACATGTCCGCCAGGATGCGGCGGGCCTGGCTGCGGGTGCGGTTGACCCGGTAGTGGCGATACATCCGGTGATGCAGGAACATACGCAGACGGCCCAGGTCCTCGGCCATGTCCGCCGAAAAGGTCACCAGGGGGCGGCCCAGCATCCGCACCGCCTCGGGCGAATCGACATTGCCCGCCTCCACATTGCGCTGGGTCTGGGTCAGGACGTCATCGACCATGGCCCCGATCATCCGCCGCACGGCCTCCAGCCGCATCAACCGGTCGTCCAACTCGGGCCGCTCGACCTGCAAGGCGCGCAGGATTGGGCCGATCAGGGACACCTGAGCCACCTCCTCCAGGCGGAACAGCCCCGCCTCCAGCCCGTCATCCACATCGTGGTTGTTGTAGGCGATGTCGTCGGAGATGGCCGCCACCTGGGCCTCGGCCGAGGCGAAGGTCGACAGGCGCAGGTCGTAGGCGGCATTGTAATCGACGATCGAGCGCCAGGTTGGCCGGTCCAGGCGGTCGTCCACCGGACCATTGTGCTTGATCACCCCTTCCACGGTCTCCCAGGTCAGGTTCAGGCCGTCGAAGTCGGGATAGCGGCGCTCAAGCTCCGTAACCACGCGGAAGGTCTGCACATTGTGGTCGAAGCCCCCATAGGGCGACATGCAGGCGTCCAACTCGTCCTCTCCGGCATGGCCGAAGGGCGGATGGCCCAGGTCGTGGGCCAGGGCGATGGTCTCGGCCAGATCCGAATCAAGACCCAGGGCCGTAGCTATGGAGCGGGCGATCTGGGCGACCTCCAGCGAGTGGGTCAGGCGGGTGCGGAAATGATCGCCCTCGTGGGCGACGAACACCTGGGTCTTTTCCTTCAGCCGACGAAAGGCGGAGGTATGTATGATACGGTCCCTGTCCCGCGCGAAATCGTTGCGGGTGCGGCTGGGAGGCTCGTTATGGCGGCGTCCGAGGGATTGGCCCGGGTGAGCGGCATAGGCCACCCGCTGGCGGATCTCGTAGGTCGGCTCAGACGCCATATTCGCACTCCTTTAGCGCCCCCTCTTTCGCATGGGACGCGCCGGCCTCATATAGAACCTGTGTTTGAGATTGCGCATCAATGACCCAGACCGTGACCCTGTCCGATTCCGCCGCCAACCGGATCCGCGCCATCAGCGCCAAGGAAGGCCGTCCCCTGATGCTCCGCGTCGCCGTCGAGGGCGGCGGATGCTCGGGCTTTCAATACCTGTTCGACCTGGTCGATGAGGTCCAGTCCGACGACCTGAAGATCGAGAACGGTGACGCCGCGGCCCTGGTGGACGTGGTCTCCATGGCCCTGCTGAAGGGGTCCGAGATCGACTTCATCGACGAACTGGCCGGGGCGGAATTTCGCGTCCGCAATCCCAACGCCAAGTCCAGCTGTGGCTGCGGCGTAAGCTTCTCGATCTAAGCACCTCCATTATCAAATAGAATCGCCTTCAGCCGGTTTGTCCCGGCTGAAGCTGCCCAGAGATGTTCACCATCCCGCGTTGACCGGCGAGGGCGGCCCCGCCTAGGTTCCCGGCCATGAAAATCGCGACCTGGAACGTCAATTCGGTCAATGCGCGGCTTGAGACCGTCCTGAAGTGGTTTCAGGAGGCCTCGCCAGACGTCGCCTGCCTGCAGGAGATCAAGTGCGTCGATGAGAAGTTCCCGACCGAAGCCTTTGAATCCCTGGGCTATAACGTCGCCGTCCACGGCCAGAAGACCTATAATGGCGTAGCCCTGCTGTCCAAGAGCCCCCTAGAGGACGTCCGCAAAGGCCTGCCCGGGGACGATAGCGACGAACAGGCCCGCTATATCGAGGCGGTCATCTCCGGGCCTCGGCCGGTTCGTGTGGCGGGAATTTACCTGCCCAACGGCAATCCCGTTGGCACGGACAAGTTCGCCTACAAGCTGGCCTGGATGCAGCGCCTCAACGACCATGCAAAGGGTCTGCTGGCCCTTGAGGAGCCCTTGGTGGTGGCCGGAGACTACAACGTGATTCCCGAGGCCAGCGACTGCGAAAATCCCGCCGCTTGGGCGGACGACGCCCTGTTCCAGCCGCAAAGCCGGGCCGCCTTCCGCGCCCTGAAATGGCTGGGCCTGACCGACGCCTTCCTGCAGGCCGATGGGGCTCCGCACAGCTACACCTTCTGGGATTATCAGGCCGGCGCCTGGCAGAGGAACAACGGGATTCGCATCGACCACGCCCTGCTCTCGCCCCAGGCGGCGGACCTGTTGCGGGGCTGCGAAATCCATCGGGATGTTCGCGGATGGGACAAGCCGTCGGACCATGTCCCCCTGGTGGTGGACCTGGACATCTAGGGCGTTCAGCACATAAGAGGCTGGAAAGATGCAGGAACTCAAATAGCGTGCGCCCATGAGAGAACTGCTGCGACTACTGTTGATGCTGGGCATCGCCGCGTCCGCCGTGACCCTGGTGGGTTCGGCCATCGCCCTTTGGACCGATGAGCGCCGCCGCCTGACCCGGCTATCGCAGCGGGTTCTGGGCGGGCCGCCGGATGGGCTGATTATCGCCCAGGGCCGCGAGGCGACGGCCTCGTTCCGCATCGCCGCCAACCGGGTTCTGGTGATGCGCGACGGCGGCGCCCACGCCCTGCTCTATCCCCTGGCCGCCCTGATCGGGGCAGAGCTGCTGATCGACGACGAGGTCATGGCCCGGGTGGCCCAGGG
>JARLIP010000359.1 GCA_031291685.1 Caulobacteraceae bacterium | reverse complement strand
CCTACGACGAGGTGTTCGAGCTCGAGGATATCAACTCGGAGATGCCGCAGGCCGACGTCGTCTACGTCATCGGCGCCAACGACGTGGTCAATCCGGCGGCCGAGACCGACCAGACCTCGCCCATCTTCGGCATGCCGATCCTGGACGTGGAAAAGGCCCGCACCGTGCTGTTCGTCAAACGCGGCATGGCCGCCGGCTATGCCGGGGTGGAGAACGAGCTGTTCTTCCGCGACAACACCATGATGCTGTTCGGCGACGCCAAGAAGATGGTCGAGGGCATCGTCAAGGCGCTGTAGGGGGCTTCCCCATGGGAAGCGTTGCGTTAATCGTGCGTCCTTCGACTCGTCGCTTCGCGCCGGCTCAGGATGACGTATTTCTATTATTTTTCAATTTATTACGTCATCCTGAGCCGCGCCCGTAAGGGCGCGAGTCGAAGGACGCACGATTAAGGCGGCGGTCCCACGGGGCGAAACCCAGGCGCCCCCTGTCTTACAACCGACATCGCGGACCTCTAAATCGAGGTCATGCGGATCATTCCCAAGATTCTCGCTGGAACCGTCCTGGCGATTTTGGCCTATATCGCTCTTGGGGGCGCCATGGTGGCCATTGCGAGGACTCCGCCGATGCGCGGTGAGATGATTGACGTCGGCGGGCGGCGGATGCGCCTGGTCTGCGAGGGGCCCAAGGGTGCGGGGCCGACCATCCTGTTCGAGGCCGGCGCCTTCGGCTTCGCCGCCGACTGGGGCGTGGTGCAGGACAAGGCCGCGGCTCAAGGCCTGCACACCTGTTCCTATGACCGGGCGGGGCTGGGCCTGTCGGACCCTGGACCCAAGCCCAGGGACGGCCTGGCGGTGGTCAAGGACCTGGAGCGGCTGCTGTCGGCGGGCCACGAGAACGGCCCCTATGTGCTGGTGGGCCACTCCATGGCCGGGCTCTATCTGCGCCTGTTCGCCAACCGCAACCCGGACAAGGTCAAGGGCCTGGTGCTGGTCGACGCCACCACCCCGGAGGCCACCGACGTTCCCCTGGTGCGCCAGTTCGTGGAGCGGTTCGTGCGCGCCTCCAACCTGGCCAGCCTGGGCGCCCAGACCGGCCTCTATCAGCCGCTTTCGGGGACCTGGCTCGGGGACAAGATCGGCCTGACCGCCGTCGCCTCGGCGGAGAAGCGCAGGGCCTTCGCCTCCCCCCGGCACAACCGCTGGGCCGCCGAGGAGGTGCGCCAGTGGCTGCCCACCGCCGCCGAGGCCAAGGCCAGCGGGCCGCTGAACCCGGACTGGCCGGTGGCGATCGTCACCGCCGGTCCGATCGGCGCCCGGCCAGGCTGGAAGGAGGTCCAGGCCGAGCCCGCGCGCCTGTCACGGCACGGCTATGTGGAGCATGTGGAGAACGCCGGCCACGCGACCCTGCTGGGGATCAAGCACGCCGACGCGGTGATCAAGGGCATCGATTTCGTGCTCAGCGCGGCGAAATAGACCGCGACCTTTTGCGGTCTGCCCCAAATCCGTCAAGGCGTGGGTTATAGGAAAGCCCGGCACCGACCTTCCACGAGTTGCGCCATTTCCAGATCCGTCGCCCCAGCTCCCCGCGGACGCTTCGCCGATCTTGGCGGGCGGCGTCTGCATTGGGTGGAGGCAGGGCAAGGCGGCGCCGGGCCGCTGGTGCTGCTGGAGGCCGGATCGTTCGGCTTTTCCGCCGACTGGGCCGTGGTGCAGCAAAGGCTGGCCGCCCAGGGCTATCGCTCCATCGCCTACGACCGGGCGGGCCTCGGCCTATCCGACCCTGGGCCCGCCCCCCGGGACGGCCTGGCCATAGCCGAGGATCTGGAGCGGCTGCTGGCGGTGATCGGTGAGCCGGGCCCCTATGTCCTGGTGGGCCATTCCATGGCCGGGCTGCATCTGCATCTGTTCGCCGGCCGCAACCGCGCCAAGGTCGCCGGCGCGGTGCTGGTGGACGCCATCTCGCCGGAGGGGGCGGCCCACAGGACCGTGCGGCGCTACGCCGTGCACTATGGCCGCCTGTCGCGCCTGGCCGCCCGGGCCGCCGGGGCGGGGTTGCTGAAACCCCTGAGCCGCTGGGGGGACAGTATCGGCCTGCCCGCAGAGGCCGCGGCCCACAAGCGCTGGGCCTTCGCCCATGGACCGCACAACCGCGCCGCCGCCGACGAGGTGCGCCAATGGGAGGCCGCCGCCGCCCAGGGCCGGGCCCTGGGGCCGCTCGATCCCGACCGGCCGGTGGCGGTGGTCACCGCCGGGCCGGTGCGCGGGTTCGTCTGGCAAAAGACCCTGCAGGCCGCCCCGGCCCAGGCCTCCCGGGCGGGTCGCATCGAGAACGTGGCGGGCGCCAACCACGCCAACCTCCTGGGCCACCGCTACGCTGACGCCATCGTCTCCGCCATCGAGCATGTTTGCCTGGCGTTGACGAAGTCCCGCTAGGGTCTGCCTCGACAGGTCGGCGTAAGCGGCCGCACGGGGACGGGCGATGCAGGCTGCACTGAGGCTGGAGGGCGTCACCAAGCGCTATGGCGACTTCGAGGCCGTGCGGGACCTGGGGTTCCAGGCGGCCGCCGGGGGCATCTGCGGCTTTCTGGGACCTAATGGCGCGGGCAAGACCTCGACCATCCGCATGATCCTGGGCCTGGTGGAGCCCACCGCCGGGCGCATCAGCGTGCTGGGGGCGCCGGACGGGCGGTCGGTGCGCGGCAAGATCGGCTTTCTGCCGGAGGAGCGCGGCCTCTATCGCCGCATGACCCCGATCGCCGCCATCGCCTTCCTGGCCAGCCTCAAGGGTGTGCCCAGCGGCGAGGCCCGGCGGCGGGCCAAGTCCCTTCTGGAGGCCCACGGCCTGGGCCACGCCATGAACCGCCAGATCCGCACCCTGTCCAAAGGCATGGCGCAGAAGGTGCAACTGCTGTCGGCTATCACCCATGAGCCGGAACTGGTGATCCTGGACGAGCCCTTCTCCGGGCTGGACCCGGTCAATCAGCAGGATCTGGAGACCATCATCCGCAGCCTGGCCCAGAGGGGCTCCACGGTGCTGTTCTCCACCCACGTGATGCAGCACGCCGAGCGGCTGTGCGATCAGGTCGTGCTGATCGCCAAGGGGCGCAAGGTGTTCGACGGGGATGTCGCCACCGCCCGGGCCGCCGCGCCCCGGCGGCTGGTGCTGGAGGGCGCCATCGATCCGGCCCGTGTGGCGGCCCTGCCGGGCCTGGGTCAGGTCGAGGCCGAGCCCCTGGAGGGCGGCGGCCAGAGGATCACCGCCGTGCTGGCGCCCGGCGCCCCGGCCCAGGAGGCCCTGCGCGCGGCCTTCGCTCAGGGGCTGGATATCGTTCGTTTCGAGATGAAGGAGCCGCAACTGCATGACGCCTTCATCGTGCTCACCGGCCATGGAGACGCGGCGTGAACCGCCTCTTGCGCATCGCCGGGCGGGAATACGCCGCCTATGTCCGCACCATCGGCTTTTGGCTGTCGATCTGCCTGATGCCGGTGGGACTGCTGGCGGCCATCGCCGCCCCGATCCTGATGGCCAAAAGCGCGCCGACGCCGATCGTGGCGATCCTGGACATGACCCAGGGAGGTTATGGCGCGCGCCTGGCGCAGGCCCTGGGCCGAACGGGGCCGGAAGGGCGGCCCTTGGCCCGTATCGTTCCCTCGCCGGTCAGGACTGACAGCCTTGCGGGCGCCGCGGCGGCCCTGCGGCCGTTCCTGAGCGGCGACCTGAGCCTGCCCGGCGGCGGGCGGCTGGACGCCGCGGTGATCCTGCGCCCTGACGTCGGCGGGGCCGCCGCTGATGTCTGGAGCCGCAACGCCGCGGACCACACCATCGAAGGGCGGGTCGCCACGGCCCTATCGGATCTTTTGCGGCGGGAGCGCCTGGCCAAGGCCGGGATCGATCCCAAGACCCTGCAGGCCATCGACGAGATGGCGCCCAGGGTGACCGCCTATTCCCCCAAGGCCGAGCACGGCAAGGTGGGGGATCGCGAGCAGCTTCAGGGCTTCATCGGCTTTGGCATGGGCATTCTGTTGTGGATGGTGGTGCTGACCGGCGCCGGCATCCTGCTCAACAGTGTGATCGAGGAGAAGAGCAGCCGGATTCTCGAGGTGCTGCTGTCCTCGGCCTCGGTCCCAGAGATCATGGGCGGCAAGATCCTGGGGGTGGCGGGCGTGACCGCCACGGTGCTGGGGGTGTGGCTGAGCATCGGCGCCGTGATCCTGCTCAAGGTCCAGTCGGGTCTGGCGGGGGATCTGGTGGCGACGCTCTTTTCCAAGGGCCTGCTGATCTATTTCGCCTTCTATTTCGTCGGCGGCTATCTGATGTACGCGACCCTGTTCGTCACGGTGGGCGCCTTTTGCGAAACCACCCGGGAGGCCCAGACCTTGCTCGGGCCGATGATGATCCTGCTCAGCGTGCCCATGGTGTTCATGAGCCAGGCCATGATCCATCCGGACGCGCCGCTGCTCCTGATCCTGTCCTGGATCCCGCCCTTCACCCCATTCCTGATGGCCGCCCGGGCCGCCAGCGATCCGCCGCTCTGGCAGGTGCTGGGCACGGGGGTGCTGATGCTGATCACCACCGGGCTGGAGCTGATGGTCGCCGGCCGGGCCTTCCGCGCCGGCGCCCTGTCCACGGCCCGGTTCGAGCCGAAGCTGTTCTTCGCCGGGCTGATGGGGGGGGGGGAGTAGGGCGCGGGCGGGCCCCCTCCACCGCTTCGCGGTCCCCCTCCCCCAACGGGGGAGGAATGGGTTCGGCGCTGATCTTTTCTAATCCCCCCCCCGTTGGGGGAGGGGGACCATGCGAAGCATGGT
>JARLIP010000358.1 GCA_031291685.1 Caulobacteraceae bacterium | reverse complement strand
GCGGCGCGCGGGGCTTGGGAGCCTTGGCCAGTTCGGCCTCCACCGGATGGGTTCCGACGGTCTCAACCTCCCCGGCCCCAGCCTCCAGGGTCCCGACATCCACCTCAGTGATCGCGGGTTCCGGCGGGGTCGCGGTCAGGGCGGCGTCCACGGCCGCCCGCTCGGACAGGAGCTGACTGGACATGGCCGGGCTCAGGCTGACCTCGCCCAGGTGCTGATTGATCTCGTTGAAGGTGGCGCCGACATGATCGTCGGTCAGGGGATTGACCGAGGTGATCAAATTGGTCTGGCTGGTGCGCAGGGCCTCGACCTGCTTGCGAAGTTCCTCCAGTTCCGACTGGCGGGCCAGTTCATCGAAACTGGCGCGGAACTCCGCCGCCATGCCGCGCATCCGGCCAATGAACTGGCCCAGCTTGCGCATGGCGATCGGCAGATCCTTGGGTCCGATCACGATCAGCGCCAGGGCGCCGATGATCAGGACCTCCATCATCCGGTCTTCAGGAAACATAACCCTCGGCTCGGCCAGGACGACGGCGAATGTCGTTACGGTTCACGCCCGCCGCGGCAGGCTGGACAAAGGATGGGCGGCGCGTCGGGCCGGACTTGAGAACAGCCTAACCCGCGCCTCGGTCAGCGAGCGACGGTGTCCTTCTCATCGACCCGGGGCAGGACCGTCGTCGGCTGGGCCGGGGGCGTTTCGTGATCGTCCTTCAGACCATCCTTGAAAGCGCGAATGCCCTTGGCCGCATCGCCCATGATGCCCGACAGCTTTCCACGGCCACCGAACAGAACGACCACGATGAGGGCCAGCAGCAGCAGGTGCCACGGACTCAAGCTACCCATACTTTGACCTCCCGCGGGACAAGCCCGCCAAATCATCGCCTCCGCGCCGCGATTCCCGCCAGCGCGTCAACAGGCCCGAACACATTCCACATCAATATAGGTCATTCGATGGCCTGACGCCAAGAAAGCTTGGGAGACGGATTGTCTCGGCGCCGGGCGGACAGACTTTACCGGCGGACTTTCCGGCCGCTGACGACGCAGCCCCTTGCGTATGGAACCAGATTCGACATGGATGTGATCACATATCGCCGCCGCGTCCGCCAAAGGCCTTCCCATGCTCAATCGCTCCACCGTCAGGTCCGCTTCCCCCTTACGCGGCATGGTCCTGGCCAGCGCGGCGATGGTCCTGGCCCTGGGCGTGAACGCCGCAGCCCTGGCGGCGCCGGCGGGGCAGACCCTGCCGCCGCCCCAGGATCAGGTCCTGTCCCACGACATCCTCAAGGATCTGGTGGAGATCAACACCACCTATGACAAGGGCACGGCGCCCGCGGTCCAGGTGATCGTCAAACGCCTGCTGGCGGCGGGCTTCGCCCAGGGCGACATCCAGGTCCTTGCCCCCGAGGCCTTTCCCAACAAGCCCAATGTGGTGGTGCGCTATCACGGCGCGGGCAAGGCCAAGCCGATCCTCTATATCGGCCACCTGGACGTGGTGGACGCCAAGGCCGAGGACTGGACCGTCGATCCCTTCAAGCTGACCGAGAAGGACGGCTGGTGGTACGGCCGGGGAACCTTCGACATGAAGGACGAGGACGCCGCCGTTCTGGACAGCCTGATCCGCCTCAAGCGCGAGGGCTTCACCCCCAGCCGGGACATCATCGTCGCCTTCACCGCCGACGAGGAATCCGGGGACGACAGCGCCAACGGGGTCAACTTCCTGGTCAACAAGCACCGCGATCTGGTGGACGCGGCCTTCGCCATCAATCCGGATTCCGGGGCGGGCGACCTAGACGCCGGACGGCGGGTGGATCTGAACGTCCAGACCGCCGAAAAGACCTATGTCACCTATCTGATGACGGTGACTAACCGGGGCGGCCATTCCTCCCTGCCCGAGCCGGACAACGCCATCTATCGCCTGGCCGAGGGGCTGGTGCGCCTGTCCAAGGCGCCCCTGCCCGCCCGCACAACGCCCACCACCCGGCTCTATTTCGAGCACATGGCCGCCCTGCAAACCGGCCAACTGCACGATGATCTGATTGCCGTGTCCAAGGGCGGAGCCGGCTTCGACGCCGCCGCCGAGCGCCTGAGCCACAACATCACCTATAACGCCCAGCTGCGCTCCACCTGCGTGGCCACCCTGCTCAGCGCCGGCCCGGCGGAGAACGCCCTGCCCCAGCGGGCCCAGGCCACCATCCAGTGCCGCATCCTGCCCGACGAGACCGTGGCGGGGGTGCAGGCCGAACTCGCCACCCGCATCGCCGACGACCAGATCAAGCTGACCGTGGCCTATAATCCGCCCCCGAACCCGGAATCCCCCCTCGATCCTTTCGTGATGAAGGCCGCCGCCAAGGCTGCCCAGTCCATGTGGCCCGGCGTGCCCCTGCTGCCCCTGATGTCCGTGGGCGCCAGCGACAGCATCTTCACCCGGGCGGCGGGCATCCCCAGCTATGGCCTGGGCGGCATGTTCAACGACATCAGCGACAATCGCGCCCATTCCCGGGATGAGCGCATCACCCCGAACGCCTTCTACGAGGACGTGGAGTTCACCTATCGCCTGATGAAGGAACTGAGCCGCTAAAGGCGCCGGACCGAGCGCGGCCCACCCTCACAGATCGTAGGGTGGGTCCTCGGCATGGCGTGGCAGCGGGTCCTGGATCTTGAGCCACGCCACCCGGGCGCTGAACCAGCCATGCACGGTGGGCCTCACGGCGTTCGGATCATCCAGAGTGCCGAGGGTCACCCCCACGGAACGGCCTTCGGGGTCGGTCATGTAGAGCGGCGCGCCGCAGTCGCCGCAGAACCAGCGGGTGGCGCGGGCGGATGAGGCGAAGGCCTTGGCCTGTCCTTGCGTGACCTCGAACCGGCTGGGCGGAACCTGGATCCAGGCGGTGACCGGCGTCCCGCTGGCTTTGCGGCACTGGCCGCAGTGGCAATAGTCGGCCACGTCGCCGGGCTCGGCCACGACCGCGTAACGCACCTTCTCGCAGAGGCATCCGCCCGTGAGCCGCATAACTGCCCTCAATCCTCGCTGAGATAGTCCTGATGGAATTCGGGGGCGTCTCCCGGCTCCAAGGGGTCCTCGTCCTCGGACAGGCCCGCCATGGGATTGGGCATGTTGAAATCGGCGGGGATGTCGAGGCTGAGCAGGCCCAGGGCCTTCATTTCCTGCACCCCGGGCAGATCGGCCAGTCTGGCGAGACCATAGTGCTCCAGAAAGGCGTCGGTGGTGCCCAGGGTCACCGGCCGGCCGGGGGTGCGACGGCGGCCGCGCATGCGCACCAGCCCGATCTCCAGCAGCACATCGATGGTGCCCCGGCTGACCTGGACTCCGCGAATGGACTCGATCTCGGCCCGGGTCACCGGCTGATGGTAGGCGATGATGGCCAGGGTTTCCTGGGCGGCCTTGGACAGGCGCCGGGCCTCCTCCCGCTCCTCGGTCATCAAGAAGGCCAGATCCTCGGCGGTCTGGAAGCGCCAGCGTTCGGCGACGCAGACCAGATTGATCCCCCGATCGGCATAGAGGCCCTTGAGCGCCATCAGGGCGCCGCCGATATCCGCCCCCTCCGGCAGGCGCCGGGCCAGGTCCGCGGCGCTGAGAGGTTCGGCGGCGGCGAACAGCAGGGCCTCCACCCTCCGGGCGGTCTCGGCCAGATCGCTCACTCCGCCGCCTCAAGGTGATAGCCCCGGGCTCGCAGATAGATGTCGGCGAAATGTTCGCTCTGGCGGGCTTCGAGCTCGCCCTCCCGCACCAACTCCAGCCCCGCCGCGAGGGTCGAGGCGAGGTAGGAGGCCCGGCTGGGGCCCAGATCCGTGTCATTGGCCGCGCGCTTGGGGGCGATGGTGGCCAGGGTGATCCATTTGGCCATCTGCGGGATCTTGCTGCGCAGACGGCGGCGGGCGTCCTCCAGGGGATAGGCTTCCTGGACCCGGGGTTGATAGCGCCGGGTGGCGTCCTTGCGCCTCTGGCCCACATAGGCCTGGATCAAGGCGTAGAGGTCCCCCTCGAAGCGGCTGCTGGAGGTGATCTGCACCGCGTCGGGGTCGCCCCGGGTGAAGACGTCGCGGCCCAGCTGCGGCCTGGCCTTGAGCGCTTCCACCGCCTGGCGCATGGCGTCCAGCTTGGCCAGGCGAAAGGCCAGGGCGGCGGCCATTTCCTCGGCGGGGGGCTCCTCGGCGTTCTTGCGTTCGGGCTTGGGCAGCAGCAGGCGAGACTTGAGATAGGCCAGCCAGGCGGCCATCACCAGATAGTCCGCGGCCAGGGAAAAGCGCACCCGCCGGGCGGACTGAACGAAGGCCAGGTACTGCTCGGCCAGCTTGGTGATCGACAGCTGCAACAGATCGACCTTCTGGTTGCGGGCCAGGGCCAAGAGCACATGCAGCGGGCCTTCATAGCCCTCCACGTCGATGATCAGCGCCTCTCCATCCTCCGCCGCGTTGTTGGCGGCGGAGAAGTCGAAGGTGGGCTGAAAGGCGTCGCTCATGCCGCCCAACGTCCGTCGAAGGCCGCGTCGAACCGCGCCCGGGCGGCCTCCGCGTCGAAGGGCTCTGGCGTCTTGGCCAAGCGCCCCAGGGCCGCGGCGGCCCGGGCCATGGCGCGGCCATTCAGGGCCTTGGTTCCAGCGATCACCGCCTTCATCTCGGCCATGTCGCCATTGCAGTGGAGAACCACGTCGCAGCCCGCCGCCAGGGACGCCCGCGCCCGCTCGGTGAAATCCCCGCTAAGGGCCTTCATCGACAGGTCGTCGCTCATCAACAGGCCGTCGAAACCGATGGAGCCACGAATGATCCGGCGGATGGCGTGGCGCGAGGTGGTGGCCGGCGCCTTGCGGTCGATGGCCGTGTAAACCACGTGGGCGGTCATCGCCATCGGCATGTCGGACAGCACCCGGAAGGGCGCGAAATCCCGGCTGTCCAGCGCGCCGAGGCTGGCCTCCACCACCGGCAGATCCAGGTGACTGTCGGCGCGGGCGCGGCCATGGCCAGGAATGTGCTTGATCACCGGCAGCACTCCGCCGGCGATCAGCCCCTCCGCCGCCGCCCGGCCCAGGCTCGCCACCTCGTCCGGGGTGTCGCCATAGGCCCGGTCGCCGATGATCTCGTGGCCGTCCGGCGCCGGCACGTCGAGCACCGGCACGCAGTCCACATTGATGCCCAGGCTGT
>JARLIP010000357.1 GCA_031291685.1 Caulobacteraceae bacterium | reverse complement strand
GGCCATTTCGTCGGGGGTCTTGGCCAGCTTGGCGGTGAAGTCCTGCTGCTTCCACTGCGACAGGCGGATGATCACCGGATAGTCCGGCCCCACCGCCGCGCGGACGGCCTTCAGGATCTCGGCGGCGAACTTGGCCCGGTGCGGCAGGTCCGAGCCGCCATAGCTGTCAGTGCGCTGGTTGGTGCCTTCCCAGAAGAACTGGTCGATCAGATAGCCATGGGCGCCGTGCAACTCGACGGTGTCGAAGCCCAGGCGCTTGGCGTTGGCGGCGGCGGTGGCGAAGGCGGCGATGGTGTCGGCCACCTCTTCCTCGGTCATCGGCTCGCCGAACTTGTGGCCGGGGCTGGAGAGGCCCGAGGGGCTGTCATAGGGGCCGGGCGGGGTCCAGTCCGGGGTCTGCGAGCGCACCGCGCCCACGTGCCAAAGCTGCGGGGCGATCAGGCCGCCGCCGGCATGAACCTCGTCGGCCACGGTCTTCCAGGCGGCCAGCTCGGCGTCGCCATAGAAGCGCGGGATGTTCGGATCGTTCAGGGAGGCGGGGCGCGCCACCCCCGTACCCTCGGTGACGATCAGGCCGACCTCGTTCTCGGCGCGGCGGCGGTAATAGGCCGCGACCTCGGGAGTCGCCACGCCGCCGGGGGAGAAGGACCGGGTCATGGGGGCCATGACGATCCGGTTGGGCAGGGTCAGGCCCTTGAAGGCGAAGGGGGTGAACAGGGCGTCAGCGGCCATGGAAGGCTCCAGCTATCGTGGGCAAAAAATCGCCCGTGAAGCTCTAGCCTCACGGGCGATCCAGACATAGTCCAGAAAAACTACTGACCCCGTTAGAGGTCAGATTTCGGCAAATCCCTCGGCCTCAGAGGCCCAGGATCATCTTGGCCATGATGTTGTGCTGGATCTCGTTGGACCCGGCATAGATCGAGGTCTTGCGGTAGTTGAAATAGCTGGGCGCCAGGGGCGCGGCGTAGTCTGGGCCGGCCCGGGGCTCGTTGCGCTCGCCGCGCAGCTCCGCCCAGGTGTCCTCGACGAAGGGCTGGGCGTAGATCCCCACCGCTTCCAGGGCCAGTTCGCTGATCGCCTGCTGCGCCTGGGAGCCCTCCAGCTTGAGCATGGAGGAGACCGGACCCATGGCCTCGCCCGTGGTGCGGCCGTTAAAGACCTTCAGCTCGGTGGCGTTGAGGGCGTCGACCTTGATCTGCATGTCCGCCAGCTTGCGGCGGAAATCCGGGTCCTCGATCATCCGCCCGCCCCCGTCGGAGGGCTCCAGCCTGGCGAACTTCTTGACCTTCTCCAGGGCGTAGGTGAGGCCCGGAGCATAGGCGTTGCCCCGCTCGAACTGCAGCAGGTACTTGGCGTAGGTCCAGCCCTGGCCCTCCTCGCCGATGCGGTTGGCCACCGGCACGCGCACATCCTCGAAGAAGACCTGGTTGACCTCCTGCTCGCCCTGCGGCGGCCCGTCCAGGGTCGGCAGGGGGCGGATGGTGATACCCGGGGTCTTCATGTCCAGCAGCACGAACGAGATCCCCCGCTGCGGGCGGTCCTCCTGGTTGGTCCGCACCAGGCAGAACATCCAGTCGGCCCACTGGGCGTAGGTGGTCCAGATCTTGGAGCCGTTCAGGACATAGTCGTCCCCGTCCCGCACAGCCTTCATCGAAAGCGACGCCAGGTCCGAGCCGGAGCCCGGCTCCGAATAGCCCTGGCACCACCACACGTCGCTGGACAGGATCTTGGGCAGGTGCTGCTGCTTCTGTTCCGGCGTGCCGAAGGCCATGATCACCGGCGCGCACATCTTCAGACCCATGTTCGAGGTCGAGGGCGTCCCCGCCAGGGACGTCTCCATGTTGAAGATGTATTTCTGCGCGTCGCTCCAGCCGGTCCCGCCATATTCGACGGGCCAGTCCGGGGCGATCCAGCCGCGCTCGTTCAGCCGCTTGAGCCAACGGATCTGGCCCTCGCGATCGATATAGCCGTTCTTCGACTGGCCCATGCGCGCCCGCAGGTCGTCGTCATAGGCCTCGGCGATGAAGGCGCGAACCTCGTCGCGAAAGGCGAGGTCCTCGGCCGAGAAATCCAGATCCATGCGCCCTACTCCACCGCGTCGAGATATTCGATCTCGGGACGGCCGGCCATGAACGGACCCATCTGGGCGCCGGCGGCCTTGAAATATTCCGTGCCGCCGTGGAGCTTCAGGGCGTCTTCGTCCTTGTAGAGTTCGAGCACCTTGTAGATCCCCGGCTCGGTGCGCGAGCGGGTCAGCTGGTAGGCCAGGTTGCCGGGCTCGTTGGCCTTCACCTGGGCCGCCAGGGCGGTGAAAACAGCCTCGAACTCCGCAGCCTTCTCAGGCTGAACCTTCAGGGTCGCGACGACGCCGATCATGGACTTCTCCCATCCGTTTTTGAATTTCAAACAGATGTTAGACGCCAAGACCGGCGCCGGGCAAGGGCGCAGGCTCCCAAGCCAGCGGATTGGCCAACCGGGTCATACCAACGGCCATCGAGCTTGACCGTCACAGTCCGTCCTTCCCGCCGTCATCCTCGACACGCGGATGGGCGTTTCCTCCCCCGCATAGCGCAAGCGACGCGGGGGAGCAACCATGTCGTCATGCGGTTCGCTTTTCCCATTGGCGGCCACGGTTGAGGACGAGGTTGGCGGCTTCGATGAGCTTTCGCATGACGGCGACAAGGATAAGCTTTGGGGGCTTTCCCTTGTCTTTG
>JARLIP010000356.1 GCA_031291685.1 Caulobacteraceae bacterium | reverse complement strand
CAACTATCTCGACTGGCTGCTGTCGATTCCGTGGGGCAAGTCCAAGAGCAAGCCCATCAATCTGGTCGAGGCCGAACGGATCCTCGACGAGGACCATTACGGGCTGGACAAGGTCAAGGAGCGGATCATCGAGTACTTGGCCGTTCAGGCCCGGACCGGCTCGCTGAAGGGGCCGATCCTGTGCCTGGTCGGACCTCCCGGGGTCGGTAAGACCTCCCTGGGTCGCTCGATCGCTCAGGCCACGGGCCGCGAGTTCGTGCGCCTGTCCCTGGGCGGTGTGCGTGACGAGGCCGAGATCCGGGGACACCGGCGCACCTATATCGGCTCCATGCCCGGCAAGATCATCCAGTCGATGAAGAAGGCCAAGACCACCAACGCCTTCTTCCTGCTGGACGAGATCGAGAAGATGGGCGCCGACTGGCGGGGCGACCCGTCCTCGGCCCTGCTTGAAGTGCTGGACCCGGCGCAGAACTCGACCTTCAACGACCACTATCTGGAGGTCGATTACGACCTGTCGAATGTGATGTTCGTTACCACGGCCAACAGCCTGAACATGCCTCAGCCGCTGCTGGACCGGATGGAGATCATCCGCATCCCCGGCTACACCGAGGATGAGAAGGTCGAGATCGCCAAGCGGCACCTGCTGCCCAAATTGGCCAAGGACCACGGCCTGAAGGAAGGCGAGTGGGTGGTGCCGGAACAGGCCATCCGCGACCTGATCCGCTACTACACCCGGGAAGCCGGCGTCCGCTCCCTGGAGCGGGAACTGGGTAATCTGGCGCGCAAGACCGTGCGCGATCTGGAACGGGAAAAGGTTATCTCCATCACGGTGGACGACGCGCGTCTGGCCAAATACGCCGGCGTTCGTCGCTATCGCTACGGCGAGACGGACGAGACCGATCTGGTGGGCATGGTCACGGGTCTGGCCTGGACGGAATTCGGCGGCGAAATCCTGACCATCGAGGCGGTCAAGATGCCGGGCAAGGGCCGGATGTCTATCACCGGCAACCTGAAGGACGTGATGAAGGAGTCGATCTCGGCGGCGAACAGCTATGTCCGCTCGAGGGCTCCGGAATTCGGCATCAAGCCGACGGTGTTCGACAAGATCGACGTCCACGTCCACGTGCCTGAAGGCGCCACCCCCAAGGACGGCCCGTCGGCTGGCGTGGCCATGGCCGTGGCCATGGTTTCGGTCCTGACCGGGGTTCCGATCCGCAAGGATGTGGCCATGACGGGTGAGATCACCCTGCGTGGCCGGGTGTTGGCGATCGGTGGCCTGAAGGAGAAGTTGCTGGCGGCCTTGCGCTCCGGCATCAAGACCGTGCTGATCCCGTCCGAGAACGAGAAGGATCTGGCGGAGGTCCCTGACAACGTGAAGGGCGCCCTCAAGATCATCCCGGTGTCCACTGTCGATGAGGTGCTCGCCCAGGCCTTGGCCGGGCCGTTGACCCCCATCGAATGGAAGGAAGAGGACGAGGCCGCGGCGGCCAAGGCCGCGGCTCTGGCGGTCGATGAGACGGACGCGGATTCGGTCGTGACCCACTGATGAGAGATTCGGCGAACGCGGTTCACGGCTCGCCGAATCCCTTTCAGGGCCTCGGATCTATCCACAGAAACCGTCGCGGACGGGGCCTTGGGTGATCTAAAGCAGGTAATCGTCGATAAGTTAGGCGGCGCGGGGCCTTCTCGCGCCGCCTTCGTTTGACGCAGAAGGATTTTCGCGCTCCATAATCACTTCCGGAGCACGACAACGATCACCGATCGCTGCTGAATAAGGGTTGGGAGAAATCAATGACCACCAAAGCCGAACTGATTTCCGCGATCGCGGAAAAGGCGGGGCTCAATAAGAATCAGGCGCGCGACGCCTTGGAAGCTTTTCTGGGCACCGTGACGGAATCCCTGAAGGCCGGCCAAGAAGTTCGACTCGTCGGATTTGGCAGCTTCCTGCCGGTGGAACGTAAGGCGGGCACCGCGCGCAATCCGCGCACGGGCGAGACCGTCAGCCGTCCCGCTTCGAAGACGGCGCGTTTCCGCGTTGGGGAAGGTCTGAAGGGCGCCTTGAACTAAGGCGCATTCCTTGAGATGCGAGAGGGGCGGGCGCCGCGAGGCGCCTGCCCTTTTTTTGTGGGGTCCGTCCCTTGCTTGGGGGAGGTCCGCACAACGGCGTGGGGCGGCTAGCTCAGTTGGTCAGAGCGTCTGGTTTACACCCAGAAGGTCCACGGTTCGAGCCCGTGGCCGCCCACCACTTGCCGAGTGTCCAGGCCCCTTACGCGAACACCTCCGCCACGCTGCGGCTTGGGCGCAGGGTGCGATAGACATAGGTCATGGCGCCGACCTTCGCTGGCAGGACCGCAACAGCGGCCAGGCTCTGTAACATGCCGAGGGGAAAGGCCGAGATCATGGTCGAGCCCGTCGCGCTCAACAGGAGGGGGCGCAGTCCCAGGGCGAGCATCTGAGCAACGGTGACCAAGACCCCGCCCAAGATCGCGATCACCAGATTGGCGAGAAAAATCGCCCAAAAATGCCCCCGAGTGAGCGGCCAGACCCGGAAGAGCACTATGCGGCGTTGATCCACCGTGGCTGGGAGGAACGGAGACAGGCGGGTCGTCACCCAGATCATCACCGGCGCGGCGGTGACCATCACGAGAAGGGTCATGAGAAATGAGCTCAGCATCGCGCCGGCTGACGGCGCGCGTGACGCCGCCAAGAATATTGGAGCTGCAAAAAGCCCAAATGCGGTCAGTGCGACTGGGGCGAAGCAAAGGCCCATGAGCACGGCGGCGCCGAGCAGACGCCCTTCTGTCGCCCCCCACTGCAAACCAGCTGGGCCGAGGTCATCCGCGATCCCGGAGCCGGGCGTGTCCCTCTCCAGCGCGATCCGGAACAGGGCCCCGTAGCTGACCAAGAGGCCGGCCAGCATGATGATCACGAGAACGGGCGCGGCGATGAACTCGGCCACGCTGAGTTTCGAGAGCCAATCGCCGGCCTTCGGTAGCCCGGCGATCACGGCCGTTCCCCCGTTCTGGAGAAGGGCGAGGGGGACAGCATAGAGAAGCAGCGCTCCCCAGGCGCCCCGCCAGCCATCGGGTACAAAGGAAAATGCGGCGTTGATCGTCGCGGACCCGGACAAGGACTTCACAGAGCGTTCCCCCAAATGATCTCAAGGCGCAACCTAGACGGTGGGCTGGCCCAAGCGCCATGGAGAGTCGCTCCATTTACCCGATCTACAGCCGCGCTTCGCCTAATGGGCGGGCATCGCGGGGATGCATTGCGTGGATTTAAGATGGGCAGTTTCCTGATCGGTCTTCGCCAAGGGGATTGGCTGACCTTGGAGCGGGTGAAGCGACTGGCGATCGTGTTCGCCGCGCTGAGTTTCACCGTCCTTTGCCTGGACGCCTGGGCGCATACCCGCTTTGGGGTCGTGAACGCTGGGGGCGAGCAACTCGGTCGGGACTTCGTGAACTATTGGTCCGGCG
The DNA here is from genome assembly GCA_031291685.1 of Caulobacteraceae bacterium. Lineage (GTDB taxonomy): Bacteria > Pseudomonadota > Alphaproteobacteria > Caulobacterales > Caulobacteraceae > Poindextera. Next base: position 14,726 of record JARLIP010000356.1, on the reverse strand, counting down.
CGCGCTTGGCGCTGCATGGCAATGCCGGCTTAGCCTACCGGATCAATGATTTCTTGGCCTATGAGCGCAGCCTTACCGCTCCCAACGCTGAATTCAAATGGTACGGCTACCCGCCAGTCGCCATGGTGCTGGCGGCTCCATTCGGCGCGCTGCCGTTCATTCCCGCGTTCGCGCTCTGGACCGTCACCGGATGGGGCGTTCTTGCGGGGATGCTGACCCGGCGCCTTGGGGCCGCCTTCGCCGTGATCGCCGTCCTCGGCGCCCCGGCCTTCATGCTAAACGCCATGTCAGGGCAAAATGGCGCCTTCAGCGCCGCGCTTCTGGCGGGTGGCGTCCTGCTGCTGGATAGGCGGCCGCTATTGTCGGGCGTGCTGTTCGGACTGCTTTGTTATAAGCCCCACATGGGTGTGCTGATCCCTGTGGCCCTTATCGCTGGTGGGCGGTGGAAGGCGACCGCGGCGGCGTCCGCGGCTGTGATCGGGGTGGTGTGCGCGAGCGTTCTCCTGGTTGGCTGGCAGCCTTGGGTCGCGTTTCTGCACAACGCTCCATTCCATCGCCAAATTCTCGAAGGTCAGCCTGGGATCTGGTTCCGGATGCCCAGCCTCTATCTGGCGGGCCGCCTGATCGGGGCGCCGAGCGGTCTGGCCTATGCGGCGCAAGCGCTATCCGCCCTGGGCGCCGCGGCCGTGGTGATCGCGATCTGGCGAGGCGGCGCATCCACAACGCTCAAGGGCGCGGGGTTGATGGTCGCCACATTTCTGGCGACACCCTATGTCTGGGATTACGACATGGTCGTGCTGCTATTCGCAGCCATCTGGGTCTGGATGGAGGCGGAGCAGGGGAGGTGGCCGCCCTGGGAAAAATCCGCCCTGGCCGTGGTGGTGGCGGCGCCGGTGATCCTGCCGATCTTCTCGACCTTCGCCCATTTGCAGTTCGGGCCGCTGGTGTTATGGTGCATGTTGGCATTGATCCTGAGGCGCGCGCGGCCGGAGCTTTTTGAAGGCCATGGTCCGCCCCTGATTCCAGGATCGTTAGTCAATGACCGCTAGGATCATCCGTGGATGAAGCATTCCGGGCGCCGTCAAGAAGCGATGATTAGCACACGAGACCGATTTTCATTGGATCTTGCCGCGGGGCGGCTAGTGGGCGGCTCGCCGCAGCCCTCGGTCGCCCGGGTCGCCGTGATCATTCCTTGTTATAATGAGGCCGCCGCGATCGAAGCCGTCGTTCGGGAGTTCGCCAGGGCGCTGCCGATGGCCTCCATCTATGTCTATGACAACAATTCTAGCGACCTGACCCGCGAGGTCGCGCGGCGTGCGGGCGCCATTGTTCGGAACGCCCCCCTTCAGGGTAAGGGGAACGTGGTGCGGATGATGTTTTCCGACGTGGATGCCGACATCTATGTCCTGGTGGATGGTGATGGGACCTATCAGGCCTCCGCCGCCCCCCGCTTGGTGGCCGCATTGATCGATGAAGGCCTGGATATGGTCACTGGCGCGCGCGTCGCCGCCGGCGCCGAGGCCTATCGGCGTGGTCATGTTTTCGGCAATCGTCTCCTGACCGGTTTGGTGCGCCACGCTTTCGGTTGCCCGGTCAAGGATATGCTGTCCGGTTATCGCGTGTTCAGCCGGCGCTTCGTGAAGAGTTTTCCGGCCGCTTCGGCGCGGTTCGAGATCGAGGCTGAACTGACGGTTCACGCCCTGCAGATGCGCGTCCCGGCTAGGGAAATTCCGACGGCATACGGCGCGCGCCCTGATGGGTCGGCCAGCAAGTTGAGCACCGTTCGGGACGGCCTTCGCATCCTGCGCATGATCGGCCTGTTGCTGAGGGAGGAGCGACCCTTGCAGTTCTTCGGCGCGTGCGGTGGGGCGAGCTTCCTAATGGGCGCGCTTCTCGGTCTGCCGGTGATCGGTGAGTTCTGGCGCACAGGACTGGTGCCGCGGTTTCCCACCCTGATCGTCGCCGTGGGATTGGGCGTCACGGGCCTGCTGAGCTTTACCTGCGGGCTCATCCTGGACGCGGTTGCGCGGGGGCGGCTTGAACAGCGGCGTTTCGCCTATCTCGCCCATCCCGGTCCTTCTCGTTTTTCCCCAACGAGCGCCCTGTGAGCTCAGATGCCGTAGGCGCTCCGCTGGTTGATACCCGCTACTACGAAGCCGCGGCGCCCCGTTCCATTGGAGAGCGGGTGCTGATCTGGGCCAGGGACCGGATTTACCGAGATTTCATACGGCTCGCCGCGCCGGCGCCTACGGATCGCATATTGGACGTCGGCGTTTCCGACGTGATCAATGACGGCGCCAATCTTCTAGAGCGGCTCTATCCTCTTCCGCGCCAGATCACGGCGGCGGGTTTGGGGGAGGGCGGCGCCTTTCGGGCGGCGTTCCCCGACGTGGGATATCGGCAAATCATGGCGGGCCAGCCCCTGCCGTATGCCGACGACCATTTCGACATTGCTGTTTCCAATGCTGTAATCGAGCATGTGGGCAGCCGCGAGGCGCAGGCCGCCTTCATCCGCGAACTGAGCCGCGTCGCCAAGCGCGTGTTCCTAAGCGCGCCCAATCGCTGGTTTCCCGTCGAGCACCACACCGGGCTACCTTTGGCGCATTATAACGACGCCATCTTTTCCCTGGCCTGCAAGGCCACGGGTCGGGCGCACTGGCTAGATCCGAATGAGCTGATCTTGACCGATATTGGGGATCTTCGAAGGGCTGCGCCGCCAACGCGGCGCTCGCGGACAGGCTATACGGGCTTGCCCCTGGGGCCTCTAAGTTCGAATCTTTACCTGATCCTCGACTAGCGTCGCCCGCGCCGCGGAAGCGATGGCCCGCCCGTGGAAGGGCGGCTACGGATCGGTTTGCTCGCCCCGGCTGTCGCGTTAGGTTCACGCGTGGGTCTTATGGGGCTTGTTGTGCTCTCCGAAGACGGACGGAAAAGAAGCCGGTCTCCAGACGTTGGTCCCTCTACGGACCAGCGAGCCGCGCCCATCGCGCGGCTGGTGGACACCACGATGCTCTATGCCCCGCGCAGCGGTGGGGTGAAGCGCTATCTCTCAGCCAAAAAGGCCTGGCTGGCGCGCCACCGCCCGGACGTGCGTCACAGTCTGGTGGTGCCTGGCGCCGCCGATAGCCATGATGGCCAGGGGGAGTGGTCGATCTACGCCGCGCCGCTGCCCTTTGGCGACGGCTACCGTTGGCCGGCCAGCAAGACCGCCTGGATGAGCCGCCTGGTTCGCCAGCGCCCCTCCCTGATCGAGGCTGGAGATCCCTATACCCCGGGGCTGGCGGCTCTGAGGGCGGGGGCGCGGCTGGGCGTGCCGGTGATCGGCTTTTGCCACACGGACCTGGCGGCCCTGGCGGCCCTCCATTTCGGTGACTGGGCGCAGCGGCCCGTTCAGCGGCGATGGGGTAAGATCTATGGCCAGTTCGACCGCGTGGTCGCCCCCAGCCGCTATATCGCGGAGCGATTGGCCGAGGCCGGGGTGGCCGACGCCGTCGCCCTACCGTTGGGGGTGGATGTGAGCCAGTTCCATCCTGGCAGGGCCGAGCGCGAGGCGGTGCGGCGGCGCCTGGGTCTGGCCCCAGACCGGCGGCTGCTGGTGTTCGCGGGGCGCCCGGCCCGGGAAAAGAAGATCGATGTGCTGGTCGAGGCCGCCGAACGCCTGGGGGATCCCTACACATTGCTGCTGATCGGCGCCGGAGCCCCTGAGGACGCGGCGCCGGCCAATGTGCTGAGCCTGCCCTATGAGCGTGACGCTGGCGGCCTGGCGCGGCTCCTGGCCAGCTGTGACGCCTTCGTCCACGCCAATGACGCCGAACCCTTCGGCCTGATCACTCTGGAGGCCATGGCCTGCGGTCTGCCGGTGGTGGCGGTGTGCGCTGGGGGCTTGGCGGAGACGGTGGATGAAACCGTGGGGCAGTTTGCCGCACGGTCCGCGCCGGGGCCCTTCGCGGAGGCCATAGCCGGGCTGTTCGAGCGGGATATGGCCGCGCTCAGCGCCGCGGCCAGGGCGCGCGCGGTTTCCCGACACGGCTGGGATTTTGTGTTTGAGCGCCTGACCGGGATCTATGCCGAGGCCACCGGCAACCCCGCCTTCTTGGCGCGGAGCCTGGCCCTCAGCGCGCACTAGGCCGCGTAACCCCCATCACGTCGTCGCGACGGGCCAGGGACGAAAGCGCCTTCGTCCTGATCGACCATACTATTGAGGGATAGGGGAAAGTGGCGCGAATGACGGGACTCGAACCCGCGACCTCCGGCGTGACAGGCCGGCGCTCTAACCAACTGAGCTACATCCGCAACTTGGCGACCCGGTGGGGCCGTCGAAGCGAGGCGCGTGAAATAGATGCGCACGGGGTGACCTGTCAACTGGCCAGCGCAAGGAAGTTTGTGCTTCCTGTGGGCAAACGTCAAAAGGCCTCGGTTGAAAGGGCTTTCGGGCCCTTGGCTCAAGCGGCCCAGACAGGCTGAAGTCCCTGTATCGGTCAGATTTCGCCTTGAGCGCATTATTCGCTCAGCGGCGTTTGAACCCCCAGCGGCCTTGGGCTACAACGCGCCGACTCTCGCCCATAGTCCCTGGGGCCTCATGAACGCTTTCCTGCTGCAATACCTGCCGATCGTGGTCTTCTTTGGCCTGGCCGCCGTGATCGGGCTCGCCTTCACCGTCCTGCCGCTGATCCTGGCGCCCTCCGCGCCGGACCCGGAAAAGAACTCCGCCTACGAGTGCGGGTTCAACGCCTTCGACGACGCGCGGATGAAATTCGACGTCCGGTTCTATCTGGTCTCGATCCTGTTCATCATTTTCGACCTTGAGGTCGCGTTCCTGTTTCCCTGGGCGGTCTCGCTCATGAAGCTGCCGCACGACGTCCAGGTCTATTCGTTCTGGTCGATGATGAGCTTCCTGGTCGTGTTGACCGTGGGCTTCATCTACGAATGGAAGAAGGGAGCCCTGGAATGGGAGTAATCGTTCCTGCCGGTTCGGCTGGCCGCTCGACGGTCGAGGGGTATGACCCCAAGCTGCACGACCCCTATTTCGATGGGGTCACCAACCAGTTGGCCGACAAGGGCTTCGTCACCGCAGCCGCTGACGACCTGATCAACTGGGCCCGCACGGGCTCCTTGATGTGGATGACCTTCGGTCTGGCCTGCTGCGCCGTGGAAATGATGCAGGCGTCCATGCCGCGCTATGACCTCGAGCGCTATGGCTTCGCCCCCCGAGGCAGCCCGCGTCAGTCGGACGTGATGATCGTCGCTGGCACCCTAACCAACAAGATGGCTCCGGCCCTGCGCAAGGTCTATGACCAGATGCCTGAGCCGCGTTATGTGATCTCCATGGGATCCTGCGCCAACGGCGGCGGCTATTATTATTTCAGCTATTCCGTGGTGCGCGGGTGCGATCGTATCGTGCCGGTGGATATCTATGTCCCCGGTTGCCCGCCAACCGCCGAGGCCCTGGTCTATGGGGTGCTTCAGTTGCAGAAGAAGATCCGTCGCACGGGGACCATCGAGCGATGAGCTTTACGGTTTCCGACGAAGACCTGACCGCCCTGGGCGAGCGCGCCGTCGCCGATAGCGCCGGCGCCATCACCGGCTTCGAGGTGGCCCATGGCGAGTTGAACCTGCATGTGCCGGCGGCCAAGATTGTCACCGCCCTGACCCTCCTGCGGGACGCTCCGCAGTTTCGCTTCCAGCAGTTGATTGATCTGTGCGGGGTGGACTATCCCGAGCGCCCCCTGCGGTTCGACGTGGTCTATCATCTGTTGTCCCTGGCCCATAACCGCCGGGTGCGGGTGAAGGTCCAGACCGATGAGGACACCCCCGCGCCGACGGTGAGCGGGGTCTATCCCTGCGCCGAGTGGTTCGAGCGGGAGGCCTTCGACATGTATGGGATCCGCTTCTCCGATCACCCGGATCTGCGGCGCCTGCTGACCGACTATGGCTTCCAGGGTTATCCGCTGCGCAAGGATTTCCCGATGACCGGCTATGTCGAGGTTCGCTACGACGACGAACAGAAGCGTGTGGTTTACGAACCGGTGAAGATCAACGAGTTCCGCGCTTTCGATTTCCTTTCGCCCTGGGAAGGGGCGCAGGGGACCTATGTCCTGCCCGGCGATGAAAAGAAGGGGGCGTAAGGATCATGGCTGACGATCTGGCTCCGATCCCCGAACACTCCGTCTCGGCCCTGACCGAGGAGGATCGCAAGTTCTCCATCAATTTCGGCCCGCAACATCCGGCCGCGCACGGCGTGCTGCGTCTGGTGCTGGAACTGGACGGCGAAGTGGTCGAGCGGGTCGATCCGCATATCGGCCTGCTGCACCGCGGCACCGAAAAGCTGATGGAGGCTCGCACCTACCACCAGAACATCCCCTATTTTGATCGGCTCTATTATGTCGCGCCGATGAATCAGGAACACGCCTTCTGCCTGGCCATTGAAAAGCTGGTCCAGGTCGAGGTTCCGATCCGGGGGCAGCTGATCCGGGTGCTCTATTCCGAGATCGGCCGTATCCTCAGCCATCTCTTGAACGTGACCACCCAGGCCATGGACGTCGGCGCGCTCACGCCGCCCCTTTGGGGCTTCGAAGAGCGCGAGAAGCTGATGATCTTCTATGAGCGGGCCTGTGGCGCGCGTCTGCACTCCAACTATTTTCGCCCTGGCGGCGTGCATCAGGACCTTACCCCCTCCCTGATCGAGGATATCGGCGACTGGTGCGCGGCCTTCCCCAAGGTGCTCGACGACATTGAGGGCCTGATCACCGGCAACCGGATCTTCAAGCAGCGCAACGTCGATATTGGCGTGGTGAGCAAGGATCTCGCCCTGGCCTGGGGCTTCTCCGGCGTGATGGTGCGCGGCTCGGGCATCGCCTGGGATCTGCGGCGCAACCAGCCCTATGAGTGCTACGACCAGATGGAATTCGACATTCCCCTGGGCAAGAACGGCGACTGCTACGACCGGTATCTCTGCCGCGTCGAGGAGATGCGCCAATCGACCCGCATCATGCAGCAGTGCGTGGATCGGCTGAAGGGCACGCCAGGGCCGGTGATGACCGAGAACCACAAGGTGGTTCCGCCCCGTCGCGGCCAGATGAAGGCCTCGATGGAAGCCCTGATCCATCACTTCAAGCTCTATACCGAGGGTTTCCACACGCCCGCGGGCGAGGTCTATGCCTGTGTTGAAGCGCCCAAGGGCGAGTTTGGCGTGTTCCTGGTCAGCGATGGGACCAACAAACCCTATCGCTGTAAGATCCGCGCGCCAGGCTTCCCGCATCTGGCGGCCATGGACGTGTTGAACCGGGGCCACATGCTGGCGGACGTCTCCGCCGTGCTCGGCTCTCTGGACATCGTGTTCGGGGAAATCGATCGGTGAGGGCGGCCCTTGGGCCGTCCCTTCAGCTTGAGCCGCGACGCGGCCGGCAAGACCATCTCTAGGAATTTCGAATGAGCGTCCGTCGCCTCGCCAAAGAACAACCCGCCAGCTTCGCCTTCTCCAAGGAGACGATGGAAAAGGTCCAATGGTGGATCGCCAAGTATCCGGCGGGCCGCCAGCAGTCGGCGGTGATTCCGCTGCTGTGGCTGGTGCAGAAACAAGAGGGCTGGGTGTCCGAGCCGGCCCTTCGCGCGGTGGCCACGCTGCTGTCGATGCCGGTGATCCGGGTGTTCGAGGTGGCGACCTTCTACACCATGTTCCAACTGGAGCCGGTCGGCACGGTGGCCTTCCTTCAGTTGTGTGGCACCACCCCCTGCATGCTGCGGGGCGCCAACGACCTGAAGAAGGTGTGTGAGGCCAAGATCGGCCCCAAGAATCACCGATCCGCCGACGGCAAGTTCAGCTGGGAAGAGGTCGAGTGCCTGGGCGCCTGCTCCAACGCCCCGATAGTGGCCATCAACGACTATTATTACGAAGACCTGACCCCGGAGACCCTGGGCAAGATCATCGACGACTTCGCCAAGGGCGAGAAGCCCAAGGCCGGCTCCTATGTCGGGCGCAACACCTCCGAGCCCATCGGCGGCGCCATCACCTTGACCGATCCCAGCCTCTATGACGGCTCGGCGGTGAAGAAGATCACGCGCCTGCCAAACCTGCCGGAGACGCCCAAGGAAGAGACCAAAGCGCCGGTCGCATGAACGCCGAACTAGAGGCTTTTCGGACCGAGCTGCGTGCCGCCGGGGAGCCCTATAACCTTTGGGGCGGACGAATCGTCGGCATCGGGTTGGCGCTTCTAGTGCTGGCCCAGGTTCTGTCCAGCTATTCGCTTCTGCTCCTGTATCTCTCCCTTGCGGTGATGGCGGTCGGTTGGGTGATGCTGATCATCGCCTTCGTGCGCCGCCGCCGCTGGGCCAAGGCCCATCCCCTCCAGGAACCTTCCCTGACGGATCTGCCGTGACCGAATCACCGCCCGTGGATGTGGCCGTGCAGCGCCGGCGGCTGATCGTCATGTTGCTGATCAATGTGATCTGCCTGATCCTGGCGGCTGGCGCCCTGATCGGGTTTGTCACGTTCCATATCGCCTGGCTCGGAGCTGTGCTGATCCTCGCCTTGCTGGTCGGGTTCGCCGCCCATTTCTGGTTGGCTTTAGGGCTTTCGCGCAAGCGATAGCAGTGCTTGGGTGGTATTTCCCACCCTTTGGAATAACGGCGTTTGCGTGTGGAAAGGGCGGTTGGCGGACTTCATTGGCGCCGTTCGCCCATACAAGCTCAGTTAGCTGTACAAAGAGCCAATTCACGGTTGGTTTCCCGCGTCGCAGGCGCTATGTCGAGCGCGCTTTCTCGCTCTGCGGCGAAGGTGATGGTTGGGGCTCACCGCCCCTGGAACCGGAACCCGATGCGTGGAACGCGGCCAATGCGGCTGGGGTCCCAGTCGTCCTTGCCACGCTCCTGGGCATTGACGCCGAACGGGGGTGGGTTCTGTGTGGCGGCGGCCAGGATGGCGGTCCCACGCTTTGGAGTTGATGCATGGTTGGCATTCTCGAAGACAAGGACCGGATCTTCACCAATCTCTACGGCCTGCACGACTGGCGGCTGGCGGGGGCGAAGACGCGCGGCGCCTGGAACCTGACGAAGGACATTCTGGCCCAGACTCCGGAGTGGATCTGCGAGCAGATCAAGAACTCCGGTCTGCGCGGTCGGGGCGGCGCCGGTTTCTCCACCGGGCTGAAGTGGACCTTCATGCCCAAGCAGGAGAGCGAACGGCCGCACTATCTGGTGGTCAACGCCGACGAATCCGAGCCGGGCACCTGCAAGGACCGCGAGATCCTGCGCAATGATCCGCACCTGCTGATCGAAGGCGCCCTGATCGCCAGCTACGCGATCCGCGCCCACACCTGCTTTATCTATATGCGCGGCGAGTACGTGCTCGAGCGTGAACATCTGGAAGCGGCCATCAAGGAAGCCTATGAGGCCAAGCTGATCGGCAAGGGCAATATCCACGGTTGGGATTGCGACATCCACGTCCACCACGGGGGCGGCGCCTATATCTGCGGCGACGAGACGGCCCTGCTGGAAAGCTTGGAAGGCAAGAAGGGCCAGCCCCGCCTGAAGCCGCCGTTCCCCGCCGGCGCCGGCGTCTATGGCTGCCCGACCACGGTCAACAACGTCGAGAGCATCTCGGTCGTGGGCACCATCCTGCGCCGTGGGGCCGAGTGGTTCGCCGGCTTTGGCCGTCGGAACAACTCTGGTACCACGCTGATGTGCGTCTCCGGCCACGTCGAGCGGCCCTGCAATGTCGAACAGGCCATGTCGATCCCGCTCAAGCAACTGCTTGAGGATCACTGCGGCGGGGTTCGCGGCGGTTGGGGGTATCTGAAGGCCATCATTCCGGGTGGCTCTTCCGTGCGGATGATCCCCGCCCATGAAGCCGAGACAGCGCTGATGGATTTCGACAGTCTGTCCTCCCTGAAGTCGGGCTTGGGCACGGCGGCGGTGATCGTGATGGACCAATCCACCGATCTGGTCCGCGCCATCGCCCGACTGTCTTATTTCTACAAGCATGAGAGCTGCGGCCAATGCACCCCTTGCCGTGAGGGAACGGGGTGGATGTGGCGCGTAATGGAGCGTATGGCCACGGGCGAAGCGGAGATGAAGGAAATCGACCTTCTGCTCGACGTCGCCAGCCAGGTGGAAGGTCACACCATCTGCGGCCTCGGCGATGCGGCGGCCTGGCCGATCCAAGGTTTGTTCCGTCATTTCCGTCCCGAGGTCGAGGCTCGGATCACCGCCTATCGCGCCGGTCGCCCGCACGTTCAGGGCGCCACGCTGGCGGCGGCGGAGTAGGGCGGATGCAAAAGGTCGATACCCACTGCGTCGGAGCACCTGAATAATGCCGATAGCCAAGGTCAACGGCGTCGAGGTCGAGTTCGAGCCCGGCATGACGGTTCTGCAGGTGGCGGAGCTGGCCGGGGAAGAGATTCCGCGGTTCTGTTATCACGAGCGCCTGTCCATCGCCGGCAACTGCCGCATGTGTCTGGTGGAAGTGAAGCCCGGCCCGCCCAAGCCGCAGGCCTCCTGCGCGCTGCCCGCCGCCCCCAACCAGGAAATCTTCACCAATACGCCAATGGTGAAGAAGGCGCGGGAAGGGGTGATGGAGTTTCTGCTCATCAACCACCCCCTGGACTGCCCGATCTGTGACCAGGGCGGCGAGTGCGATCTGCAAGACCAGTCCATGGGCTTCGGTCGGGATGGTTCGCGCTATGCGCAGAACAAGCGCGCCGTCGAAGAAAAGTTCATGGGTCCCCTGATCAAGACGGTCATGACCCGGTGCATCCAGTGCACCCGTTGTGTTCGCTTCATCACCGAAGTCGCCGGCCAGCCGGAAATCGGCCTGATCAGCCGCGGCGAGGACGTGGAGATCACCACTTATCTCGAACAGGCTGTGACCAGCGAGCTGTCGGGCAATGTCATCGACCTGTGCCCGGTGGGCGCCCTGACCTCCAAGCCCTACGCCTTCAACGCCCGTCCGTGGGAGCTGAAGAAGACCGAGAGCATCGACGTGATGGACGCCATGGGCGCGGCCATTCGGGTTGACGCCCGAGCCAATGCGGTGCTGCGCGTGCTGCCCCGGGTCAATGACGAGATCAACGAGGAATGGAACTCGGACAAGACCCGCTACGCCTGTGACGGCCTGTCCCGCCAGCGGCTGGACCAGCCCTATGTGCGGATCGACGGCAAGCTGAAGCCGGCTGCCTGGGCCGAGGCCTTCGCCGCCGTCGCCGCCAAGGTCAAGGCGACCGCGCCGGATCGCGTCGGCGTCATCGCCGGTGACCTGCAGGACGCCGAATCCATGAAGGCGGCCTTGGATCTGTTCGGCGGCCTGGGGGTCAAGAGCCTCGACTGCCGCCAGGACGGCGCCCAGATTGGCGCTCGCCCCCGCGAAAGCTGGCTGTTCAACTCCACCTTCGCCGGCCTCGACGAATGCGATGCGGTTCTGCTGATCGGCTCCAATCTGCGTCTGGAAGCGCCCGTGCTGAACGCGCGCCTGCGCCGCAACTGGGTTGGCCGGGACGTCAAGGTGGGCGTGATCGGCGAGCAAGCCGATCTAACCTACGCCTATGACTATCTGGGCGCTGGCCCGGCCTCCCTGGCCAGCCTGATCAAGGCCCGGACCGGGTTCGCCAAGATCCTGAAGGACGCGCAAAAGCCCGCGATCGTCATCGGCGCCGGGGCGCTCGCCCGTGAAGACGGCGCGGCGATCCTGGCCCTGGCGGCGGAAGCCGCGTCCAAGTTCGGCGTCGTGGTCGAAGGCTGGAACGGCTTCAACGTGCTGCATGGCGCGGCCAGCCGGGTCGGCGGTCTCGATCTGGGCTTCACGCCGGGCGAGGGGGGGCTGACCGCCCTGGATCAGGTCAAGAAGGGCGGCGCGGATCTGCTGTTCCTGTTGGGCGCCGACGAGATCGACCTTTCGGCCACCGATGCTTTCGTCGTCTATCTGGGCTCCCATGGGGACGCCGGCGCTCACCGCGCGGACGTGATCCTACCGGGGGCGGCCTATACCGAGAAGGACGGCATCTACGTCAATACAGAGGGCCGGGCGCAGATGGCGCAGCGGGCGGTGTTCCCCCGTGGCCAGGCCCGGGAAGACTGGGCGATCCTGCGCGCCCTGTCGGACCATCTGGGCGCCAAGCTGCCCTATGACAGCCTGGCACAACTTCGCGTGAAGCTGTTCGCGGAGCACCCGACCTTCGGCGCCATCGACCATGCCCCGGGCTCCACGCCCGCGGCGCTCGATCTGACCGCCGTTGGCGTCAAGGGCGAGATCTCCGACGCGCCCTTCGCCAGCCCGGTCAAGGACTTCTACTTCACCAACCCGATCGCGCGGGCCAGCGTGACCATGGCGGAATGCTCCGCCAGCGTCGCGGCCGCGCGCGGCAAGCTGCTGGCGGCGGAATAGACCATGATCCCTGCTGATAATCCCTGGATCTGGTTTGGCCTGACCCTCGTCCAGGTCGCCCTGGTGCTGATGGGCGTGATGGTTTCGCTGGCGTTCCTGCTTTGGGGCGACCGCAAGATCTGGGCCGGCGTGCAGATGCGCAAGGGCCCCAACGTGGTCGGGCCGTTCGGCCTGTTCCAATCCTTCGCCGACTTCATGAAATTCGTGCTGAAGGAAATCGTCATTCCAGACGGCTCGGACAAGGCGGTGTTCCTGCTGGCCCCGCTGCTCAGCTTCATCCTGGCCTTTGGCGCCTGGGCGGTGATCCCGATGGGGCCGGGCTGGGTGGTGGCCAACATCAATGTCGGCATCCTCTATCTGTTCGCCATCTCTTCCCTGGGTGTCTATGGCATCATCATGGGGGGCTGGGCTTCCAACTCGAAATACCCCTTCCTGGGTTCGCTGCGCTCCGCCGCCCAGATGGTCAGCTATGAGGTCTCCCTGGGCCTGATCATCATCACGGTGATCCTGCTGGCCGGTTCGATGAACCTGCAGACCATCGTGTCCAAGCAGGCCGGCGGCTTCTGGAACTGGAACGTGTTCGGGGGCGGGCTGCATAACCTGCCGCTGATCGTGGTCATGGTTCCGATGATGGTGATCTTCTTCATCTCGGCCCTGGCGGAGACCAACCGTCCGCCCTTTGACCTTCCGGAAGCCGAATCCGAACTCGTGGCCGGCTACCAGATCGAATATTCCTCCACCCCCTATCTGCTGTTCATGATCGGCGAATACGCCAACATCGTCCTGATGTGCGGCATGATCTCGATCCTGTTCTTCGGGGGCTGGCAGGCGCCGTATCCGACGGGCTTCATGGCTCACTGGTCGCCAACCCTGGTCAGCCTGCATGGCCTGCTGTGGTTCGCCATCAAGATGGTGTTCTGGTTCTTCATGTTCGCCATGGCCAAGGCGATCGTGCCCCGCTACCGCTATGACCAGCTGATGCGGCTGGGCTGGAAGGTGTTCCTGCCCACCTCCGGGATCGCCGTGGTGCTGGTCGCCGCCTATCGTGTCTTCGGTCCCGGGGCCTGAGGAGTAGTTCGATGACCTTCGCCGCTCGCGCAAGCCAAGCCATCAAGGGCGCCGCCCTGATGGACTTCGCCGGGGCCTTTGGCCTGGCGATGAAGTACATGCTTCGCCCGAAAAAGACCGTGATCTATCCCAATGAACGCGGGCCGCAATCGCCGCGCTTCCGTGGGGAACACGTCCTGCGCCGCTATCCCAACGGGGAAGAGCGCTGCATCGCCTGCAAGCTGTGCGAAGCCATCTGCCCGGCCCAGGCCATCGTTATCGAGGCCGAGCCCCGCGCCGATGGCTCACGCCGCACGACCCGCTACGACATCGACATGGTCAAGTGCATCTACTGCGGCCTGTGCCAGGAGGCCTGCCCGGTGGATGCGATCGTCGAGGGGCCGAACACCGAATACGCCGTCGAAACCCGGGAGGAGCTGTACTATGACAAACAGCGACTATTGGACAACGGCGACCGTTGGGAGCGAGAAATCGCGAAGAATCTGGAACTGGATGCGCCCTATCGCTAAGAGGGGCGCGACTCGAGGGGACCCGCTCAGCGGGCGAGTCCTTTTCTGGCATGTGACTAAAGGAGCGTAGGGGCTCATGGCCTTGCAGGCGATCGCCTTCTATCTGCTCGCGGCAGTAACCCTGTCCGCGGGATTAGCGGTCATTGGGGCCAGGAATCCCGTGCACTCGGTGTTGTTCCTGATCCTGACCTTCTTCAGCGCCGCCGGCCTGTTCGTCCTCTTGGGGGCGGAGTTCCTGGCCATGCTCTTGGTCGTCGTCTATGTCGGCGCCGTGGCGGTGTTGTTCCTGTTCGTCGTCATGATGCTTGACGTGGACTTCTCGGCCCTGCGCGCCGGCTTCGCCCGATATCTGCCCATCGGTTTGGGCGTGGCGGCGGTGCTGGTGTGGGAGATGATCGTGGTGGCCGTGGCGGTGGCGCAAAAGGGCGCCGCGGCGGGCAATGCGCCTCTGGTTCCCAACCACGACATGTCCAACGCCGAGGCCATCGGCCGGGTGCTCTACACCGACTACATCTACTTCTTCCAGGCGGCCGGTCTGGTGCTGCTGGTGGCCATGATCGGCGCCATCGTCCTGACCCTGCGGCATCGCAAGGGCGTGCGGAAGCAGAACATCGCCGACCAGGTCGCGCGCACGCCGGCCACGGGCATGCATGTCGTGCAGATCAAGAGCGGCGAAGGTTGGAGCGAATGACCATCAGTCTGGCACACTATCTGTCCGTCGCGGCGATCCTGTTCACCATCGGCGTGTTCGGCATCTTCGTGAACCGCAAGAACGT
>JARLIP010000355.1 GCA_031291685.1 Caulobacteraceae bacterium | reverse complement strand
GGCTAGACCTCAGGGCGCTGGCCCCGGCGAGCCCCCTCCACCGCTTCGCGGTCCCCCTCCCCCAATGGGGGAGGAATTGGCCTCAGCGCTGATCTTTTCTAATTCCTCCCCCCTTGGGGGAGGGGGACCCTGCGAAGCAGGGTGGAGGGGGTCAACCGGCCCCTCGGCCTGAACCACCGTCTCCACCGCCACCCCCAGATCCTTGCAGATCCGGGCGATGATCTCGACCACGGGGCGGGTGTCGAAACCGGCCAGGTCCTGCTCGACGTCCAGCCGCTCATAGAGATTTTCGTAAAAAGCCTCGCTGTCGTCCTCGTCCTCGAGGACCTCGTCGTCCACCAGCCGCTCGACACCCTTGACCACATCCCGCCGTCGCTGGGCCCGCCGCTCGGCCCGCGCCGCGGTCCGGCGCTCCACATGGACCCGCGCCCGCTCGACCTGCTCATCCCCCAGCCGCGTCATCAGCGCCAGGTTCAGCCGCACCGCCCGCGCCAACCGCGAATAGGCCAGCCCCGGATCGAACCCGTCCCGCTCCGGCAGGGGCCTGCCTTGCTCCACCGCCGCGATCTCCGCCGCCCGGTCGGCCAGCACCCGCCGCTCCATCCCCCGGGCGATACTCATCCCGATCTCGGTGAGTTCCTTAAGCACCCGCCCCTGCCACGCAGCCAGATCCACCGAGGGATCGGGGGCGTCGAGATCATCAAGGGGCGCTGCGCTTGCCATGAACAAAACAAGAACATATTATGCGCAAAAAGTCAAGACTCACCCATCGCCGCCAGCGCTAACCCGGCTTAGACCGTGACAAGGTCGGTGTGGCCAAAGCCCTTGCTGTAGTCGAGCACGGAGACGAGGCTCGGCGTCACGCGGAAGATACGCACCTCATCCGCCGTCGGCATCGGGAACGGCGGGGGCGGGCTGTCGGGATACTTCAGCGGGAGCAGGGCCAGGATCCGGGCCGCCTCGGCGAGGTCCTCGATCTGCCGGGCGTGTCCGGCCATGGATACGCCGGTGATCTGCATGACGTCCGCCGGATCGTCATTGATGGTCAGCGAAACCCGGTCATCCTGGGCTAGGTTTCGCGCCTTCTGACTGTCCAGGCCGCACAGGAAATAGAGGTTCAGACCCTCGTTGACATAGCCGACGGTCGTGGCCTGCGGCCAGCCGTCGGGCCTCACCGTGGCGACGGTCATGATCCGCTGTCGGTCGAGAACCTCCAGGATCTTGCGCTTGATGGTCTCGTCCACGGCCTTGGCTCCTTCCAACGCGAAACCCACCCTGGCGCCCTTCCGGACGGCGCGGCCTTGATACGGGTCAAGACCCCGGCGCCTACCCCCGTCCCAGGGCCTGCCGGATCATCTTGAACCCCTGGGCCGTGAACCAGGCGTCCCGGGCCGCGTCATAGGCGCTGTCGGCGTGCTGGCCGCCGTCGCACTCCACAATCACCCTGGGATAAAGACACGCGAAATCGGCGATATAGGTCCCCAGCGGAACCTGCCGCCGAAACTTCAGCCCCTCCAGCGCCCCGCCCCGCAGCAGGCTCCACAGCCTGCGCTTCGCCGGGGTCGGCTCCCGCCGCATCCCCCGCGCCCGATCCCGAAGCCCCCGCCGATCCACCCTCAAAGCCCCCCCAAAAATCCCATATCCCCTTGTGGGAGAAGGAGGGGCCCATTTCGCAGAAATGGGAGGATGAGGGGTCGCACCATCCCCTCAACACCCCCACCAAGCCGCCCCCCCCAACACGGACAGGCCTGAGAAACCCCTCAACCTCCCACAAGGGGAGAAGGGGAAAAGCACCGCCCGACCCGCGCCAAGACCGCCCCGGTCAGCCCCCACCCTGAAGCGCTTGCCAAGCCCAAGCCGGGCGGGACGCTGAGGGTCAAGGGCGGCGCAGCCACCGCAACCCTGTCGGCTATGGGAGGCCCGGAAAACTTGGCGTCGCCCTTGAACTGAGCGATTCAGCCTGAGAATCCTGTTGGGACACAAATGCGGAAGCAGCGATCACGCAGGCGATAATGCTGAGAACCCCGATACCGATCAGGAGCTTACGGTTCTCTCTATTGGAAGCCAGACCGATCTGAAGGATCTCGACGCCCTTCAGTATAAAATAGAACGCCAGCATGTACGTGATGATCTGAAGCATTCCAGCCATTAATCGCTCTCCGGTTGAGAACGCACGATGACCCATGCACCTTCCAAAGCCAAGCTATCGATTCCGCGTGATCCCCCTCATCCACTCACCCCGCGAAACCGGGCTCCAGATCAAAGGGCGCGTAAAGAAGACTTGAACCACGAAGGACACAAAGGACACGAAGTCCGCGCCCTTCCCCCACGCCGTCACTGCCGGGCTCGTCCCGGCAGCCCAAGATCACGAACCCCTCAAGCCAAACCCTCTAAACCGACCCTCTCCTCCGCCCATCCCCACTGCCGGCGCCCCGCGCCAAGACCGCCCTGGTCAGCCCCCACCCTGAAGCGCTTGCCAAGCCCAAGCCGGCCGGGGCGATGAGGGTCAAGGGCGGCGCAGCCGTCGCGATGCGATGCGCGCCAAGGCGCGCACCCTTGACGCTCAGCGGCCCGGCTGGTCTCGTTTAGCCAAGTGCTTTGGAGTGGAAGCGGCGGGAGGCATGTGGCGGAAAATTTTCGCTACGCCACTTCAAATGCGAGAAAGTCTAGGCATCATCAGCGGTTCTATGATGCTAAACTAATTCTATCGAAAGATTCGGTGAGATCGCTGTGCTCGTTCGACGTCAACTTCAGGCCCTGCGGGCGATCGCCTTTGCACCTTTGAAAGATCGTGCCAACTGGCTGGCGGGCGCGCAAGAAGGCGTCGAGTTTCTCAAGTCAAATGCCACTTCTGATTATATCTTACTCTATGCAAGCCTCGGCATGGCCTATGTGCAGTCTGCCTTAGCTCCGGTGGAGGCGCTAACCCCGGCCAAGACGGACGAATTGATCTCAGCGCACCTGGACGTCGATCACGGTTGGTGCATTCAACATGAGTGGGGCTCAGAGGGGCGAAAGATCTATCTGGAAGGGCCTCTGCGCGGCGCGGGGATTGAATCGCTGGCCGAAGGTGAGCAACTGGTTTTTCGGCGCATTTTTAACGGACTACGACAGCATCGCCCCGTCGTCGAAATTTGCCAGCGTCTCGTCCAAGCCCTGGATCTCCATTTCCTACCTGAACGAAACTCCTATTGTCGGCTCGATGAGCGCGGCGATTTGGAGGATGTAATCTACGTTGTTGACCAACCCCAAGACGCTGATCATGAACACGAATGCGCAGTTCTGATATTGGCTGAACATTTAGCTAAATACATGGCGGTTTCGAATCAAGCGATGTTTCGAAAATTTGATTTCACTCGCTATCCAGAGGGCAGCTTCACGAGTTGGGGCGATGGGTCGGCCGAAATCTCATTCGCGCCAGACCTCTTTTATTCGCGACGTGTGGTGCCCGGTCATGCAAGCTACGTCAACGGCGGCCAGATCATTCGCACCGGCCTTACCGTTGCTGATCTCATCCGAGCCGAGGAGGGAAAGGCCGATCCAACCCGACGGCGCTACGAAACCTTCAAGATTTTCGACAGGAAAAATGACGCTTTAGTAGAAACGTCCTGCGGCCCTGATGGCGTAGTCAATTATTTCACAAAATCCGACAAGCCATGGGAAATATCTCCGGCCTTCTTCAGACCAGACGTATTGGCGCGGTTCAAAGCCGACCCAGATAAGTATGACCTGACTGATAGGGACATTAGATGCCGCAACGCTTGGTCCCTAAGAACCTACGACATCAACGAAGCCGGTCAAGTTCATACCTATATCGGCTATCTGGCCAATTTGCCATTCGAAGAACAGCAATATTGGAAGCTCTACAACGAGTGGCCTAAGGACAGCATCTCAAGGCGGGCCTTCGAGAACGACATCCTCGGCGAATGGACGTCCGAGCGCGATCCGCTCCGGGATATCAAACACGTCGTCTGCGCCCTCGACAAGCAAAAGCCTATCTGGTGGAAACCTAGAGGGGAAGTTCTAGTTGATCGTGTCCTGGCACCCACCACCTCGTCGTCCAAGGAATGGGCCGACGAAATATTGGCTCTGGACCAATTGATTGTTGAAGGCTTTTTACCGAAGGCGCTGCGAATCCATGCTCAGGCACTTGGCGTGACCACGGATCCAGGCTGGGCTAGCCTTCGACTGATCGAAGCAATCATTGAGGGGCTTGGCGCCACACCTGACCAAGCCAAGGCCCGCGTGGCGTCTTTGCGCAGGCTCCATTTTTTGCGCACCAAGGTGAAGGGTCATGCCTCCGGCGAGGGTAAGGAGCTTGAACGTGAGGCTTTGGCAAAATATGGTAGCTTTCGCGCCCATTTCCTCGCCCTTTGCGGAGATTGCCACGACGCACTGAGCGCCATCGTCGAGGCCCTAGCCCGCATTGATCATCCCGTGCCCCATGATAATGGCGAAACGGTCGAAGGGGCCACCTGACCTAGCCGGATACGTCTCGGCCTAAGTTCGGAGTGCCACCTCTTCGAACCGAGATCGTTTCACATTTGCCTCGCTCCGGCTTCCCCTAACAGAGACACACCGGTCCTTAGTGGGCAAAAGCCCCCAGCGCTCCCGCGCCAGGGGCCCTCACCTCACCTCACTTCAAATCAAACCGATCCAACTCCATCACCTTCGCCCACGCCCCCACGAACGCCTCGACAAACAGCGCCCCCGCGTCGTCCGTGGCGTAGGCCTCGGACAGGGCGCGCAGTTGGGAATTGGAGCCGAAGATCAGGTCGGTGCGGGTTCCGCGCCATACCGCCTCACCGCTCGTCCGGTCGCGGCCCACGAACACCCCGTCCGCTTGCGGGTCGGGCGCCCAGGTCAGGGTCAGGCTGGCCTTCAGCAGGTTGACGAAGACGTCGTTGGTCAAGACGCCGGGCCGGTCGGTGAACACCCCCAGGGATGATCCGCCGACATTGGCGCCCAGGACTCGCAGGCCGCCGATCAGGGCCGTCATTTCCGGGGCGGACAGGGTCAGGAGCTGGGCGCGGTCCAGCAGCAGGGCCTCGGCCGGGCGGGTCTGGGGTCCGCTGGCGAAGTTGCGGAAGCCATCGACCTTGGGCTCCAGCACCGCATAGGCGTGGGCGTCGGTCTCCTCTTGCGTCGCGTCAGCGCGCCCCGGGGTGAAGGGCACAGTGACGTTATGACCGGCCGCCTTGGCCGCCTGTTCGATGGCCGCGGCGCCGCCCAGGACGATCAGGTCGGCCAGGGAGACCTTCTTGCCACCCGCCTTCCCATCTTGTGTTTGGGCCGCGTTGAACGCGCCCTGGATCGCCTCCAGCTTGGCCAGGGCCGCGGCCAGCTGCGCCGGCTCATTGACCGCCCAGTCCTTGGCCGGGGCCAGGCGAATGCGCGCGCCATTGGCGCCGCCGCGCTTGTCCGAGCCGCGGAAGGTCGAGGCCGAGGCCCAGGCGGTGGCCACCAGGCGGGAGATGGACAGGCCCGAGGCCAGGATCTGGGCCTTCAGCGCCGCGATGTCGGCGGCGTCGATCAGGGGGTGGTCGACGGCGGGGATCGGATCCTGCCACAGGCGCGGTTCGGCCGGAACCTCGGGGCCCAGGAGCCGCACATAGGGGCCCATGTCCCGGTGGGTCAGCTTGTACCAGGCCTCGGCGAAAGCCTTGGCGAACTGGTCGGGGTGCTCATAGAACCGGCGGGAGATCGCTTCATAGGCCGGATCGACCTTGAGGGCTAGGTCCGTGGTCAGCATGCCCGGGGCGTGGCGCTTTTGCGCATCGTGGGCGTCGGGCACGGAGCCGGCGCCGCCGCCGTTCTTGGGCGTCCACTGATGGGCGCCGGCGGGGCTCCTGGTCAGCTCCCAGTCGTACTCGAACAGGTTCTTGAAGAAGTTGTTGCTCCACTGGGTGGGGGTCTGGGACCAGGTCACCTCCAGGCCGCTGGTGATGGCCTGGGCGCCGGCGCCGCTGCCGAAGCTGTTCTTCCAGCCCAGGCCCTGCTGTTCGATGGGCGCGCCCTCGGGCTCGGGCCCCACATATTGCGACGGGTCCGCCGCCCCGTGGGTCTTGCCGAAGGTGTGGCCCCCGGCGATCAGAGCGACGGTCTCCTCGTCGTTCATGGCCATGCGCGCGAAGGTCTCGCGGATGTCCCTCGCCGCCGCCAGGGGATCGGGGTTGCCGTTGGGGCCCTCGGGATTGACGTAGATCAGGCCCATCTGCACGGCGGCCAGGGGATTGGCCAGCTCACGGTCGCCGCTATAGCGCGTGTCCCCCAGCCATTCCCGCTCCGCCCCCCAGGAGACGTCGTCCTGCGGCTCCCACACGTCCACCCGCCCCCCGGCATAGCCGACGGTCGCGAAACCCATGGATTCCAGGGCGCAGTTGCCGGTCAGGATCAACAGGTCGGCCCAGGACAGGTTGCGGCCATACTTCTGCTTGATCGGCCACAACAGCAGCCGCGCCTTGTCCAGGTTGGCGTTGTCCGGCCAGCTGTTCAGGGGGGCGAAACGCTGGGCGCCCGCGCCCGCCCCACCCCGTCCGTCCGCCACCCGATAGGTGCCGGCGCTGTGCCAGGCCATGCGGATGAACAGGCCGCCATAGTGGCCGAAGTCGGCGGGCCACCAGGGCTGCGACTGGGTCATCAGGGCGAAGATGTCCTGTTTGACGGCGTTCAGGTCCAGGCGCTTGAAGGCCTCGGCATAGTCGAAATCCGCCTCCATCGGGCTGGCCGCGGGCGGGTTCTGGTGCAGGACCGACAGATCCAGCTGGTTGGGCCACCAGAGCCGGTTGGTCATCTCCGACGGGGCCGGGCCGGCGCCGGCCTTGTCCCCGTGCATGGGGCACTGGGCTTCACTGCTCATGATGTGTCTCCGATCCAGGTGCGTGTGTCGCTCTGGCCGCCACTAGGACAGCCCGGGACCCATCGGTCCAATTGATTGTATTTGCCGGATCGATAGAGAAAGTCTTGAACAGTGGCGCCGCGAAAGGGCTTTTGCGGGGGCCAGAAGGGGTTGGGGGCGGAACCCTGCCCTCTCTCCCGTCATCCTCGACACGCAGTGTCGGGGATCGTGCGTCCGTGAGGACGCTTTGTCAGCGAGGTGAGAGTCCTCGCCATGCGGTGTCACACCGCATGAAGCTGAAGGAGACTGCGTCGCCGCGAGGCGGGGTGGAGAGCAACTGGAGGCGAAGGAGCAGCCTGTAGGATAACGAACCTGTTTCGGCGGGGCGTGCTGGCGAGCCTGCGATTTCGTGGCGAAGCCTGGAGCT
>JARLIP010000354.1 GCA_031291685.1 Caulobacteraceae bacterium | reverse complement strand
TCCTCGGAAACCGAGTTCTTCTTTGAATAATAGCCGCTGACATAGACGCCCCAGCGCTTATCGACGCCAAAGGTGTCGCCCGCGTCGATCTGGAAGGTCTGGCCGCCGTCGGGCTCGTGCTGGTCCGCGGCCCGTTCGTTGATCCCGTACTGCCCATAGAGGCGCAGAACCGGCTTGTTGAAGTCGAAGGCGTTGGGGGTGCGGAAGTCCACGGTGCCGGCGATGGCGTCGCCGTCCATGTCCGGGGTCGAGGTCTTGGTCACCTTGACCGTCTGAAGGCCAAAGGGCGGCAGCACGGTCAGGGACACCTGACGGCTGTTGTTGTCGGTGTTGGCCACCCGCTCGCCATTGACCGAGAAGGCGTTGAAGTCCGAGGCCAGGCCCCGGACGGTCACATATTCGCCCTCCCCGGTCTCGCGGTTATGGAACACCGAAACCCCGGGCACCCGCGACACCGCGTCGGCCACGTTGTTGTCGGGGAACTTGCCCAGATCGTCGGCCGAGATGACGTTGGAGACGCCAACCGCGTTCAATTGCAGGTTCAGGGCGCGGGCCGAGGCCAGGCGGTGGCCCGTGACCACCAGACCATCCTTCACCTCGTCGCCGGCCAGGGCGAAGTCGAGAGTGACGGCGCCGGTGGCGGGCGCCGTCACCGTCTGCTTCAGGGTCTTGTAGCTCAGATAGTTGACGGTGATCTGCACGTCCCCGGCCGGCAGGTCCGTCAGTACGTAGCCGCCGTCACGGTCAGTCACGGCGCTCTTGCCCGACGGGGTGGTCACCTGGGCGCCGGCGAGGCTGGCCCCCGACGTGGCGTCCTTGACCCGGCCCGTCACGTCCCCGGCGAAGGCCGGTCCGCCGGGCGCGGCCGACAGGGCCGCGGCGATCAGGGCGACAGTGGCCGAGGCCCCCATCAGCGCCCGGCGCCGGTGTTGATCAAAGCTGGCTAGCGACAATTGAGTCTCTCCATCTCGAGGCCGCCCGTTCAGGGCTCGGGAGCAACCAGGAATGTGACCTAGACGCATTCGCGGCGCCTTGGCGCGCAGACGCGCGCCCCCACCACCGTCAGGCGTGAGTAATCATGCGAATGATCTGAGGCGCACCCCGATGCGTTCCCAACATCGGGAACGTGGAAAGACTATGTTAGACTAAAACTGGTGTAAACCAGTTCAATAAACATTCATAATACTGAAACAACACTCGTCAGAAATCTCCATTCGTCAAGCTTATCGCATCGGCAAGGCCATCTTGATCCTGGACACGAAGCCCCTCCAACATGGAGCGGTAGGTCGACAGGGGCGGTGACGTCCAACCCGCACGCTTGGCGCCGTCGTCGTAGCGGCGAAGACGGATGGCGTCCTGGGCATAGGGCAGCCGCTCGAACCGGTCGGCCTGCTCGCGGGTGAAGGCCCCGCCCTGAACCTTCAGGCTGCCGAGGGAGGCGGGGCTCAACCCGGCCTCGTAGCCATCCTCGGTGGCGCAGAGGTAACGCTTGGCCGCCACGTGCAGGGCCACCGGGCGCCAGACGTCCGGGCCGAACAGGGTCGCAAGCGACCGGGCCGCGACGACCTCGTGCGCCATGTCCGCCTGGAGATTTTCAGCGTCTTCGGGCTCGGGGACCTCGAAATGGCCAATGTCGTGCAGCAGGGCGGCGGCCACCAGGGCGTCGCTGGCGCCGTCGGCGATCGCCAATTCGGCGCTCTGCAGCATATGCTCCAGCTGGGTGACCCGTTCGCCGTAGTTGAGCGCGCCATGGCGCTCAAAGGCCTCGAAAATCGCGTCGATGGTCAGGGTCATTCGGTGTCCTGCAAAAGAGATAGGCAGTGGTCTATACCAAAATTTTCCGGGCCGTCTCCCCTAATTTTCACCCGTCTTTGCCACCCCGATTTTCTCCGCGGCGCACGGGCGAGTGTCACAGGATCGTCGCCGAGCCCCGCTAATCTGGTCCATACCAATGTGAGGAGTATCCCATGCCCGACCGTCGAAAGCTTCTGCGGGGCGCCGCCATCGCGGCCGGCGGCGCGGCGGTCTGGGGGGCGGTTCCCGGGGTCGTCCAGCGGGCCATGGCCATCCCCGCCAACAGCCGCACGGGCACCCTGATGGATGTCGAGCACATCGTGGTTTTCATGCAGGAAAACCGCGCCTTCGATCACTATTTCGGCCTGCTGGATGGGGTTCGCGGCTATGGCGACCCCCATCCCCTGCGCCTGCCGAACGGCCACAGCGTCTGGCGTCAGCCCAGCCCGCAGCATCCGGACGGCTATGTCATGCCCTTCTATGGGGACTCGCGCAGCACCAACGCCTATGTGGTGGACGGCGCCGGCCAGGGCCACGACGACAACCTGACCATCCTCAACGGCGGGCGCTACGATCGCTGGGGCGCCACGGGCGAACTGCACAAGCGCATGGCCCACTATGCCGGCCGCGACCTGCCCTATTATCACGCCCTGGCGAACGCCTTCACGGTCTGCGACGCCTATCACTGCTCGACCCTGACCCAGACCTATCCCAACCGCCTGCACCTGTGGACCGGCTGCAACGGCGGCGGCCAGGTGGGCGGCGAGCCGATCATGTCCAACTATGGCGAGGACCAAACCCCGACCTCGGACCAGGCCACCGACCAGCCGATTCCCGGCGGCCCCCTGACCTGGACCACCTATGCCGAGCGGCTGGAGACGGCGGGGGTCAGCTGGAAAGTCTATCAGGAGTACGACAACTTCCAGGACAACATCCTGTCGGTGTTCGCGCCCTTCCGTCCCGCGCCCAAGGACTCGCCCCTCTACCAGAAGGGCCGCAGCTGGGTTTCGGAGAGCGACCCGAACCCAGAAAACGTCAATAAATCCAATGGCGACCTGCTGGTGGCGGCCTTCCGGCGGGATCTGGCCGCGGGAACCCTGCCCCAGGTCTCCTGGATCGTCACCGCCCAGGAGCTTTCCGAGCACCCCTCCGCCCCGCCGGCCAATGGCGAGAACGTCTGCGCCCGCCTGATCGAGGCCCTGGTCGATCACCCGGACATGTTCGCCAAGACGGTGTACATCATCTACTATGACGAGGCGGGGGGCTTCTTCGACCACATGCCGCCGCCCACCCCGCCGATCGGCCCCGGCGCGGGCTTCAGCACCGTGCCCGTCGCCGGTGAGATCAAGACCTATGGCCCCAATGACCCGCACCCGGGCCAGCACCCCATCGGCCTGGGCATTCGCACCCCGGCCATCATCGTCTCCCCCTGGTCCCGGGGCGGCTTCGTCTGCTCGCAGCTGTTCGACCACACCTCGGTCCTGCGCCTGATGGAGGCGCGGTTCGGGGTGGAGGAGCCCAATATCAGCGACTGGCGCCGCGCCGTCAGCGGCGACCTGACCGCCTGTTTCGACTTCAAGACCCCCAACCGGGACTGGACCAACCTGACCCTGCCCGGCACCCAGGACTTCCTGGAGCGGGTAAACCGCTCCAAGGCCGCCACTCAGCTGACCATCCCAGCCGCCCAGGCGCCGACCCACCAGACCGCGACCCCGCGCCCCTCCCGTCCCCTGCCCTACGCCATCCACGCCGACGCACGGACCGTGGCCGGGCGGCTGACCCTGGACCTGATCAATGAGGGCCAGGTGGGCGCCGTCTTCCAGGTGCATGACGAAAGCGGCGCGGAAGGCCCCTGGACCTTCACCATCGGCAAGAATGACCGCTATGCCGCCAGCCCCTGGACCCATCCCGCCCCAGTCCTGATCATCCACGGCCCTGACGGCTTCTATCGCCGTTTCGGCGCCGCCCCGCTGGAAGCCGTCCTGCGCACCGACACCCTGCGCGGCGGCGCGGCGCTGAAGCTGACCAACACCAGCGCCAAGCCCCAGCGGGCGACCATCGCCCTGGCCAGGGCCTATGGCGGTGACCGCCTCGCCCCCCGCACCGTGCGCCTGGCGCCCGGCGATAGCGCCAGCGAGCATTGGCCCCTGGCGGCCAGCCATGGCTGGTACGACCTGACCGTGACCCTTGAGGGCGCCGCTGACCAACAGCAAAGGTTCGCCGGCCGCTTCCATAACGGTCGCCCAGGCCTGACCGATCCCGGCATCGGCCAGATGGTGCTGTGAGCCGCATCGGACTGGGATTGCTGCTCCTCGCGAGTGCCGGCCCCGCTTCGGCCTCGATGCTGGCGGCGGAAGCCTCCGGCGACCGCGCGGGCTTCAGCCTCTACCGCCCAGGCAGCAGGGAGCCAGTGATCACCGGCCGTATCGCGGTGGAAGCGGATGGCCGCTGGATCGAGGGCCAGACCTACCCAGCCCGGCGCGTCGCCCGGCTCCGCCTCGTCGATGCCCAGGGCCGAGCCTGTGCGGAGACCCAGCTGTCCCTGTCCGGTCGCGGCGACGCCCCGGACCTGACCGCAGCCCTGCGAATCTGCCAGGGTGAGGCGCTGGCCGAGCTTTCGATCGTCGCCCGCAATTCCGGCGCCCACACCTTTCGCATCGGCGGCTTTCGTCCCCTGGACGGAACCGTCGATCAGAAGGGTCCGGCGGTGAGGGTGCTCTCGGACAGCTTCAGCGAAGACACGCCGGTGGTGAAGGTGCGCGACCTCGACCCCGCCCAAGGGACCCAGATCGGTTACGGCCATCAACTGACCTTCAATCGGACTGGGGGCCGCGCCGTAATGATCGGCGCCAAGTCCGCCGATCGCTGGCTGACCTATCTGCGCCTGACCCCCAGGGCCGGCCTGGCGCCGACCCTGCAGGTCGAGCAGGCGGGGACCACCGCCGCCGCCCTGACCAAATCCCTCGACGCTCGCAGGCCGGACGATGTGATGGCCTATGCCGCGCCCCTCGCCCCAGGGGAGACCCTGGCTGGCGAGACCCTGCTGATCGGCGCGGGGGACGACGAACTCGCCCTGTTGGACACCTATGGCGAGACCGTGGGCCGCGCCGCCCACGCCCGCGTCTCGGGCCCGGCCCCCTGGGGCTGGTGGAGCTGGACGGCCTATTATCACGGGATCAACGAGGGCCTGGCCCAGGCCAACGCCCAGTGGATGGCCCAGAACCTCAAGGCCGAGGGCTTCGACACCCTGCACCTGGACGAAGGCGTCACCTATGCCCGGGGCGAGTACGAAACCGCCGAGACCGGAAAATTCCCTCATGGCATGGAGGCTCTCGGCCAGGGGGCTCACGCCCTGGGCCTGCGGCTGGGCCTGTGGACCGCCCCCTTCTTCGTCTCCGAACGCGCCCGGATCTTTCACGATCACCCCGACTGGCTGGTGCGCAACGCCGGGGGCGAGCCGATCCTGCTGGGCCGGCAAGAGGGCCGCGAGCGCCTGTTCGCCCTGGACACGACCCACCCCGGCGCCCAGGCCTACCTGCGCCAGACCTACGCCAAGCTGGTCCGGGACTGGGGCGTCGGCTATCTGAAGCTCGACTTCATGGACGCCACCGCCATCGAAGGCGTGCGTTTCGATCCGTCGGTTTCCGCCCTCCAGGCCCAACGCCTGGGGCTGAAGACCATCCGCGAGGCGGTGGGCGAGGACGTGATTCTCGACAAGGACGGCAGCCCGATGTTGAGCCCTGTGGGCATCGTCGATGCGGGCCGCATCTCCAACGACACCGAACACAGCTGGCAGGGGACCAAGGACGCGGCGACGGGGATCGCCGCCCGCTGGTTCATGAACCGGCGCTGGTTCGTCGCCGACCCGGACGTGTTCTGCCTGTCCAACCACATCAGCCCCGAGCCGCGCTGGGACGAGAGCCTCACCACCCTGGACGAGGCCCGGGCGGCCGTCACCCTGTCGGCCCTTGCCGGTGGCCTGTTCGAGATCGGTGACGATCTGCCCGCCCTCGGCGCCGAGCCCGAGCGTCTGGCCCTGCTGCGCCAGCCGGATCTGATCGCCCTGGCGCGTCTGGGCCGGGCCGCGCGGCCGGCGGACCTGATGCGCTTCGATCCCGCCGACCAGCAACCCTCCATCTTCGTGGTTCGCGAATCCCCCAGACAGGCCGTCGTGGCGGTGTTCAACTGGACGGACTCGCCCCGCGGCCATCGCCTGCCCCTGGAGAGACTTGGCCTTGAGCCCGCGCCCTGGGTCGTGCGTGAGGCCTGGGAAAACGCGCCGGGCGCCGTCGCGGACACTGAATTCACAGCGCCCGATCAGCCGGCCCACTCGGTGCGCCTGTTCGTCCTGACCCGTCAGGATCGGCCAGCCGCCCCACCCCAGGTCCGGATCAACGCCCCCGACATCGCCGGCCTGGGCCAGACCGTCACCCTCACCGCCGACGCAGGCGCGTCCGCCATCGCCTATCACTGGGCGTTCGACGACGGGATCGCCCTGGATGGCCAAACCGTGCGCCGCGCCTTCACCCTGGCCGGCCCACATTCCGTGACCTTGACCGTCCAAGGCGTGGATGGCCCGAGCGCGCGGAGCACGGCGCGGATCATCGCCGGCGCGGATCTGGTCACCACCTTCCAACCCGACCGGTTGCGAAGGCCCCCCGACGCCAGGATCGCCCCTGACGGGCATTGACGCGCCCCTCGCCCTGCCCCCTAGATAGCCGAAAGACTGAATAAAAATAATCAGGGGGAGGTAGGCGTCATGGCCCAGCGGCATGTCGTTGTCTTGGGTTCGGGCGGATCCGGGCTCACCGCGGCCGTGGCGGCCCACGATTCGGGCGCACGGGTCTCGGTGTTCGAGAAGCACCACCAGATCGGCGGCACCACGGCCTGGTCCGGCGGCCTGGTCTGGATCCCCAACAACCATCACGAACAGGCCCTCGGCGTTGCGGACAGTCGCGAGGAGGCGCTGACCTATCTGATGGCCCTGTCGAACGACATGATCGATCCATCCCTCGCCGAGGCCTTCCTCGACGCCGGTCCGGTGATGGTCCGCTATCTGGAGGACAACACCCCGGTGCGGTTTCGGCCGATCCCCGGATTTCCCGACTATCACGCCGAGCACCCCGGCGGGAAACCGGACGGCGGGCGTGCCCTGGACTGCCCCCTCTATCCCTTCACCGAACTGGGCGACTGGGCCGACCGGATCACCCGCTCGCCCTATTTCCAGGACCCGCGCATCTCCATCTGCGACACCCCCTTGGGTCAAGTCGAGCCCAGGCCCTTCGATTTCGAGGAGATCGCCCGGCGCGGCGAGGCGGACGAGCGCGGCAACGGCCAGGCCCTAATCGGCCGGCTGATGCGCGCCTGCCTGGAGCGGGGCATCGAGCCCCGCACCAGTTGCCGGGCCCTGGAACTGCTGACCGAGGACGGCCGCGTGGCCGGGGTGCGGATCGAAACCCCCGAGGGCGAGATCACCGAGCGGGCGGACGCGGTGATCCTGGCCACCGGCGGCTTCGAATGGAACGAGGACTTCAAGCGCGCCTTCCTGCGCGGGCCCATGACCCACCCGGTCTCCATCGCCACCAATACCGGCGACGGACTGAAGATGGCCATGAAGGCCGGCGCCATGCTGGGCAATATGCGCGAGGCCTGGTGGATGCCCGTGGTCGAGGTGCCCACCGAGGAGGTCTCCACCGGCCTGTCCCTGGTGGCCGGCCAGCGCAGCCTGCCGCGCTCGATCATGGTCAACCGCAAGGCCCAACGCTTCGTCAACGAGGCCACCAACTACAACGCCTTCGGCCCGGCCTTTCACGAACAGGACGCCAACGCCTTCGACTATCGCAACCTGCCCTGCTGGCTGATCTTCGATCAGGGCTATGTCGATCTCTATGGTTTCGGGATGATGGGCGGCGTTCCAGGGGAGCCGCCACCGCAATGGGTGACCCGGGCCCCGACCCTGGCGGCCCTGGCCGAGCGGATCGGTGTGGAGGCCGGGGCCCTGGAGGCTACGGTCCAACGCTGGAACCAGCAGGTCGCCGCCGGACGGGACGAGGACTTTGGCCGGGGCGAAGCCGCCCACGACATCTGGTGGGGGGATGCGGCCCGGCGCGGCGGACCTGAGGCCACCCTCGGCCCGCTGGATCGCGGCCCCTATTTCGCGGTGGAGATCAAGAGCGGCGCCCTGGGCACCAAGGGCGGGCCCAGGGTCGATCAGAACGCCAATGTCCTGGACCTCGACGGCCAGCCCATCCCCGGCCTCTACGCGGCGGGCAATGTGATGTCGTCTCCCCTGGGCATGACCTATGGCGGCCCCGGCGGCACCATCTCCTGCGCCCTGGTGTTCGGTTTCCTGGCCGGCTGGGACGCCGGAGGCCAGCCGCTATTGCCGCTGCGGGAAGCGGCGGCGCCCTAACCCAACCCCCCTAACCCAGTCCCTGAACCTTCGCCAGGTTCGGCTTGGGAATCGCGGCGGTGAAGGGCCCGGTGGCCTTGGCCTTGTCCCGGGCCAGATCGGCCCAGGCGCCGGCGAAGGCGGCTGGCGTCTTGGGCTGAGGCGCAACCGCGACCACGCTCAGGCGCCGTCCCTTGGCCGCCGTCAGGATCTGGGCCCAAAAATCAAGGTCGGCGCCGTCGTCTCCGGGCGGTTTGGCGCCGGGCGGTTTGACCCCGGGCGCCTGAGGCGCCGACAGAAACGCCGCCAAGGCCGCAAGTTCGGGACTGGTCGTCTGGATCTCGACCGCATCGGCCGACACCGGCAGGCCCTGTAACCCCGCCGCCAGCCCCGCCAGGGCGACCCGCATCCCCGTGCTGTGCCGCTCGCCCCCGGCCATGCCGCTGACGACGCCCTGCACATTGCGCACGAGGGCCCAGCCGCCGCAGCGATAGACCGGATAGAAGGCGGCGGCGATCCAGACTCGAACGGGGGTGCTCATGGGCGCGTGCTTAGACCCTGGCGCCCCGCCCTGTCACCCGCCCCCACGTCACCCGCCCTCCACGTCACCCGCCCGGCCGCTCCCCCGCGGCGATCCGCCCGGCGATGGCTTCCAATACCGGCGGCAGGTCCGCGACGGTGTCGATCACATAGTGCGCCCCAGCGGCCTTGAGTCCCTCGGCGGCGTCGGCGATGCGCTGGGCGCGGTCGGCGGGATCGAGGGCGGCCAGGGCCTCGGGGGACAGCCCCACCCCGTTGCCGGAGGCGGCCAGACCCACGCACCACATCCCCGCCTCACGTCCCTCGCCCATGCCCACCTCGGCGTCGTCGACCTTGACGCAGGCGCTGGACGGCCAGATCCCCAGCTCGACCAGCACCTTCCAGGCCATCAGGGGCGAGGGCCGTCCCTCGGCGGTCTCGCCTGCGCAGACCACCGCGTCGGGAGCGTAGCCCTGTCGCGCGGCCAGGGGCAGGATGTCGGCCATCATTTCCCGGGTGTAGCCGGTGCAGGAACCGATCCTGGTCCCCGCCGCCCTCAGGTCGGCGACCATCTGGGCGGCCCCGTCGATCAACTGGCTGCGCCGGGCGGCGGCCTGCCGCATCAGGGCCGGCAGGCCGTCATAGACCAGGTCCCCATCCGCCTCCGTGGGGGCATGGCCCTTGGCCTTGGTCCAGGCCTCGGCGACCCGGGGGATGGCCAGCAGTTCACGCACATGGTCGCGCTTGGCCAGGCCCATGGAGGCCCGGGCCTCGGCCTCGGTGATCGCGGCGCCTTGGGCCTCGAACACGGCCTGCAGGGCCTGGACCGGCGCCAGGCAGCCGAAATCGATCACTGTCCCGGCCCAGTCGAAGATCACCGCCTTGATGGGATGGGTCATGCAAAAACTCCGGCGGGCAGGTCGAACAGATCGCCAATGATTTCCTCACCGATGGCGAAGGCGGTGGAGGCGCCGGTCCCGCTGGTCACCTGGGCCAGGCGCACGTGGGGCGCCGGCGTCTGGATGATGGCGGTCTCGGTCGGAGATGAGGCGTAGGTCCCCGTCCAGCGCTCGAGCACCGGCGGCGCGGGCAGGCCCAGGGCCGCCTCGAACTCACCCAGCATCAGGTCCTCGACCTCGGCCAGGGCGAAGGGCGCGGGGGTGTCGTGATTATGGTGGCTGTCCCCCACCACCAGGGAGCCGTCGGCGCTCTGCACCACGATCAGGTGGATACCGTGCCTCAGGCAATCCCCCTGCTCCCGCTCCAGCCGCGCCCGCAAGGGACCAGCTTCTGGCAGGGCCGAATAGCCGCCATAACGCACCAGGCCCAGGTCCGACATGACCGCCGCCGGCAGGCGAAAACCCGGATCGGCCAGGCGCAACATGCTCAGCCGGCAGCGGGTCAGGCCGTGGGGGACGATGGCCTCGGGAAACAGGGTGACCAGGTCGTCCCCGGGGCAGACCACGGCGGCGGCGGCCTCGATCCGTCCCAGGGCCGTGTCGATAAACGGGGGCGCCACCTCGCGTACCGCGCAGCCCATGCGAAACACCACGCCCCAGCGCTCAGCCAGCCAGGCCGTCAGTTGCGGAATAGCCAGGCGGGATTCGACCCTCAGCTCATGGGGGCTGAAGACGGCGCCTTCGCCTGGCAGGGGCAGGTCGGGAAACTGGCGGCGCAGGTCCGCCGGCTCCAGCCACTGGCAGCCCTCGCCCATCTGCGTAGCGAGAAAGGCTTGCGCCACGGCCTTGGCCTCCGAGCGGCGCACGGTCATCACCAGGCCCCGGTGCTCCACCGCGATCCCGGCCTGGGGCGCGACGTCGGCCCAGACCTCCCGGCTGCGCCGGGCCCGGCGCCAGCATTCGCCGGCGGGCTGGCCGGTGACGGTGACGAAGCCGAAATTGCGGATCGAGGCGCGGTTGGCGCGGGTGTCCCGCTCCAGCACCACCACATGCTTGCCCGCCCGGGCGGCGGCGTAGGCGCTCGCCAGACCAACGATCCCCGCCCCGACCACGGCCAGGTCGAAGGGCCCTTGCGTCCCGCTCATGGCGCCACTCCCGCCAGCACCGTGTCCGGCGTCTCCACCGGCGTGGAGCGCCGCGCCAGCCGGCGCAGGGCCAGGCCGCCCACGATGCGGGCCGCGATATTCACATAGAGGATCAACATGCCCATGGCCGCGGCCGGGGCGGAGTCGCCGGCGTCATCCATGTTCAGCACCGCCACGGCGGCCAGCTTGAACTCCGGCGGATAGAGGAACACCACCACCGAGACCGTGGTCATGGCGTTGACGAACAGATAGAGGGCGATCTCCACCAGGGCCGGCGCCGACAGGGGCGCGATCACCCGCCCGAACAGGGTCAGCCCCCCGCGCCCCAGCACCCGGGCCGCCGGCTCGAAGGCCGGGTCCAGGGACTTGAGCATTGAGACAGACGTCAGGTGCGCCACGGTGAAGAAGTGGACCACATTGGCCGCGATCAATATGCCCACCGTGCCATAGATCAGGTGCAGCGGGTTGGCCGGGTCGTTGAAGAACAGGGCGAAGCCCAACCCCAGGGCCAGGCCGGGCACGGCCGCCGGACCCAGGGCCAGAACCGAATAGACCCGCTTCAGCCCCCGCCCCGCCTGGCTGCGCTCGGCCAGATAGGCCCCAACGAAGGCCAGCACGGTTCCGACAACGGCGGTGACCAGGGCCAGCATCACCGAATTGGTGATCGCGCTCCACCCGCCCCCGTCATAGCGGTCGAAGTCGTAGTGGATCCCCGTCAGGCTCAGGTCATAGGGCCACTGGCGCACGACCGCAGCCAGCTGGGCCGTGGCCATGACCGCGGCTATGGCCAGGGCGATCAGGACGCAGCCGATCCCCACCACCAGATCCCGGCCCCGGTCGGGCTCGGGATGATAGGCCTTGGCCTGGGCGCTGACGCTGGCGGCCTGGCGCGAGGCGGCGTGGCGCTCGAACAGGATCGCGGCGGCGGTGGGCAGCAGCAGCATGATCGCCACCACCGCCCCCATCTCGAAGTTTTGCTGTCCGATGACCTGCTTGTAGATATCCAGGGCCAGGACGTCGAAACCGCCCCCCACCACCTTGGGCGCGCCCACATCGGCGATGGTCAGGGCGAACACCACCAGGGCCGCGGCCACCAAGCCATGGCGGCATCCCGGCAGGGTGATGGTCCAGAACCGCTTCCAGCCGCTGGCGCCCAAAAGCTTGGCCTGCTCGTAGAGCCGCGCATCGGCGCCGGACAGGGCCGTGCGCAGGATCACCACCGCATGGGGCAAGGCGGCGATGGAATCGGCGATCACCAGACCCGGCGCCCCATAGATGGTCCAGCCGCCCAGCATGGGCTTGAGCAGCCCCTGGCGGCCGAACAGATAGACCAGGGCCAGGGCCGGAAGCAGCGAGGGAACCAGCAAAGGCGCTGCGGCCAGGGAGGCCAGCATCCCCTTGAGCGGCAGGCGGGTGCGCTCCAGTCCATAGGCGATCAGGAAGGCCGCCGGGGTGACCAGGGCCACGACCCAGGCGCCCAGAACGGCGGTATTGACCAGGGACCGTTGCAGGCCCGGCGAGGTCAGGTATTCAGCGTAGTGGGCGAGGGTCAGGCCGCCGTCCGCGGCGGACAGGGAGCGCCAGGCCAACTCCCCCAAGGGCGCGCCGAAGAACAGGGCCAGCGCCACCGCGAAGATCAGCAGCAACAGACCGGCCGATGGGCCTTTGGGCAGGGTCACGCGCGCGGCTCCGCCGCGAACAGCCGCACCTGATCCGCCGGCAGGGCGACATCAACCACCTCGCCCAGGCCCGCCGAGGCCCTCGGGTGATCGGCGCCCACATCGAGGCGCAGAACCGGCCCGCCCTCGTCGCCAAGCCGGATGCTGAGGCGCACCGAGGCGCCGGCGAACTCCCGGGCGATGACCTGGCCCGAAAGCGCGCCCGCGTCGCTGGCGCCCGCGATGCGAACCGCGTCGGGACGGATCGTGGCGATCACCGCCGCGCCCTTGGCGAGGCCGCTGATATCCGCCGCGATCCGCGCGCCGTTGGCCAGGACAACCTGCCCCGCCTCTCCCACCGTGGCGGGCAGCTGGTTCAAGGGCCCGATGAAGCTGGCGACGAAGGCGTTGGCCGGGGCGCCGTAGATGGCCTCCGGCGAGCCCACCTGCTCCAGGCGTCCGCCGCGCATCACGGCGATCTGGTCGGCCAGGGCCAGGGCCTCGGCCTGATCATGGGTGACCATGATAGTGGTGATGCCCAGGCGCGCCTGCAGGGCCTTCAGCTCCGCGCGCAACTGGTCGCGCAGGTGCGGGTCGAGGGCCGAAAGCGGCTCGTCCAGCAACAGGATCCGTGGTCCCGGCGCCAGGGCCCGGGCCAGGGCCACCCGCTGCTGCTGGCCGCCGGACAGGTCCGCGGGGCGGCGCTGGGCGAAGGCGGCCAGACCCACCAGCTCCAGCAGTTCGGCCACCCGCGCCTGCTTCTGAGCCGTTGGCATGGCGCCCGGCAGGCCGAAGCTGACATTGGCGCCCACGGTCAGGTTGGGAAACAGGGCGTAGGACTGGAACACCATCCCCAGGCCCCGCTCGGCGGGGTGGCGACGGGTGATATCGACGCCCTCGGACAGGATCGCCCCCTCGCTGGGGCTCTCAAGCCCCGCGATCAGCCGCAGGGCCGTGGTCTTGCCGCAGCCGGACGGCCCCACCAGACAGACGAAGCTGCCCGTCGGCACGTCCAGGTTCAGGCCGTCCACGGCCAGGGTTCGGCCAAAGCGCTTGCTCAGGCCGCGCAACTCCAGGGCGGATGCGCTCATTGTTTGGGCGCGCTCTTGGAATCGTAGCGGCGGGTCCATTCGGTGATGATCCGGTCCCGGTTCTGGCCGGTCCAGCGCAGATCCACCTTGGCCAGATGGGTCGAAAGGTCCGCCGGCAGGTTGGGCACCGGCTGGGCGACGCCAGGGGCGCCGACCAGGGAGAAATTCCTGGCGTAAAGCCGCATGGCGTCGTCGCTCATGGCCCAGTCGACGAAGGTCCTGGCGGCCTGTTCGTGCTTGGCGTGGGCGATCACCCCGGAAGCCTCCACGTCCCAGCCCACGCCCTCGGTGGGCACGACCACCGCCAGGGGCAGGCCCGCGCCCTTTTCCTGGGCGGCGCGATAGTCGATCGAGATGCCGATCGGCACCTCGCCCCGCGCCGCGTCCTTGCAGGGCTTGGAGCCCGAATGGTCATAGCTGACGATATTACTGTTGAGCCGGTCCATATAGGCCCAGCCCCTGTCCTCGCCGAACATCTGCAGCCAAGCGCCCACGGCCAGCAGGCCCGTGCCGGACGAGGCGGGATTGGGCATGGCGATCATGCCCTTATAGATCGGCTTGGTCAGGTCTTCCCAACTGGTCGGGACCGGCAGGCCCCTTTGGCTCAACTCGTGGGTATTGGCGCAGATCAGGGCCGACCACAGGGCCTCCCCCGTCCAATGGGCGGGCTGTTGCGTATCGCGGAAGCGCGGATCGAGGCGCTCGGCCCCCTTGGGGGTGTAGGGCCCAAGCAGACCCTGGCTGTCCAGCTGCATCATCGAGGTCGCGGCCAGGGCGAACACGGCGTCCGCCTGGGGCGCCTTCTTCTCGGCCAGCAGCTTGGCGGTGACCACCCCGGTGGAGTCGCGCACCCAGACCAGTTCGATCTCCGGGTGAGCCTTCTTGAAGCTGGCGGTGTAGGCGGGGATCTGGTCCGCCTCGGCGGCGGTATAGACCACCAGCCGCTCGGGCCGCGAGCAGCCCCCGACCAGAATCAGGCCGGCGATCGCCAACCCGTGATGCCAACGCCCCATTCGTCACTCCTTGCATCTGGTCTGGTCCAGACCGAAGGACTGGATTCGTAGAGCCTAGATCAATCCGTGCTATCTCAGTTTCATGACGATACGTCCGAATTCAATCGGCATCGTCCGTTCGCCGACGAATATGACGGCCAGCCGCCTTGCTTGCCGGAGCCTCTGCCCAAGCCATCGGCGCCAGGCGATGCTAGATCGACCCGGACAGCCGCTTCGACAGGCGGCCTCGGCGAGGAGGACACGATGCGTGAACGCGGCATGGCCGGACTGAAGATCATTGTCGCGGCGACGACGCTCCTGGCGCCGGCTGGGCCGGGGCGAGCCGCGGAGACGCTGACGTCCTGGCCAGATTCGGATCTTGGGCGGCTCGAAGTCCTGGCCGAGATCGAAACCCTCAATGGCGCCCTTCTGGCCAGCCGCAGCGCCACCGCCACCCTGGAGGCCTGGTGCGCCGATCATCACATGGCCCAGCCGGCGCGGATCTCCGCCCAGCGCGACACCGGCCCCGGCAAACCGATCACCGCCCAGCAGCGCCAGGACCTGCAGGTCGGGCCGGAGGAGCCGATCATGTATCGGCGGGTGCGTCTGGCCTGTGGCGATCACGTGCTGTCCGAGGCCGACAACTGGTATGTGCCCCGTCGCCTGACGCCGCGGATGAACCAGGTGCTGGAAACCACCGACACCCCCTTCGGCAAGGCCGTTCAGGACCTTCACCCGACCCGCCAGACCCTGTCCGCCCAAAGGCTATGGTCGCCGCTGCCGGACGGCTGGGATCTCGCCCCTCCGACCGCAACGACCCAATCCGTCGGCGCGGGCGCCTTGGCCATACCGCGTCAGCTGTTCCAGCACCGCGCCATCCTGCTCGACGAGCAGAGGCGACCGTTTTCCGAGGTTGTGGAAACCTACACCAGCGCCGTTCTCGATTACCCCCGATCCCGCAAGTAATCGCTCAGTGCATGACGCCGCCGTCAGGATTCATTTCGGATCACGACTGGCTTATTGCGTATTAGTACCGCGACAAGATGTCACATTCCCACATCTCATGCGCGATCAAAGGCGGACATTCGCGAACAGATCGATGATCACCGTGAAACGGCGGAAATATGTAAATGGTTATATCAACGATTTATTTTCACCTGAAGTTCTAGGGCTGAATGTATCAGGCAATGCAAGCGCTGTACGGCGCTCCCGTTGACCTGCCGATTCAATCCCTGACGGGGCCGCCATGTCTCTCGTGAACGCCAAGATCTCCCATAAGCTCGCCATAGCCTTCGCCATGGTGGTGCTCGCCTTTGTTGGGGTGAGCGGGGTCGTGCTCAACAGCCTGCACGCCTTGCACGTGGCCACCGAAGCCAATCGGCTGAACTATGCGGAGACCCAGGCGTCGACCGACATGTTAGGGGCTCTGGTGGAACAGCAGAACTCCATGCGCGGCTTCATCGCCAGCCGAAAGTCCGAGTTCCTCACTCGGTTCGCCTCCCATCGCAAGGAGTTCACGGACGCCCTCGACCGGTTCCGCAAGCTCGACATCGCCCCCGTCCAGGCCGAACGCTCCCAACGTATCGAAGCCCTTGCCAACAAGTTCAACAATGAGAGCCTGGAGGCCATGGAGGCGGCCAAGAACCCGGCCCTGGTCGATCAGGCCCAGGCCAATGTCTCGGCGACCGCCCGTCTGCTGGACGCGCGCAAGGTGTTCAAGGAAGTCACCGACGACGAAGCCGCCCGCCTGGCCGCCAGCAAGGTCGCCGAAGAGCGGGCCTACTCCATCGCCATGATCTCGATCTTTGGCGGCGGCGCCGCGGCGGTCGCCATCGCGGCCTTCATGGGCTGGCTGCTCAGCGGCATGATCGCCAAGCCCGTGGGGGCCATGACCCAGGTCATGCTGCGTCTGGCCGGCGGCGACCACTCGGTTGAGGTCCCGGCGCGCGGTCGCCACGATGAGGTCGGCGAGATGGCCCGCGCCGTCACCGTGTTCCGGGACGCCGCGATCGAGAAGATCCGCCTGGAGGGCGAGGCCGGCGAACTGCGCGAATTGAGCGAGGCCGAACGCCTGCGCGCCGAGCTGGGCCGCGAGGAGGCCGCTCGCGAACAAAACGAAGTGGTCACCGCCCTGGCCACGGGCCTGGAACGCCTGTCCAAGGGTGACCTGACCTATCGCCTGCGCAGCAGCTTCGCCCCCGCCTATCGGAAGCTGCAGGACGACTTCAACGCCGCCATGGAGCAGTTGCAGCAGACCATGTCGGTGATCATCGAAAACGCCGACGGCATCCGCAGCGGCTCGGACGAAATCACCCAGGCCTCCGACGACCTGTCCCGCCGCACCGAGCACCAGGCGGCCACCCTGGAACAGACCGCCGCGGCTCTGGACGAGATCACCGCCACGGTGCGCAAGACCGCAGGCTCCGCCCAGGACGCCCACAGGCTGGTGTCGGAGGCCGAACAGGACGCCGAACAATCCCATCAGGTCGTGGGCGACGCGATCGCCGCCATGGGCGAGATCGAGGGCTCGTCCCGGGAAATCACCAAGATCGTCGGCATCATTGATGAGATCGCCTTCCAGACCAATCTTCTGGCCCTCAACGCCGGGGTCGAGGCGGCCCGGGCTGGGGAGGCCGGCCGGGGCTTCGCCGTGGTGGCCCAGGAGGTGCGGGCCCTGGCCCAGCGTTCCGCCGGGGCCGCCAAGGAGATCAACACCCTGATCAGCGCCTCCACCCGCCAGGTGGGCGGCGGCGCCCAGCTGGTTGGTCGGACCGGCGAGGCCCTCAAGCGGATCGTGGACCGGGTCAAGCAGATCAACGAACTGGTCGCCCAGAT
Source organism: Caulobacteraceae bacterium (assembly GCA_031291685.1). Lineage (GTDB taxonomy): Bacteria > Pseudomonadota > Alphaproteobacteria > Caulobacterales > Caulobacteraceae > Poindextera. The sequence continues at coordinate 216 of JARLIP010000354.1, read as the reverse complement.
CGCCGCCTCGGCCCAGGAAGAGGCCGGCGGCCTGCACGAGGTCAACACCGCGGTGAACCAGATGGATCAGGTCACCCAGCAGAACGCGGCCATGGTCGAGCAGACCACCGCCGCCAGCCACGCCCTGCGTCAGGGCGTCGATGACCTGACCGGCCTGATCGGCCGCTTTCAGGTCGGTGACAACGGAAGAACCGCTCCAGCCCCGGCCCGTCCAGC